>JAKCCX010000083.1 GCA_021838715.1 Pseudomonadota bacterium | reverse complement strand
TCACGCCCGGCGGCTGCGCATGCGCTGGGATGCGGTCGAGGCATTCACCGAGGGTGGGACCCCGCCGGGGTCGCGCACCACTCCGGCGGGGGCGGAACTGGTACAGGAAACCTGCGCATTCTTCGCGGCACTGGACAAGCAGGCCGACGCGACCAATGCGATCCTCACCGACATCATGCTGGCGCAGGATTTCCACGATCTGACCGGCCAGGTGATCCGCAAGGTGGTGAACCTCGCCCAGACGCTCGAGGAGCAACTCATACGGCTGCTGGTCGAGACGACACCGCCCGAACTCCGGAAAAAACCCGAAGCGCCCGGCCTCCAAGGCCCGGTGGTGAATGCGGAAGGACGCGACGACGTCGTGACCGACCAGGCGGGCGTCGACGATCTGCTGGCCAGCCTGGGGTTCTGAAAGCCGGCGAGCCGGGCACCCGCCGTCGCAGGCGGGGTGAGGGCGCCCCCCCCCTGACCGCCAGCTAGACCTGCATGTTCATGATCTGGCTGTATGCCTGCGTCAGCCGATCGCGCACCTGGACGGCTTCGGAAAGATTCAGCTGCGCCTTGTTGATCGCAACCATGGTCTGCTCGAGGCTCACGCTCGGATTGCCGAGCTGAAACTGCTGCTGCAGCGCGTCCGCCTGGTTTCCGCTTTGACTCACCGCACTGAGCGCCGAGCCGAGCGCGGACGCGAAATCCATCCCCGCGCCTGCCGCCGATGCCGCGACGGCTCCCGGCCCGCCGAGCGCCATGTTCGCCGCCGCGCCCGCCAGCTGCGTTCCGATTGCCGCGATGTTCATGCCGTTCTCCCGGTTGATTTTCAGGAAACGGTAGCGCGATACAAGAGGAGATGGTCGATGCGGCAGCGGCAGGAAAGCATTCCAATTCGCCGCACCCGCCCCCCGCCCGCTCCCGCCTCCGCGGGAGCGGGGGATACGGCGCTGCATGCGCTGCCGTCCTGGACAGACAAGCGCACGAAAGCTCCCGGTTTCCTCGGCTTATCGACGCATTCGCGCCCTCAAGTCTGCCAATAATGGATTCGTGGGCGATCCCGGAATGCCGCGATCGTCCGAACCGGGAAACCGAAATCCAAGGAAATCCGGCCGGAATCATCCGGCCCTCACGCCGAATACGAAATGGGCATCTTCAGCCGACTCTCCCCCCGCTCCCTGGCGCTGCTCGCCCTGGGTTCCGCGGCAATGATCGCGCTCGTCGTGACCGCGTGGATGTGGAGCGCCACGCCCAACTACGGCGTCCTGTTCACCAACGTCTCGGATCGCGACGGCGGCGACATCATCGCGCAACTGGCGCAGATGAACGTCCCCTACCGCACGACCGAGGGCGGCACGATCATGGTCCCGGAAGACAAGGTCAACGAGATCCGGCTCAAGCTGGCCTCGCAGGGCCTGCCCAAAGGGTCCGTGGTCGGGTTCGAATTGCTCGACGCGCCGAAGTTCGGTCTCACCCAGTTCCAGGAGCAGGTCGACTACCAGCGCGCGCTCGAAGGCGAACTGGCGCGCTCGATCCAGTCGCTGTCCCCGGTCAGCGCCGCGCGGGTGCACCTGGCGATTCCCAAGACCTCCGGATTCCTGCGCGACCGCGACCCCCCGACGGCCTCCGTGCTGCTGCAGCTGCGCGGCGGCGATGCGCTCGACCGCGCCCAGATTGCCGGCATCGTGCACCTCGTCGCCTCCTCGGTGCCGGATCTGAATCCCAAGAACGTCTCGGTGGTCGACCAGTACGGCAATCTGCTGTCGACCCAGGCCGAGGGCGTGAACGGCCTCGACCCGACCCAGCTCGACTACGTTTCCCAGATCGAAGCGGCGACCTCCAAGCGCATCCTCGCCATCCTCGAGCCGATCGTCGGTCCCGGCAACGTACGCGCGCAGGTCACCGCCGACGTGGATTTCTCCAACGTCGACACGATGGATGAGACCTACGCGCCGAACGGCAATCCGGCCAACGCGACGATCCGTTCCCAGACGACGGACAGCAGCGTCGAACCCGGCCCCGCCACACCGCAGGGCATTCCGGGCGCATTGTCCAATCAGCCCCCCGCGCCGCCGCAGGCCCCGATCAACAATCCGGCGTCGCCGCCGCAGCAGCCCGGAGCCGGTGGCCCCGGCGCCCCGGCGGCCGGTGCGGCGGCCAACCCCGCCGCGCCACAGCCGAGCGTCCACAAACAACAGACGACGAACTACGAGGTCAACCGCGACGTGCGCCGCGTCCATGATGGGGTGGGCCGCATCCTGCGCCTGACCGCCGCCGTCGTGATCAACGACCATATGGCGCCCGAATCCCTCTCCCCGTCCGCCAAAGGCAAAGGAAAAGGCAAAGCCGCTCCCGCCGACCAGTCGCTGCGGACCATCACCGTGCCGTGGAGCGCCGTCGACATGCAGAAGTTCCAGGCGCTGGCGGAGCAGGCGATGGGCTACAACCAGCAGCGCGGCGACAAGATCAACGTCGTCAACGTGGCGTTCCAACAGCCCGAGATGGAGCCGATCGCACCGCCGTCGATGCTGCAACGGCCCGACGTGCTCAACATCGTGAAGGAGGGCGGCAAGGCGCTGCTCTTCCTGGCGCTGACCGGAATCGTCGTGTTCGGCGTGTTGCGCCCGGCCCTCAAGATGATCGCCGAGACGCCCACCCCGGTGCCGGCGGCGCTGGAAGCCGCCTCCGCCATGGCGGCCGAGCCGGCCGCACTGGCAGCACCTGCATCCCACACCGCAACCACCCTGGAAGGTCTGCGCCAGATTGCCAAGAGCGATCCCGCGGCCGTCGCCAACGTCGTCAAGAGCTGGGTCGGCGACAACAGCAGCAAGTAACGCGAACCGAGCGCAGGCATGAGTACCGCAACCGCAGAAGAAGGACTCGAGCGCGCCGCCATCCTGATGATGTCGGTCGGCGAGGAAGGCGCGGCGGAGGTCTTCAAGTACCTCAGCCCGAAAGAGGTGCAGAAGCTGGGCGAAACGATGGCCAAGCTGCGCTCCGTGTCGCGCGAAAAAATCGACGATACGGTCAAGGCGTTCCATCACACCCATGGCGAGCAGTACTCGCTCGTCAAGGATTCGGACGAATACATCTCCCAGGTGCTGCGCAAGGCCCTGGGCGACGACAAGGCGAACCTGCTCATCGACCGCATCCTGCAGGGGCGCGACGTCTCCGGCATCGAGTCGCTGAAGTGGATGGACCCCGCAGCGGTGGCCGAACTGCTCAAGAACGAGCACCCGCAGATCGTGGCCTCGATCCTCGTCCATCTGGACCGCGATCATGCTGCCGAATCGCTGAAACATTTCCCCGACCGCATGCGCAACGACGTCCTCCTGCGGGTGGCAACGCTGGACGGCATCCAGCCGCAGGCGCTGGACGAACTCAATCAGGTCCTGTCGCGCGTCCTTGCCGCCGGCGACAAGGTGAAGAAGATGACCCTGGGCGGTGCCAAGACGGCCGCCGAAATGCTCAACTTCCTCGGCGGCGCGATCGAATCGAGCGTCGTCGAATCGATCCGCGAGCACGACGGCGATCTGGCGCAAAAGATCCTCGACCAGATGTTCACCTTCGACAACCTCATCGACCTCGACGATCGGGGGATTCAGACGATGCTGCGCGAGATCCAGTCCGACTCGCTGATCGTTGCGCTCAAAGGCGCCGATCAATCGCTGCGCGAAAAGATCTTCAAGAACATGTCCTCGCGCGCGGCGGAGACGCTGCGCGAGGACCTCGAGTCGAAGGGGCCGGTACGCCTTTCCGAAGTGGAGCGCGAACAGCGCGAAATCCTCAAGACGGTGCGACGCCTCGCCGACGAAGGCCAGATCCAGATCGGATCGGGCGGCAGTGACGACGGATTCGTCTGACGGAGCCGACAACGATGCCCGGCACGAATCGCCACCTCCGTCCCTCCGCAGCGGCCCCCGGTACGACGCCATGGGAACTGCGTCCGCTGTCCGACGGCGTCAGCCTCGCCACCGCGAAGCGCCTCACGCCGCGCAATGGCCTGCACGCCGCGCAGGAGCGGCAAAGCGGCTACGAAGAGGGGCACGCCCAAGGCTATGCCGACGCCGCCGCCGAAGTCCGGCGCGCCGCCCAGCAAGCACGGGCCGCCGATCTTCAGCGCCTGGAAGCCGTCCTGGCGCGGATGCAATCGCGTTTCGAGGAACTGACGGCGCAAGGCGCCGACGCGCTGCTCGACCTCGCGATCGAAATCGCGGCCCAGGTGCTGCGCCGCGAGGTCCGTACCCAGCGTGACGCGATCCTCCCGGTCGTGCGCGAGGCCCTCGCCCTCGTGACCGAATCGCACGGCCATCCCACCGTGCGCCTGTCGCCGGCGGACTTCGCCTTCGTGCGCGACGCGCTGTCGGAGGATGGCCACCTCCGCGGCTGCCGCTTCGTCGAAGATCCGACGGTCGAGGCGGGAGGCTGCCGGGTCGACACGTCGCAGGTCGAGGTCGATGCGACGATCGGCACGCGCTGGCGGCGCACACTGGAAGCCCTCGGCTGCGAGCCGGACGCCAAGACGTCGCTCGGGGAGCCGCACGCCCCCACGGAGGCACCGTGAACGCGGTCGCCGAACCCTCCCGCAGCCTGGTGCGGTTCCTCGAAGAGTGTCGCGGCATCGCGCACCATGCGGAGCCGCTGGCGCAGCGCGGAAGACTGACCCGGTCGGCGGGACTGGTTCTGGAAGCCATCGGACTCAAGCTGCCCGTCGGGGCGCGGGCCGTGATCGTCCAGGACGACGGCGCGCAACTCGATGCCGAGGTCGTCGGATTCGCGGGCGAACGCCTGTTCCTCATGCCGACCGTCGAGCCGCAAGGCATCCGACCGGGCGCGATGGTGATCGCCCAGGACCCGGAGGCGCTGCGGCCGCGATACGGCCAGCGCAACCACCCGTGGCGCCGTGCGGAAGACCGCACGCGCCGGTTGCCGATGGGAACCGCCTTGCTTGGCCGGGTGCTCGACCCGAACGGCATGCCCCTCGACACCGACGGCCCTCTGGCGCGCCGTCCCGGCGCCGACCTCGAATCGCGGACCTTGCTGAGCCGCCCCATCAACGCCATGCGCCGCGATCCGGTCCGGACGCCGCTCGACGTCGGGGTCCGCGCGATCAATGCGCTGCTGACGGTGGGCCGGGGCCAACGGATCGGCCTGTTCGCCGGTTCCGGGGTCGGAAAGAGCGTACTGCTCGGCATGATGGCGCGATACACCGCCGCCGACGTGATCGTCGTCGGGCTGATCGGCGAACGGGGCCGGGAAGTCAAGGAATTCATCGACGAGATCCTGGGGCCGGAGGGCTTGGCGCGCGCCGTGGTGGTGGTGGCGCCGGCCGATACGACACCGCTCGTGCGGATGCAGGGCGCCGCGTACGCGACGGCGATCGCCGAATATTTCCGCGACTGCGGGCGCAACGTCCTGCTGCTCATGGACTCGCTCACCCGCTACGCCATGGCGGCCCGGGAGATCGCACTGGCGATCGGGGAACCGCCCGCGACCAAGGGCTATCCGCCGTCGGTGTTCGCCCGACTGCCGCAACTCGTCGAGCGGGCCGGCAACGCCGGCCCCGGTGAAGGATCGATCACCGGGTTCTATACCGTCCTCACCGAGGGCGACGACCTGCAGGACCCGATTGCGGACTCGGCGCGGGCCATCCTCGACGGCCACATCGTGCTGTCGCGCAAACTCGCCGAATCCGGACACTTTCCTGCGATCGACATCGAAGCCTCGGTGTCCCGCGTCATGACCTCCGTCTGCACCCCGCAACAGATCGACGCGGCGCGACGCTTCCGCAACGCCTATTCGCGATACCAGCGCAACCGCGACCTGTTGGCCGTCGGCGCCTACGTGCCCGGCGCAGACGCGGCACTCGACGCCGCGATCGAAGCCCATCCACAGATGGAAGGCTTTCTTCGCCAGGCGATGGAGGAACGCGCTCCGCTCATCGATGCGCAAGCCGCCCTGGCAGGCCTCGTACAAGGGATCCCGAACTACTCGTCATGAATCCAGCCACCGCCACCATCCTTCTCGAATTGGCGCGCAAACGCCTCCAGGCCGCGCAGGCACGGCATGCCAACCTGTTGCGAACGCTCGAGCAGGCGCGCGCCCACGGCGAAATGCTGCGCCGCTACGCGGCCGACTACGACGGCCGTGCGCTCCCGCGCGCGGGGGAAACGCGAGATCCGAGCGCGGAACGCAACCAGCGGGCCTTTCTCGGACGACTGCAACTCGCCGTCGCGTCCCACGAGCAGGAACTCGAGGCCCGGGAGCACGCCGTCCGGCACGCGGCCGAGGACGTCGCGCAGTGCGAACGCAAGC
>JAKCCX010000023.1 GCA_021838715.1 Pseudomonadota bacterium | reverse complement strand
GCCCCTGTCCGAGTGCAGCGTCCCTTCGGGACGCGCAACGAGTTGGCCGTGCGCCCCGGCGCCGAGCAGCACAACGGAGTCGGCCCGTAGGGCCGACCGCGCCCCGGGGCCGGAACCGGTGCAGGGCGGCCGGATCTCGTTCATGACCTCGTGCGCGACACTCTTCCCCCCGTCCACTGCGCATGGATGACACGCCCCACGAGAACGCCAAGAACTGACGTTCCTGCGCCGCATCGATTGACACACGCTGCGCCACAGATCCTGCAGAAAATGATCCACACCAATCTGTAGTTACGTTCCAAACAGAACGAAGCACTACACTAGTGGGCTGCGCGGTGCCGGCATCATCGCCGCGGCCGCCAAGTCCGTCATAATCTCGCCCATGAGCTCCACTTTCGGCAGATTGTTCCGCGTCACCGACTTCGGTGAGTCCCACGGCCCGGCGATCGGCTGCGTCATCGACGGCTGCCCGCCCGGCATGGCGCTTTCCGAGGCCGACATCCAGTCGGATCTCGACCGGCGCAAGCCCGGCACCTCGCGCCACGTCACGCAGCGGCGCGAACCCGACCGGGTCGAGATCCTGTCCGGCGTCTACGAAGGCCGGACCACCGGCACGCCGGTTGCGCTGCTGATCCGCAACGAGGATCAGCGCAGCCGCGACTACGAGAACCTGCTCGACACCTTCCGGCCCGGTCATGCCGACTACACCTACTGGCGCAAGTACGGCCTGCGCGATCCGCGCGGCGGCGGGCGCTCCTCGGCGCGCCTGACCGCGCCGCTGGTCGCCGCCGGCGCCGTCGCGCGCAAGTGGTTGCGCGAGCGCCATGGCACCACGATCCGCGGCCATCTGCAGCAACTGGGGGACGTCGAAATTCCCTTCGAGAGCTGGGACGAGGTCGAGCGCAACCCCTTCTTCGCACCCAGTGCCGGCGCGGTGGCGCGGCTGGAACAGTACATGGACGATCTGCGCGCGGCGGGGGATTCCTGCGGCGCGCGCCTGCGGGTCTGCGCGCAGTCGGTGCCGGTCGGCCTCGGCGCGCCGCTCGCGGCCAAGCTCGACGCCGACATCGCCTGGGCGATGATGAGCATCAACGCGGTCAAGGGCGTGGAGATCGGCGCCGGATTCGCCTCCGTGGCGCAGCGCGGTTCCGAGCACGGCGACGAGATGACGCCGCAGGGGTTCCTGTCCAATCACGCCGGCGGCATCCTGGGCGGCATTTCCACCGGTCAGGATGTCGAGGTGTCGATCGCGCTCAAGCCCACCTCGAGCATCCGCATTCCGCGTCGGTCCGTCGACCGCAATCTCGAGCCGACGGAGGTGGTGACCCACGGCCGCCACGATCCCTGCGTCGGGATCCGCGCCACGCCGATCGCCGAGGCGATGCTCGCGCTGGTGCTGATGGACCATGCATTGCTGCACCGGGCCCAGAACGGCGATGTCGCCCTGCCCGTGCCGCCGCTGCCGGGGAGCGCGGTGGCATAATTTCAGGTTCCCCAACCGAGATTCCGACACCGATGCCTTCCTCGCCGTCCGCCGCTCCCCGCACGCTCTACGACAAGCTGTGGGACGACCACGTCGTCCAAGTGGAACCCGATGGCACGGCGCTGCTCTACATCGACCGCCATCTCATCCACGAAGTCACCAGCCCCCAGGCATTCGACGGCCTGCGCGCCGCCGGACGCACGCCCTGGCGGGTCGCGTCGATCGTCGCAACGGCCGATCACAACACCCCCACGCGCGGCTGGGATCGCGGCCTCGAAGGCGTTGCGGACCCCACGTCGCGCCTGCAGATCCAGACGCTCGACGACAACATCCGCGCCTTCGGCGCCGCCGCCTACTTTCCGTTTCTCGACCGGCGCCAGGGCATCGTCCACGTCGTCGGGCCGGAGGAGGGCGCGACGCTGCCCGGCATGACGGTGGTCTGCGGCGATTCGCATACCAGCACCCACGGCGCGCTGGGCGCGCTCGCCTTCGGCATCGGCACCTCGGAAGTCGAACACGTGCTCGCGACGCAGACGCTGGTCGCCCGTAAATCGAAGAACTTCCTCGTGCGCGTCACCGGCGCGTTCCATGCCGGCGTCGGCACCAAGGATCTCGCGCTGGCGCTGATCGGCCGCATCGGCACCGCCGGCGGCACCGGCTACACCATCGAGTTCGGCGGGCCGACGATCCGTGCCAGTTCGGTCGAGGCGCGCATGACCCTGTGCAACATGGCGATCGAGGCGGGCGCGCGCGCCGGGCTGGTGGCCGTGGACGAGCGCACCATCGAATACGTGCGCGGGCGCCCGATGGCGCCCCGCGGCGAGGACTGGAACCGCGCGGTGCTGTCGTGGCAGGCGCTGTATTCCGATGAGGGCGCACAGTTCGACCGCACCGTCGATCTCGACGTGACCGCGCTCGCGCCGCAGGTGAGCTGGGGGACTTCGCCCGAGATGGTGGTGCCGATCGACGGCGCGGTGCCGGATCCGGACGCCGAGGCCGACCCGGTGAAGCGCACGGCGATCGAGCGCGCGCTGCAATACATGGGCCTCGCGCCGCGCACGCCGATGCGCGAGATCGCCATCGACAAGGTGTTCATCGGTTCGTGCACCAATTCGCGCATCGAGGATCTGCGCATCGCGGCGCGCGTGGCGCAGGGCCGGCATGTCGCGGCCACGGTCAAGGCCGCGCTGGTGGTGCCCGGATCGGGTCTGGTGAAGGCGCAGGCCGAGGCCGAGGGCCTGGACCGCGTGTTCCGCGACGCCGGCTTCGAATGGCGCGAACCCGGCTGCTCGATGTGCCTGGGCATGAACGAAGACCGGCTGGAGCCCGGCGAGCGTTGCGCCTCGACCTCCAACCGCAATTTCGAGGGACGGCAGGGACCGGGGGGGCGCACGCACCTCGTCAGTCCCGCGATGGCCGCGGCGGCGGCGATCGCCGGCCGTTTTGTCGATGTACGCGAAATCCTGGGGTGACCCGATGCAAGCCTTTACCCGACACGAAGGACTGGTGGCGCCGCTCGATCGCCCGAACGTCGACACCGATCAGATCATCCCCAAGCAGTTCCTCAAGTCGATCCGGCGCACCGGCTTCGGCGTCAACCTCTTCGACGAGTGGCGCTACCTCGACCGCGGCGAACCGGGGCAGGATCCGGCGGCGCGGACGCCCAACCCCGACTTCGTGCTCAATCAGCCGCGCTACCGCGGCGCGACCGTGCTGCTCGCCCGCCGCAACTTCGGCTGCGGCTCGAGCCGGGAGCACGCGCCCTGGGCGATCGCCGAGTACGGATTCCGGGCGATCCTGGCGCCGAGTTTTGCCGACATTTTCTACAACAACAGCCTCAAGAACGGCATCGTGCCGGTGGTGCTCGCGGAAGACGCGATCGACCGCCTGTTCCAGGCCGTGCTGGCCCAGCCCGGCTACCGGCTCACCATCGATCTGCCGCAGCAGACGGTGATCGCCGCCGACGGCATGGTGCTGCCGTTCGAGATCGACGCGTTCCGCAAGCAATGTCTGCTCAACGGCTGGGACGACATCGGCCTCACCCTGCGCCACGCCGACCGCATCCGCGAGTTCGAGGCGTTGCGCCTGCGCCGCAATCCCTGGCTGGCGCGCACTTTGGAGACCCACGAATGAAGATTGCCGTACTGCCCGGCGACGGGATCGGCCCGGAGATCATCGCCGAAGCGGTGAAGGTCCTGCGCGCGCTCGAGCCCGCGGGGCTGCAGTGCACGTTTTCCCATGCCGAGGTCGGCGGAGCGGCGACGGACCGCTTCGATGACCCGCTGCCGGCCCACACGCTGGCGCTGGCGCGGGAAAGCGATGCCGTGCTCTTCGGCGCGGTGGGCGGTCCGCAGTACGACGCCCTGCCGCGGGCGAAGCGGCCCGAGCAGGGGCTGCTGCGGCTGCGCAAGGAGCTGGGGCTGTTCGCCAACCTGCGGCCGGCGCGGATCCATCCCGGCCTGGAGAGCGCATCGGCGCTCAAGCCCGAGATCGTCGAAGGCATGGACGTGCTCATCGTGCGCGAGCTGACGGGCGACATCTATTTCGGCCAGCCGCGGGGCATCCGCACGCTCGAATCCGGGGAGCGCGAGGGCTTCGACACGATGCGATACAGCGAAGGCGAAGTCCGGCGCATCGCGCGCGTCGCGTTCGAAGCGGCGCGCCGGCGCGGATGTCGGCTGTGCTCGGTCGACAAGGCCAACGTGCTCGAGACCACGCAGCTCTGGCGCGAGGTCGTCACGCAGGTCGGCAAGGACTATCCGGACGTCGCGTTGTCGCACATGTACGTCGACAACGCGGCGATGCAACTGGTGCGTGCGCCGCGTCAGTTCGATGTCGTGGTTACGGGCAACATGTTCGGCGACATCCTGTCCGACGAGGCCTCCGCGCTGACCGGCTCGATCGGCATGCTGCCGTCGGCGTCGCTCGACGAACACGGCAAAGGGATGTACGAGCCGATCCACGGCTCGGCGCCCGACATCGCCGGCAAGGGGCTGGCCAATCCGCTGGCGACCATCCTCTCGGCCGCGATGATGCTGCGCTATTCCCTGCGCCAGGAGGCGTTCGCGCGTCGCATCGAGGACGCCGTGGAATCGGTGCTGCGCGCAGGGCTGCGCACCGCGGATCTGGCGCGGGCGGGAGAGGCCGTCGTCGGGACGGCGGCGATGGGAGATGCCGTCGTCGCGGCGCTTTGAACTCATGCTCCCGGATTTTCCCGGTTGCGGCGAGGAGCGGGCCTTCCCCCTCTCCCGCTTGCGGGAGAGGGCGGGGGTGCGGGTCGGAAACAGGAACAGCAAATGAAAGTCGGGTTCGTCGGTTGGCGAGGGATGGTCGGTTCGGTGCTGCGCGAGCGCATGGCGGCCGAAGACGACCATCGCTTTTTCGAGAGTGTCTTTTTCTCCACCTCCGACGCTGGCGGAGAGGCGCCGCAGGTTGCCGGCGGCGCCCGGACCCTCCAGGACGCACGCGATCTGGCGGCGCTTTCGGCTTGCGATGCGATCGTCTCCTGCCAGGGCGGCGAGTACACGCAGGAGGTCCACCCCGCCCTGCGCGCCGCCGGCTGGCGCGGCTACTGGATCGATGCCGCCTCGACGCTGCGCATGCGCGACGACGCCATCATCATCCTCGACCCGGTCAATCTGTCGGGAATCGAGGCGGGGATCCGCGGCGGCGTGCGCGACTTCATCGGCGGCAACTGCACCGTGAGCCTGATGCTCCTGGCCCTCGACGGACTCGTCAAGGCGGATCTCGTCGAATGGGTCAGTTCCATGACCTACCAGGCGGCCTCGGGTGCGGGCGCGCAGAACATGCGGGAGTTGCTGGCGCAGATGGGGCGCCTGCACGACGCCGCCCGCGACGGCCTGGCGGATCCGCGGGCATCGATCCTGGAGATCGACCGGGAGGTGACGCAGGCCTTGCGCGACGGCGATCTGCCGCGGGCGCATTTCGGCGTTCCGTTGGCCGGCAGCCTGATTCCGTGGATCGACAAGGATCTGGGCAACGGCATGAGCCGCGAAGAGTGGAAGGGTGGGGCCGAGGCGAACAAGATCCTGGGTCGCCCGCCGATGGGTCAGGCGGGCGCCTTGCTCGTCGACGGCCTCTGCGTGCGGGTGGGGGCGATGCGCTGCCACAGCCAGGCGCTCACGATCAAGCTCAAGCGGGACGTCGCGCTCGAAGAAGTCGAACGCCTGCTGGCCGGTGCGAACCGCTGGGTGCGGGTGGTGCCCAATCGCCGCGAGGACAGCGTCGAGCGCTTGTCGCCCGCGGTGGTCAGCGGCACGCTGGAGGTGCCGATCGGGCGCCTGCGCAAGCTGGCGATGGGCGGCGAGTATCTGTCGGCGTTCACCGTCGGCGACCAGTTGTTGTGGGGTGCCGCGGAACCCTTGCGCCGCATGGTTCGCATCCTCGCCGGCAGCCCGGACTAGTCGGTGCGGCGCCCACCGTCCAACGTGTGGATGAACCGTGCCCTCGCGCCCATGAGGGACCGGCAGAAATACGGATTTCCGGTATGGTTGCTCCGGCGCCCTGCAGGGCGCCGGGGATTCCCCGATATCGCCCAGGCTTGCGTTCCAATTCAGGGCTTTTCTAAGCTTGCGCGCGTAAGTCCCTGATGCTATGTTAAAAATAAGGTTTTAGCCTCTCCGAGGAAACGCACGTGCCGCCGCGAGCCGATAAACGCTGTTCATCCATGATCATGTATCGCACACAGGATTCCGCTGCAGGGCTGGTGGGGGCCGCGAACGAGTCGTCGCGTCGTCCGGAATGGGTTTCCCGCCTTGCGCTCGCGGGCCTGACGCTCGCGATGTTCGCAACGGCGCATGCGGCGGGCCTGGGCCGGCTTGCCGTGCATTCGGCGCTGGGCCAGCCGCTCGATGCGCAAGTCGATATTCCCACCGACCCGTCGGATGACGTCGGCACCTTGCAGGTGCGCCTGGCTTCGCCCAACGAATTCAAGGAGGCGGGGATCGATTACAACGCGGCGCTTGCCTCGCTGCACCTGCATCTGGGATCCGGCCCGGATGGCATGGTCCTCCATCTCACCTCGGCGCGTCCCGTCAACGAGCCCTATCTCGATCTGCTGCTGGAGCTGTCCTGGTCGGGCGGCCGCGTCGTGCGGGAATACACCATTCTGCTCGACCCCCCGGCGCTGCGCGAAGCGCCCCAGATCGTCGCGCCGACGGCCGTGAACCCGCCGGCGATGGAAGGCAGCGCCCCGGCGGCGACTGCGCCTGCTGTCCCGGCTGCCCCTGCGGCGGCAGCGCCGGCAACCACGACGGCGCCTGCGCCGTCCGCGTCCACTTCGGTTCCCGCTTCGGCTCCCACTTCGGCGCCGCCCGCGGCGAACCCGGTCGTTGCCGCCCCCGCGCCCGCGCCGGCCGTGCAGGCGGCGGCTGCCGCGGCCCCCGGGCCGGCGCGGGTCCGGGTGCATGCCGGAGATACCCTGACCGCGATCGCGGCGGACCACCGTGTCGGCGGCGCATCGCTCGATCAGATGATGGTCGCCATGCTGCAGGCCAACCCGTCGGCGTTCCTGGGCGGCAACGTCAACCGCCTGCGCGCCGGACGGACGCTGGAGATCCCGTCGGCCGTGGCGGTGCAGCAGGTCGATCCGGCACAGGCGCGGCGGGAAATCGCCGTGCAGAGCGCCGACTTTGCGGCGTATCGCGAGCGGCTGGCGCGTGCCGCGGCGGTTGCACGCCCGGTCCATGAGGCTGCGGGCGGGCAGGTTGCGCGCGGCCGCATCACCGCGAAAGTGGAAGATCGCAGCGCCACGGCGGCGCAGGGCGATCGCCTGAAGATCGCACGGGGCGGGTCGACCGGTACCGGCGTCACCGGCGGCAGCGAAGCGGCGCTGGCTCGCAAGGATGAAGCGACCACGCATGCGCGGGCGATGCAGGACGCGCAGGAGCGCATCGTCGCACTGGAAAAGTCCAATGCCGACATCCGGCATGCCAACGCGCTCGCGACGACGTCCGCGGCACCGGTGCCGCAGAGTGCGCCGCAGCCGGCGCAGGCGCCGGTCGCCGTGCCGCACAAGCCTGTGGTGACGCACCGGCCCGTGGTTCATCCCGCTCCGGCGCCAGCGGAATCGGGCGGCGTCCTCGGCCTGCTGCGCTCGCCGATGGTGCTCGGCTCGGCCGCCACTGCGCTGCTCCTCGCCCTGTTGGGCGTGAGCATGGCCCGTCGCAAGCGCGCCGGTGCCGGATCCTCGGACGCGGAGATGGCGGCCGGGGAGGGGCGGTTCAGCGCCACCGGCGGGCAGAACGTCGACACCGGCGCCACGAGCACGTTCAACTCGAGCTTCATCCCTGCGGCGTCGCAGTTGCATTCCAACGAGGTCGATCCGGTCGCGGAAGCCGACGTATACATCGCATACGGGCGGGAGGAGCAGGCCGAGGACATCCTCAAGGAATCGCTGCGGATGAATCCGGAGCGCCATGCGGTGCGCGCGAAGCTGATGGAAATCTACGCGCGGCGCGGCGATTCGGCGTCGTTCGAGGCGCTTGCCCGGGATCTGCATGAACGCACCGGCGGCGTCGGCGCGGAGTGGGAGCAGGCGGCGAAGCTCGGCTACAAGCTCGAGCCGTCGAATCCGTTGTACGTCGGCGGGGAGCTGGCCGGCGACGCATTCGTTCCGGTCGGAGCGCCGCCGAAGACCGAGATGCAGCTCGGCGGACATGCCGAGGAAGTCGTGGAAGCCGCCGAGGATTTCCATTCCGAACCCTCGCGGTTCCTCGCGGGGCTCGACGAACCCGAGGCGGGACCGACGACCGAACACCTCATGCCCTGGGTGTCGCCGGTCGCGGAGGCTGCGACGGCGCTGCCGACGATCCCGGTTGGGGAATCGGCCTCGCGGCCGGTCGACAGCGGGATGGACCTGGCGGCGGACGAGCCGCATGCACCGGAGCCGTCGGTCGCGCATACCCAGCCCGTGCCGCTCGAGCCGGCGTTCGATTTCAGCGCGCTCGATTTCGATCTGGGTCCGACCAAGATCGAAGAGCCGCAGGCCGCCGAGTCGGCCCCGGAGGTTTTCCGGCCCGAGCCGGAGCCTGCATACCAGGCGGAACCCGTTGCCCTGGTTGCCGAGCCGGCGGCCGAGCCCGAGTTCGTGATCGAACCGCCCGCACCCGAACCCGCACCCGAACCCCTGATCGAGTTTGCGCCGGCGGGCGCGGACGGCACCCCTGCGCCGGCGGAAGTCGAGCCGGACTCCGTCCCGACCTTGCGGGAAGAGGCGCTGATGGCGTTCGGGACGGATGCGGTGGCCGAAGCGATTGCGCCCGCCGCGCCCGCCGAGGCCGCGCGTCCGGCCATGGCGGTTCCCGCCGCCGCGGCCGGATCGACCCATTCGGGGCCGCCGACCTTGACGGGGGCGGTGCCGATTCCGGAGGTCGATCTCCGTCTGCCCGACCTGCCGCCGGCGGCGCCGAGCGCGGGCGACCACGGGTTCGAGGAAGCGCTGTCGCGGCCGACGCTGCTCGGTGCGGTGGCGTCGCTGTCCGACGACGAAGGGGAGGTCACGACGCCGCTTGCGCTCAATACCGATCAGGCGACGGTGCCCCTCATTGATTTCGACCTTTCCGGGGCGGAAGCCACCTTCGCATCGGGGCGCCGCGCGGAAACGCAGGCGGGGAGTCCGCTGGCGTCGCAGATGGCGACCAAGCTCGATCTCGCCCGCGGGTACATCGATCTCGGGGTGAAGGACGGAGCGCGCGAACTCCTCGAAGAGGTCATGAAGGACGGCACGCGCGAACAGCGCCAGCAGGCGGTGGAACTCACCAAGCTGTTGGACGCATAGCCCTACGGTGCGCATCGCGTTGGGCGTCGAGTACGACGGGGCGCATTTCGAAGGCTGGCAGACGCAACCGCACCGGCGCACCGTACAGGATGCGCTGGAGGCGGCGCTGTCGCGGTTCGCCGATGCGGGCATCGAGACGACCTGCGCGGGCCGGACGGATGCCGGCGTGCATGCGACCGGCCAGGTGGTGCACTTCGATACCGACCGCGATCGCGAAATGGTTTCCTGGGTGCGCGGCGTGAACCGGTATCTGCCGCCGCAGGTTGCGGTGCAATGGGCGCAGCGGGTCGACGAATCCTTCCATGCCCGGTTCAGCGCCCGGGCGCGGCATTACGAATACTGGATCTGCAATCGCGCCGCGCGCTCGCCGCTGTGGAATGGGCGTGCCGGGTGGGTCTTTCGCCCGCTCGACCTGGCGGCGATGCAGGCCGCGGCGGCCTGCTGGCTGGGCCGGCAGGATTTCAGTTCCTTCCGCTCTTCGGAGTGTCAGGCGAAGTCCCCGGTCCGTACCCTGCATCGGCTCGACGTGGAACGGCCCGAGGACGGTCTGATCCGGATCCGGGCCTGCGCCGACGGCTTTCTGCATCACATGGTCCGCAACCTGGTCGGAGCGCTGGTCGAAGTCGGGACCGGGCGCAAGGACCCCGCCTGGGCGACGGCACTGCTGGCGGCGCGCGATCGTCGCCGCGGCGCGCCGACCTTCGATGCAGCGGGGCTTTACCTGACGGCGGTGGACTACGATGCGGACTGCGGGCTTCCGCACGGTTCGGCGCCGATGATTGGGCGGCACCCCGATTCCGTGCCGCGCGTGGGCGGTCCCGCGCGCGGAACCGGCAACCCGCCGTCCACGGAAACATGGGAGACCGATTGACCCGGACCCGCATCAAGTTCTGCGGCCTCACGCGCGAACAGGACGTCGCGCTGGCCTGTGCCCTCGGCGTCGATGCCGTGGGCTTCGTCTGCCATCCGGGCAGCCCCCGATATGTCGATCCGGCGCGGCTTGCGGACCTTGCGCGCGCGGTGGCGCCGTTCGTGACGCCGGTGCTGTTGTTCGTCGATGCCGCGGAGGCTTCGATCCGGCAGGCGCTGGAACGGATTCCGGGGGCGCTGCTGCAGTTTCACGGCCACGAAGACGAGGCGTTCTGCCGCCGGTTTGCGCGACCGTATCTGCGCGCGGTGTCCATGGTTCAGGATGGGGTTTTGCTACACTCCGAGGTGATTTTCCACAGTGCGGCAGGCCTGCTTGCCGACGCGGCGGGGCCCGGTAGCGGTGGTGCGGGGGAGACGTTCGACTGGGGGCGTGTCCCGGCTCCGGCGCAGCGATCGCTGCCCCTGATCCTGGCCGGTGGCCTGCATGCGGAAAATGTTGCGGATGCGATCCGCGCGGTGCGGCCGTACGCGGTCGATGTGAGCAGCGGAATCGAGGAGTCCCGGGGAATCAAGAGCGCCGGACGGATGCGCAGCTTCGTTGCTGCGGTGCGTGCGGCGGACGCCCGAATCGAACATTCATGAATCCAACCGATCTTCCCGATGAACGGGGGCACTTCGGCCCCTACGGCGGCAGCTTCGTTGCCGAGACCTTGTCCGCGGCGCTGGACGAATTGCGCAGCGCATATCGCGAATGCCGCAGCGACCCGGATTTCCAGGATGAACTGCGCCGCGAGCTGCGCCATTTCGTCGGCCGCCCGAGCCCGATCTACCACGCCGCGCGCTGGAGCCGCGAACTCGGCGGCGCGCAGATCTACCTCAAGCGCGAGGATCTCAATCACACCGGCGCGCACAAGGTCAACAACACCGTCGGTCAGGCCTTGCTCGCCCGCAAGATGGGCAAGCAGCGCGTGATCGCCGAGACGGGCGCGGGGCAGCACGGCGTCGCGACGGCGACGGTGGCGGCGCGCTACGGCATGCGCTGCGTGGTCTACATGGGCGCGGAGGACGTGCAGCGGCAGGCGGCGAACGTCTATCGCATGCGCCTGCTCGGCGCGGAGGTGCATCCGGTCGACAGCGGTTCGCGCACGCTCAAGGACGCGCTCAACGAAGCGATGCGCGACTGGGTGACGAACATCGACGACACCTTCTACATCATCGGCACGGTCGCCGGGCCGCACCCCTACCCGATGATGGTCCGCGATTTCAATTCCGTGGTCGGCAAGGAGTGCCTGCAGCAGATGCCGGAGCTTGCCGGCCGCCAGCCCGATGCCGTCATCGCCTGCGTCGGCGGCGGCAGCAACGCCATGGGGATCTTCTACGACTACATCGGCATGCCGCAGGTGCAATTGATCGGCGTCGAGGCGGCGGGCGAGGGCCTGGACACCGGTCGGCACGCGGCGAGCCTGGAACGCGGTTCGCCCGGCGTGCTGCACGGCAACCGGACCTATCTGCTGCAGGACGCCGACGGGCAGATCGCGGAGACGCACAGCATCAGCGCCGGCCTGGATTATCCCGGCGTGGGGCCGGAGCATGCCTGGCTCAAGGACAGCGGGCGTGCGCAGTACGTCGGCGTCACCGATGCGCAGGCCCTGCGCGCCTTTCACGACCTGTGCCGCATCGAAGGCATCATTCCGGCGCTGGAGTCGAGCCACGCCCTGGCGTACGCGGCGCGGCTGGCGCCCGAGATGCCGAAGGACAAGATTCTGCTGGTGAATCTGAGCGGGCGCGGAGACAAGGATCTGCACATCGTGGCCAAGGAAAGCGGCCTGGATCTCGGCGGCCTGCTGCCGGTTCCGGCGGTTTCGACCCGCGGGACGCGGGCATGAACCGGATCGACGCGCGGTTTGCGGCGCTGCGGGCGGCGGGGCGCACGGGGCTCGTGGCGTACGTCGCGGCGGGCGATCCGCTGCCGGAGTGCACGGTTCCGATCCTGCACGAACTGGCGCGCGCGGGCGCCGACGTGATCGAACTGGGCGTGCCGTTTTCCGATCCGATGGCCGACGGCCCGGTGATCCAGCGTGCCGCCGAGCGCGCGATCCGCAACGGCGTGGGCCTGCGCGCGACGCTCGATCTTGCCGAGGAGTTCCGGCGCGGCGATGCCGAGACGCCTCTGGTCCTGATGGGGTATGCCAATCCGATCGAACGCCTGGGCACGGCAGCCTTCGTGCGCGCGGCGGCCGGTGCCGGCGTGGACGGGGTGATCGTGGTCGACTATCCGCCCGAAGAGTGCGAAGAGTTCGCGGCGGCGCTACGGGAAGCGGGCATCGCGCCGGTGTTCCTGCTGGCGCCGACCTCGAGCGACGCGCGGGTCGCGCAGGTGGCCCGCCAGGGGCGTGGATTTCTGTATTACGTGAGCCTCAAGGGGATCACCGGCGCCGGGCATTTCGATCCGGCTGCCGTGGCGGCGCGATTGCCGGCGATCCGGGAGCGGACTACGCTGCCGGTCGCAGTAGGATTCGGGATCCGCGACGGTGCGAGCGCACAGGCACTGGGTCGGCATGCGGATGCCGTGGTGGTCGGCAGCCGTCTCGTGGCCGAGATCGAAGAAGCCGGGCCGCAGGGCGCGGTCGCGGCGGCGGGGCGCGTCATTGCGGAGATCCGGCATGCGCTGGATGCGGAAGTGGATTCCGCAGCGAATCCTCGCAGTGACGTCTCGCGGTGATTTCTCGGGGTGATTTCTCGGGGTGATTTTTGATAGGCCGGATGCATAGAAGGGGAACGGCATGAGCTGGATCGAGAAACTTCTGCCCCCGCGCATCAAGCCGGGCGGCGCGCGCAAGACGGTGCCGGAGGGAGTGTGGACGAAATGCCCGAGCTGCGAGGCGGTGCTGTACGCCGCGGAGCTGGAGCGCAGCCTGCAGGTGTGTCCGAAGTGCGGGCACCACATGCGCATCCGCACGCGCGACCGCCTCGATGCGCTGCTCGATCCGGAGGGGCGCCATGAAATCGGCCGTGAAGTCCTGCCGATCGACACCTTGCATTTCAAGGACAGCCGCAAGTACTCCGACCGGTTGCTGGAAGCGGTCCAGGAAACCGGCGAAACCGACGCGCTGATCGCGTTCGCGGGGTCGATTCGCGCGGTGCCGGTGGTGGTGACGGCATTCGATTTCGACTTCATGGGCGGGTCGATGGGGTCGGTGGTCGGCGAGCGCTTTGTCCGGGCGGCGCAGGTGGCGCTGGACCAGAAAGTGCCGTTCGTGTGTTTCACGGCGACCGGCGGCGCGCGCATGCAGGAGGGGCTGCTCTCGCTCATGCAGATGGCCAAGACGACGGCGATGGTTGCCCGTCTGGCGCAGGCGGGACTGCCGTTCGTTTCGGTGTTGTGCCATCCGACGTTCGGCGGCGTGTCGGCGAGCTTCGCGTTCATGGGCGACGTGGTCATGGCCGAGCCCAAGGCGCTGATCGGATTCGCGGGTCCGCGAGTGATCGAGCAGACGGTGCGCGAGAAGCTGCCCGAGGGGTTCCAGCGGTCGGAGTTCCTGCTGCAGAAGGGCGAGGTCGACATGATCGTGGACCGGCGGGAGATGCGGGACACGCTGGCCCATGTGCTGGCGCTGATGCAGCGGATGCCGGCCGACGCGATCGTCTAGGCCTTCAAAAAGCCGAAGCCCATGGTGATACGCGGCGGACATCCGGTCCGCGCGCTCGGCAATGGCTTCACCCGGCAGCCGGTATCCCGACGTCCCGGTCGCGCGCCGACCGGATGTCCGCCCGGGACTGAAAAATGAATCCCCCCGACACGCTCGATGCCTGGCTCGCGTACGTCGAGCGCCTGCACAGCCGCCCGATGGAACTGGGTCTGGAGCGGGTGCGCGCCGTCGCCGATCGCATGGGTTTGCGCTGGCCCTGCGCGACCATCGTCGTCGGCGGCACCAACGGCAAGGGATCGACCTGCGCCATGCTGGATGCGATCCTGCGCGCCGCGGGATACCGCGTCGGCAGGTACGCGTCGCCGCATCTGCTGCGGTTCGTCGAGCGCGCGCAGATCGACGGGCGGCCGGTGGCCGAGCCGGCCTTGCTCGCCGCGTTCGCGGCGGTCGAGCGCGCCCGCGGCGACACGCCGCTCACCTATTTCGAATTCACCACCCTGGCCGCGTTTTCCTGCTTCGCAGGGGCGGAACTGGATTGCGCCGTCCTCGAGGTCGGTTTGGGCGGGCGTCTCGATGCGGTGAACATCGTCGATGCGGACTGCGCCATCGTCACCACCGTCGACCTCGATCACATGGAATGGCTGGGGGGCACGCGGGAGGCGATCGGCGCGGAAAAGGCGCACATCTACCGCGCCGGACGACCGGCGATCTGTGTCGACCCGGATCCACCGGCATCCCTGCGTGCCGTTGCCGCCGATCTGGGTGCGGATCTGTGGTGCCTGGGGCGCGATTTCGCGGTTGCCGACGTGCGTCGACCGCCGGAACCGGCGCAATGGACCTACCGCGGACGCGCGCAGGACCGCGCGGCGTTGCCGTGGCCGGCGCTGCGCGGCGAGCATCAGTTGCGCAACGCCGCCGGGGCACTGGCGGCGCTCGAAGCGCTGGCGGATCGCCTGCCGGTGGATCAACAGGCGGTTCGGGTCGGCCTGCGGACGGTGACGCTGCCCGGCCGCTACCAAGTGCTGCCGGGGCGGCCGGCCCTGGTGCTCGACGTGGCGCACAACCCCCATGCGGCGCGGGCATTGGCGCAGGCCTTGCGTGCGCACGGTCCGTTTCGCAGGACCTGCGCCGTATTCGGCATGCTGGCCGACAAGGATGCGCAGGCCGTGGTCGCGGCGCTGCGGGATGTCATCGACGTCTGGCATCTGGCCGGCACCACGGGCGCGCGCGGGCGGGACGCGCAATCCCTGGCGCGGGCGGCATTCGGCGATGACGCGGGGGCAGCGGTTTTCCATCACGACTCGGTCGCGGCCGCGCTCGACGCGGCGGCGGCGGAGGCAGGACCGGATGATAGAATTGTGACGTTTGGTTCATTTGTCATCGTCGCAGATGCACTGCGATGGGCGGAGCGCGGGTCGCGATGAAATTGGCTGCCGACCGGGTCGATGCACAGCGGGAGGCGGGGGACGCAGCCGCGCGGCTCCTGCGCATCCGCTTGCGACGCCGTCTGATCGGCGCCGCGGCCTTGCTGCTGGGCGCGGTCGTATTCGTGCCGATGCTGCTGCAGCATCCTCCCAAGACCGTACCCGACACCATTCCGATCGCCATCCCCGGCGAAAATACCCCGTTCGTCTCGCACCTGTCGCCTGCGGCCTCCGGGGCCGTCACCGGCGTCGTGCGCCCTGCGCCCGCCGCCGTGCCGCCGGTTTCCGGAGCGCAGGAATCGGGAACGCAGGAATCGGGAGCGCAGGCCGCAGCCGTGCAGGCCGCTGCGCCGGCCTCCGCGGGTGCGAAGGCGGCCGTTGCCCCGGCGAAGGCCGCCGCCGCAACGAAGTCCGATGCCGGATCTCCGGCGGCGGTTGCCAAGCATCATTCCACTCATGCGCAGACGCGGCCGCTCTATGTCCAGGCCGCCGCCGTGGTTACCCAGCATGCGGCGCACGAAATGGTGGGTCGCCTGCGGGCTGCCGGTTTCCATGCGTTCTATGAACGTGCGAACACCTCGGTCGGCGTGCGCTACCGTGTGCGGATGGGCCCGTACGCTTCCCACAAGCGGGCGCGGCATGTGCGGGCGCAGTTGCGGAAGCTGGGCATTCACGCCAATCTCGTCTACGCGGGATGAGCACCGTCGACATTGCGTTCGCGGTCGTGGTCGGCCTGTCGGTCTTTTGGGGACTGTGGCGGGGGATCACGCGGGAACTCATTGCAACGATTTCGTGGGTGATCATCGGCGTGCTCGTCTATCGGTATGCCGGTCCCCTGGGTTCGCTGGTGCCGTTGTCGGCGCCGCCGGTCGTGCGCATCGCCCTCGCGGGCGCGGCGATCCTCGTGATCGGAATCTTTGCCGCCGCGCTGGCGGGACGGGGGTTGCGGTCGGTGGTGGCGGCGTCGGATCTGGCGGGCACCGACCGGATGCTGGGCGCGGTGTTTGGCGCCCTGCGCGGCGCGCTGCTTTCGCTGCTGGTCACCGGGCTCGTGGTCGAAACCGGATTTGCCGGCGCCCGGCCGTGGCGCGCGTCGGCAAGCGGCCCGGCGCTCGAGCGCGTATGGCAATGGATCTCGCACGACGTCGCGATGCATCGCGGCGGCGTGGCAATGGTGAATTCGAAAAGGAACTGACCGATATGTGCGGAATCGTCGGCGTGGTGGCCAACACGCCCGTGAATCAGTTGCTGTATGACGCACTGCTCATGCTGCAGCATCGCGGGCAGGACGCGGCGGGGATC
Organism: Pseudomonadota bacterium; assembly: GCA_021838715.1. Lineage (GTDB taxonomy): Bacteria > Pseudomonadota > Gammaproteobacteria > Burkholderiales > Burkholderiaceae_F > GJ-E10. Next base: position 17,576 of record JAKCCX010000023.1, on the reverse strand, counting down.
TGTACCGCCAACGGGGACCGGTTTCACATGCACAAGGGGGCGGGGCTCACGCGCGACGTCTTCCGCACGCGCAACATGCGCTCGCTGCCCGGGCGCGCGGGAATTGCCCAGGTCCGCTATCCCACCCAAGGCTCGGCGGTGGACACCGAGGAGGCGCAGCCCTTCTATGTCAATGCGCCGTTCGGCATCAGCCTTGCGCACAACGGGAATCTCACCAATGCGGTGCAGCTGAAGGAGGAGATGTTCCGGCGCGATCGCCGGCACATCAACACCAATTCGGACTCGGAGGTGCTGCTCAACGTGCTGGCGCACGAACTGGCAATGGCCAGCAATCGCAACGCCCTCGATCCGGACACCATCTTCCGGGCGGTGGCGGCGTTGCACGGGCGGGCGCGGGGCGCGTATTCGGTGGTGGCGTTGATCGCCGGGTACGGCATGCTGGCGTTCCGCGACCCCTACGGCATCCGGCCGCTGATCTACGGCGTCCATGAAGGCGAGCGCGGCCCCGAGTACATGGTGGCGTCGGAGTCGGTGGCGCTGGACGGGATGGGATTCCGGCCGGTGCGGGACATCGCGCCCGGCGAGGCCGTCTTCATCGACCTCGAGGGGCACTTGCATGCGCGGCAGTGCGCGACGGCGCCGAGCCTCAATCCCTGTCTGTTCGAGTATGTCTATCTGGCCCGGCCGGATTCGGTGATCGACGGCGTCTCGGTCTATGCCGCGCGGCTGCGCCTGGGCGAGACGCTGGCGGCGCGGGTCGCCGAGGAGATCCGGCAAGGCGACATCGACGTGGTGATGCCGATTCCCGACTCCAGCCGTCCGGCGGCGCTGCAGCTCGCAAACCGGCTGGGCATCGATTACCGCGAAGGATTCATCAAGAATCGCTATATCGGGCGCACCTTCATCATGCCCGGGCAGTCCGTGCGCAAGCGTTCGGTGCGGCAGAAGTTGAATGCGATCGGCATGGAGTTCAAGGGCAAGAGCGTGCTGCTCGTCGACGATTCCATCGTCCGAGGCACCACCAGCCAGGAGATCGTGCAGATGGCGCGCGATTCCGGCGCCGCCAAGGTGTATTTCGCGTCGTCGGCGCCCCCGGTCCGCTATCCGAATGTCTACGGCATCGACATGCCCACGCGCGCCGAGTTGATCGCGTCGTCGCGCAGCGACGACGAGATCCGCATGGCGATCGGTGCCGATGCGCTGGTTTACCAGCGCCTCGAGGACCTCACGCGCGCGGTGCGCGACGGCAATCCGGCGATCGACGGCTGCGAGGCCTCCTGTTTCGACGGCCGGTACATCACCGGCGACATCACCCCGGCCTACCTGGACCGGATCGAGCAGGCAAGGCTCACCATCACGGCGACCGACGGCGCAGGCCTCCCCCAACTGTCGCAGCAGCATCTGGCGTTCGAGCCGGGCGAAGGGTGATCGACATGGCCAAGCAGAGCCGCAATCTACCGCTCGATCCGGACGTTGCGTTCGAGACCGCGGCCGTGCGCGCGGGCACCGAACGCACGGACTTCGGCGAGCACAGCGAAGCGCTGTTCCTGACGTCGAGTTTCGTGTATCAGAGCGCGGCGCAGGCGGCGGCGATGTTCTCGGGCGCCGAGGAAGGCTACGTCTATTCGCGCTTCTCCAATCCGACCGTGGCGATGTTCGAGCGGCGGCTGGCGGTGCTGGAGGGTGCGGAGGACTGCGTGGCGACGAGTTCCGGCATGGCGGCGATTCTCGCCGTGTGTCTGTCGCATCTCAATCCGGGCGATCGCGTGCTGTGCGGCGCGAGCGTGTTCGGCGCAACGGTGACGCTGTTCGCGAATCTGATGGCGCGGTTCGGCGTCGAGACGGTGTTCGTGCCGGCCACCGATCCGCAGGCATGGCGCGCGGCCGCGAACGATCGCACGCGCATGCTGTTTTTCGAGACGCCGTCGAATCCGCTCATGGAGATCGTCGATCTCGAAGCGCTGGCGGCGCTGGGGCGCGACCGGAAGGCCCTCACGGTGGTCGACAACGTGTTCTGTACGCCGGCGCAGCAGCGCCCGCTGGAGTTCGGCATCGACGTCGTCGTGCACAGCGGGACGAAGTTCATCGAAGGCCAGGGGCGCGTGATCGGCGGCGCGGTCCTGGGCGCGCGCGAATTCATCCGCAAGAGCGTCTACCCGTTCGTGCGCACGACCGGCCCGAGCATCTCCCCGTTCAACGCCTGGGTCATGCTCAAGGGGCTGGAGACCATGCCCCTGCGCGTGCGCGCCCAGTCCGAGGCGGCGCTGACGCTGGCGCGCTGGCTGGAAGCGCAGCCGGCGGTGGCGCGGGTGTACTACAGCGGACTCGAATCGCACCCGCAGCACGCGTTGGCAAGCCGCCAGCAGCGGGGGTTCGGAGCGGTGATCGCCTTCGAGCTGCGCAGCGAGGGCAATGCCGAAGCGGACCGCATGCGGGCGTGGAGAGCCATCGATGCGGTGCGGATCTTCTCGATCACCGGCAACCTCGGCGACACGCGCTCGACCATCACCCATCCGGCAACCACCACCCACGGTCGTCTCACGCCGGAGGCGCGGGCGCGCGCCGGCATCGGCGAGGGACTGATCCGGATCGGCATCGGCCTCGAAGCGGTCGAGGATCTGCGGCGCGACCTCGAACGGGCGCTGGCGGCGTAAATTCCGCGTGCGCCGGCGGTCCGCGCGGATCCATGGTGATGTATCGCAAGGGTTGCCTGCGCCGAGTCCACGCCCGCAGCAATCCGCGGTACCCTCCGGGCCATGAACGCTGCCATACCCGCCACCCGAGCCACCCGATTCGGCGCGCCCTTGCGCTGGTTGCACTGGATCATGGCGCTCGCCATCTTCGGTGCGTGGGCGCTCGTATATTCGAAGGGGCTGTTCGGGAAGGGGTCCGCAGGCCGGGATTTCCTGACCCACGCCCACATCCTCGCCGGGCTCACCGTGCTGGCGCTGCTGCCCTTGCGCATCCTCGCGCGCGTGGGATCGCCACAGCCGCCGATCGTTCCCGCTCCCGGGTGGTTGGCGGCGCAGTCGGCGAAATGGGTTCACGTCCTGCTCTATGCGGGGATGTTGGCAACGCCGGTGCTCGGAATCCTCTTCGTACAGGCTGCCGGCAAGGAAATCGCATACTTCGGGTACACGATGCCGACCTGGATCGGCACGAACAAGGCGCTGTCGCATAACCTCAAAGAGGTGCATGAGACGCTGGGCCTTGCGATGTTGTATCTGGTGGCGGCGCACGCGGGGGTGGCGATCCTGCATCACACGTTTCAGCACGACAACACCCTGCGGCGGATGATGTAGCCGGTGGCCGTGGAGTGCGGGGCTTCCGGCCCGGTGGCCGCAGCGCGCCCGTGTTCCGTCTCTCCGCGTCCCTGCTACCGCCCATCCCCGACGTACGGATTGGTCCGTCGTTCCTGTCCGAACGTCGACATCGGGCCGTGGCCCGGCACGAAGCGCACGTCGTCGCCGAGCGGCCAGAGCTTGCCGCGGATCGACGCGATGAGGTCGGCACGGTTGCCGCGCGGGAAATCGGTGCGGCCGATGGATCCCGCGAACAGCACGTCGCCGACGAAGGCGATGCGGTCGCCGGCGTGATAGAAGACGACGTGCCCCGGCGTATGACCCGGGCAATGGATCACCTGCAGCGTCTGGTGCCCGAAGGTCACGGTGTCGCCGTCCTGCAGCCAGCGGTCGGGCTCGAAGGCGTCGGCCGGGGGAAAGCCGCGGCTGCGCGTGAGTTCCGGCATCAATTCGAGCCAGAATCGGTCGGCTTCGTGCGGGCCTTCGATCGGCACGCCGAGCTGCCCGGCAAATTGCCGCGCCGCGGCGCAGTGGTCGTGATGGCCGTGCGTGAGCAGGATCTTGACCGGGCGCACGCCCAGCTCCGCGATTTTCGCCGTGATGCGGTCGAGGTCGCCGCCCGGGTCGACGATCGCGGCGTCGCCGGTCGCGTCGCAGGACAGGATCGAGCAGTTCTGTTCGTATGAGGTGACGGGGACGATGGCGACGTGCATGGCGTGGTTCCACCCCGCTGCCGCTGCGCGGGAGCGGATTCGGGGCCGGGGACGGTTGCGGACGATGGCTATTATCGCGCGATGACGATCGGCATTCCCCCCGAACCTCTGCAATTCGATGAGCGCGGCAATCCCGTCTCGGCCCGCTACGGCGACGTCTATGCGAGCCGCGATGGCGCCGCGGCGCAGGCGCGCCACGTGTTTCTCGGCGGAAACGGCCTGCCGGCGCGCTGGGCGGGCCGGCGCCAGTTCGTCATCGTCGAAACCGGCTTCGGCCTCGGCACCAATTTCCTCGCCGCCTGGCAGGCATGGCGCGAGGACCCGCGCCGTCCGCAGCGGCTGCATGTCGTATCGGTGGAGCGGCATCCGGTCGCGGCGCAGGATCTGGCCAGGATGCCGGCGGATTCCCTGCACGCGCTGCGCGCCCGGCTTGCCGCCCGCTGGCCGCTGCCGCTTGCCGGGGTGCATCGCATCGCGTTCGAGGCGGGGCGCGTCGTCCTGACGCTGGGGTTGGGGAACGCCGCGGATCTGCTGCCGGATCTGGTCGTCGGCGCCGACGCGTTTTTCCTCGACGGCTTCGCGCCCGCGCGCAATCCGGCGATGTGGCAGCCGCAGATCATCCGGGCGCTGGCGCGGATGGCGCGTCCCGATGCGACGCTGGCGACCTACACCTGCGCGCGCACCGTGCGCGACGCGCTGGTGCAAGAGGGCTTTGTGGTCGATCTGCGTCCGGGCTTCGCGAGCAAACGCGAGATGGTCGCGGCGCGCTATGCGCCGGGGTGGAAGCGGCGGCGGATCGAGCCGCCGGCGCCCCATGACGGCGAGCGCAGCGCGATCGTCGTCGGCGCCGGCCTGGCGGGCGCCGCGACGGCCCATGCGCTGGCGCGCCGCGGCTGGACCGTGCAGGTGCTCGAACGGGGGACGGACGTCGCCGATGGCGCATCAGGCCTGCCGGCGGGCCTGTTGCACCCTGCGCTGTCCGCCGATCACAACCTTGCGTCGCGACTCAGTCAGGCGGGCTTTCTGCTTGCCCGGTCGTTGCTCGATGCATTGGCGGTGGATGGCGGCGATCCGGTCTGGTCGGCGTGCGGCGTCTTCCAGCAAGGGCAGGCCGGATTCGATGGCGAGGACGAATCCACGCTGCGGGATCTGCTGGCGCGGGCGGCGCTTCCCTCGGACTATGCGCGCTGGGTGGCGCCGACGGAGGCCGCGGCGCTCTGCGGCCTCGCGCCCCGGCGCGGCGGCATCTGGTTCGGCACGGCGGGGGTGGTCTCGGCGCGCCGCTGGTGCCGGGCGATGATCGCGGGCGACCTCGGCGACGCGGGCGGGCGCATCGCCCTGCGCACCGGGTGGGACATTCCGCGCATCGGGTTCGCCGACGGGGCGTGGCACGTGACGGCGGCGGACGGGGCGTCCTGCGCCGCGCCGGTCCTCGTGCTCGCCAATGCGCTCGGGGCCTCGGCCCTCGCGGAGGCGCGCTTTGCGCCGCTGCGGGCGGTACGGGGGCAGGTGAGTCTGTTCGATCCGCCGGCGCTGGCCGGTCTGCGTGCCGGCATCTGCGGCGACGGCTACCTGATTCCGGCGGGTCCGGCGCGCGCCGCGGTCGGCGCGAGCTATGAGGAGTCGGAGCGGATTTCGGCGGCGGAGGCCCATCGGGAGAACCGCGCCCGCTGGGCGGCCGCGCTGGACGGGCCGCCGCCGGCGGAGCCTGCGGGCGTTTTTGCGGGCGAGCGTTGCGTGTCGCCGGACCGGTTGCCGCTGGCGGGGCCGATGGCCGACGAGGCGGCGGTGCTGGGCGATGCGGTCCGGATGGCGGGCGCACGGCTGGCCGAGTTGCCGCGCCGGCCGGGGCTGTGGACGGTGAGCGGTTTGGGATCACGCGGCCTGACGCTGGCGTGCCTGAGCGCGGAGTTGGTTGCCAGCCGGATCGAGGGTGAGCCGTGGCCGGTGGAGCGGACGCTCGCGGATGCCATCGATCCGGCGCGCTTCCTTCTTCGCCACGTTCGCCGGGGCGGGCGGCGCGGGATCCCGGAGAACGGGCAGGGATGAGGCCGGCTCGGGCACGGTATGATCGAACGATCCGTTTCGCATCCCTGCCCAGAACCCCATGAACGCCGACGACGTTCCCCAGCGCAGCGGCCGCGGCATTGCGCCGTTGTGGGACCTGCATGCGCTGACCACCGCCCTGCGCGCATCGCGCGAGGTGACCCACAACGTCCGCCCCCGCGGCACCATCCGCGAACTGCCATCCGTCCAGACCGTGGCGGGCGCAGTCGACAAGCTCGCGGTGGCGATGTTTCCCACGCACTACGCCCATGCGGACCTGACCGACGACAGCATCGATCATTTCGTCGGCGCGGCGTTGCACCGCGCGCTCACCGACCTGACCGAGCAGGTCCGGCGCGGGCTGCGCTTCGTGCGCGATGCGCAGCCGGGCGGCGAGGTCGACGAGAACCTGGAACGCCGTGCGGCGGAGATCGTGCGCGATTTCTCGACCCAGCTGCCGGCGATCCGCGCGCTGCTGGTCAGTGATCTCAACGCCGCCTACCAGGGGGATCCGGCGGCAACCAGCATCTCCGAGATCCTGTTGTGCTACCCGGGGTTCCAGGCGGTGCTGTACCACCGCATCGCCCATGCGCTCTACGCGCTGGGCTGCGAGCTCATCGCGCGGCTGATCGCCGAGATCGCCCACTCGCGAACGGGCATCGACATCCATCCGGGGGCGCGCATCGGCGGCAGCTTCTTCATCGACCACGGCACGGGGGTGGTCATCGGCGAAACCACGATCATCGGTGAGCGGGTGCGGCTGTACCAGGCGGTCACCTTGGGGGCGAAGCGGTTTCCCGCCGATGCCGACGGCAATCTCGTCAAGGGCGTGCCGCGCCATCCGATCGTGGAGGACGACGTGGTCATCTATGCGGGGGCGACGGTGCTCGGCCGCATCACCATCGGTCAGGGCTCGGTCGTCGGCGGCAACGTCTGGTTGACGCAAAGCGTCGGGCCGGGCAGCAATCTGAGCCAGGCGCAGATGCGCCAGGGCAAACCGGAATGAGGGAAAGGGACGGTCTCGTGACAGCAGCGATCCTGGACGGCAAGGCGCTTTCGGAAACCTTGCGGGCACGCTACCGCGACGAGGCGGCGGCGTTGACCGCGCGCGGCGTCCAGCCGGGCCTGGCGGTGATCCTGGTCGGCGAGGACCCGGCCTCGCAGGTCTACGTCCGCAACAAGGTGAACGCCTGTCTGGCCGCGGGGATCCATTCGGAGCACTGCCGCCTGGCCGCGGACGTCGACACGGCGCGGGTGATCGCCGAGGTGGAACGCTTGAACCGCGATCCGGCGATCCACGGCATCCTGGTCCAGTTGCCGCTGCCGCGCCAGATCGACGAAGCCGCCGTGCTCGCGGCGGTGTCGGCGGACAAGGACGTCGATGGCTTCCACGTCGCCAACGTCGGCGCGCTCGCACTGGGCGCGCCGCGGTTCGTTCCCTGCACGCCGAAGGGGGTGATGGAACTGCTCGCCCATGCCGGCGTCGATCTGAACGGCGCCGAGGCCGTCGTCGTGGGCCGTTCGAACATCGTCGGCAAGCCGATGGCGCAGCTTCTGCTCGCGGCCAATGCCACGGTGACGGTCTGCCATTCGCGCACGCGCGACCTGGCGTTCCACACCCGGCGCGCGGATGTGCTCGTCGCGGCGATCGGTCGGCCGAAGATGATCACCGGCGACATGGTCAAGCCGGGTGCGGTCGTCGTCGATGTCGGCATCAACCGGCTCCCCGACGGCAAGCTCTGCGGCGATGTCGATTTCGAATCGACGCGCACGGTGGCGTCGTGGATCACCCCGGTGCCCGGCGGGGTGGGGCCGATGACCATCGCCATGCTGCTTGCCAACACCCTCGAGGCCGCGCGGCGCAGCCTCGCTCGCTGAGCCGCCCGGCGATATGGAACCGAATTCGCCGCAGCCCGGCGGTGCGGGGTGCGTGCCGAACGATCTCCAGGAAAAGCCGATCGTCTGGTCGATCGCCGGAACCGACTCCGGCGGCGGTGCCGGGCTGGCCGCGGACCAGCGCGCCGCCGATGCGTTCGGCGTCCATCTGTGCCCCGTGGTCGCGGCGGTGACCGCGCAGAATTCGGTCGGGGTGGCCCGCATCGAACCGGTGGCGGTGGACCTGCTCGACGCGCAACTGGCGGCGCTGGCCCGGGACCTGCCGCCGCGCGCGATCAAGACCGGTCTGCTGGGCAGCGTCGCCGCAGTCGAGACGGTGGCGCGCTGGGTCGACCGCCTGCGCGCGGAAGCGGGCGGAGCGGATGGGGAGCGCGCCGTCGCGCTGGTCGTCGATCCGGTGTTCGGTGCCAGCACCGGCGCGCACTTTGCCGACGCCGCGGTGCGGCAGGCCTATCGGGACCTGCTGCTGCCGCGCGCGACGCTGATCACGCCCAACCGCGCCGAAGCGGCGGCATTGCTCGACCTGGGTGCGCCGGCGTCGCCGTCCGCCGAGGAGGTGCCGGCGATGGCGCGGGCACTGCGGTCCGGCGACGGTCGCGGCCCCGAGGCGGTCTGCATCACCGGCGGCGACAGTCCCGATGCCGACGGAATGGCGATCGACTGGGTCGATACCGGGCATGCGCGGGGCTGGCTTGCGCTCCCCCGCATCGCCACCGCACACCGCCACGGCACCGGCTGCACCTTCGGCAGCGCTGCGGCGGCGGCGCTGGCGCGGGGGTTCGTCGCGGCCGATGCCCTCGTCCTGGCCAAGATGGCGACCGCCGCGGCACTGCGCCATGGCTACGCCGCGGGTGCGGGCGCCGGACCGGTTCATGCCCGGCCGGGGTTTGCGCGCGATCCGCAAAACCTGCCGCAGATGTCCTTCGGCGAGGCGCCGCGGTTCGCGTCGATCGCGGCCGGCGTGTCGGGCGTTTCCGCCGACGATTTCGGCCTCTACGGCATCGTTTCGACCGTCGAGCAACTGCAAGGGGCGCTTGCCGCCGGCATCCGCACGGTGCAGTTGCGGATCAAGGCGCCGCCCCATGCCGATGGTCGCTGGGAGGATGACCTGCGTCGGGCGGCGGCGGCGGCCGTCGCCGCCTGCCGCGCCGCGGGAGCGACGCTGTTTCTCAACGATCACTGGCGGCTGGCGATCGCGCTCGGTGCCGACGGCGTTCATCTGGGGCAGGAGGACCTCGCCGCGCTGGGCGAGTCCGGTCGGGCGGAACTCGCGCGCAGCGGCATCGCCCTCGGGGTGAGTTCGCATAGCCTGTGGGAGCTTGCCCGCGCGCGCGGACTCGCGCCGCGGTACATCGCCTGCGGACCGGTGTGGCCGACGACGACCAAGGAGATGCCCTGGCATCCCCAGGGACCGGAGAATCTGGCATGGTGGTGCGCGATGGCCGGCCGGCCGGTGACGGCGATCGGCGGCATTCTCGATCCCGAGGACGTATTCGAGGCGGCGCGTTGCGGCGCGGCCGGGGTCTGCGTCGTCCGGGCGTTGGGAACGGATCCGGCGGCGCTGGTGCCGCCGTTGCAGATCGCCCTGGTGCGGGGACGGCATGCCGTCCCCGCCGTGGTGCCCGAATTGCCGTCGCCGAGCCTGCGCCCGGTCTTGCGGCGGCCGGAATCGGCGTAGGACGATTCCGCCGTGCCGGCCGGCGAAGCCCGGCGCCGCATCGGGAGCGCTTGCGCGTGCGGACAACCCGTTTGTGCTGCACGCGGCCGGATCGGGAATGCCGCTGTTTTACAATCGGCGGCGCTGCCGGGCACTTTTGCGCCCCGGCGATCCCGCGCCCGCAATGAACTCCCCATCGTTTCTCGTGCTCGACGGCCCCGAGGCCCTCTCTTCCTTCCGCGCCGCAGCGTTGTTGCGCCGCGTGCGTGCCGCCCAACCCGAGGTGGCCTCCGTGGAAGCCCACTATTGGCATTTCGTGAAGCTGCGTGCGCCGCTCGGCGATACCGAACGCGATCGCCTCAAGGGCCTCCTTGCCTACGGCGAAAGCCCGGAGGCCGCGGTGCGGGTCCGCGACTCCCGCGTCGTGTACTTCCAGATGCTGGTGGCGCCGCGCCTGGGAACCACTTCGCCCTGGGCGAGCAAGGCGACCGACATCGCCCGCAACTGCGAACTCGCCGCGGTCGAGAAGATCGAACGCGCGGTGGCCTATCGCATCGCGGTCGTGGCGGGCTATGCCGCGCATACCGGCGTCGAGTTGACGATGCGGGCGGCCGGCGTGCCCCGGCGGATCGGAGGCGCGCTTCACGACCGGATGACCGAAACGGTGATCGACCTGCCCGAACGCGAAACCGTGGAAGACCGGCTGGGCATCGCGCGCCAGGTGTTCGCCGCACCCGAGCCCGGCGGCCTGCGCACGGTCCCGCTGACGGCCGGCGGCCGGGAAGCGCTCGCGCGCGCCAACGCCGAACTCGGCCTGGCGCTCTCGGAGGACGAGATCGACTATCTGGTCGCGGCGTTCGGCGGGATGGGGCGCGACCCCACCGACGTCGAGTTGATGATGTTCGCGCAGGCCAATTCCGAGCATTGCCGGCACAAGATCTTCAATGCGACCTGGCGCATCGACGGCGCGGCGCGCGACGCCAGCCTGTTCTCGATGATCAAGGCCACCCATGCGGCGGCGCCGCAGGCGACCATCGTGGCGTACCGCGACAACGCCGCCGTGGTCGAGGGCCGCGCCGCGCGGGCCTTCGAACCCCAGGATACGGCCGGCGGCGAAGCGGTGTATTCCTGCCGCGACGAGACCCTGCACTTCGTGTTCAAAGTGGAGACGCACAACCATCCGACGGCGATTGCGCCCTATCCGGGCGCGGCCACCGGCGCCGGCGGCGAGATCCGCGACGAGGGCGCGACCGGACGCGGCGCGCGTCCCAAGGCGGGCCTGTGCGGGTTCAGCGTCTCGCATCTGCGGCTGCCGAACGCGCCGCGCGACTGGGAGCGCGACCGCGACGTCGCCGCGCCGTCGGGAGCGGGCGGCGAGGATGTCGGCGACTACGGATTTCCGGCGCGGATCGCCGATGCCCGTTCGATCATGATCGAAGGGCCGATCGGCGCGGCGGCGTTCAACAACGAGTTCGGACGCCCGAATCTTGCCGGCTACTTCCGGGCTTACGAACAGAACGTCGGCGGCACGCGCTACGGCTACCACAAGCCCATCATGCTCGCGGGCGGGGTTGGCAACATCCGCGCCGACCAGGTCGAAAAATGCGAACTGCCGCCGGGGACCCTGCTCGTGCACCTCGGCGGTCCGGGGATGCGCATCGGCCTGGGCGGCGGCGCCGCATCGAGCCTGGGGGCGGGCGCGAATACCGAACAGCTCGATTTCGATTCGGTGCAGCGCGGCAACGCCGAAATGGAGCGCCGGGTGCAGGAAGTCATCGACGCCTGTGCCCGCATGGGGGCGGACAACCCCATCCTGGCGATTCACGACGTCGGGGCGGGCGGGCTGTCCAACGCCTTTCCCGAACTGGCCGAAGGCGCGGGCCGCGGCGCCCGGATCGACCTCGAGCGCATTCCCCTCGAGGACCGCAGCATGTCGCCGCTGGAAGTCTGGTGCAACGAATCGCAGGAGCGCTATGCGCTGGCGGTGCATCCCGCGCGCTGGGAGCGGCTGCAGGCGATCTGCCGGCGCGAACGTTGCCCGGTGGCGGAGATCGGGGTGATCACCGGCGCCGAGGAGGGTGCCGGAGCGCGCCTGCAGGTTGCCGGACCCGGCATGCAGCATGCGGTCGACATGCCGATGGAGGTCCTGTTCGGCAAGGCGCCGCGCATGCATCGCGACGTGGTGTCGGGGGTGCGCCGCGTGCCGAAGTTCGATGCGACCGGGATTGACCTCGCGTCGTCGGCGCTGGCGGTCCTGCGCCATCCGACGGTCGCCTCGAAGGCGTTCCTCATCACCATCGGCGACCGCACGGTGGGGGGGCTGACCTGCCGCGACCAGATGGTCGGGCCCTGGCAGACCCCGGTTGCCGATTGCGCCGTCACGCTGCTCGATCACGACGGCTACGCCGGCGAGGCATTCGCGGTCGGCGAGCGCGCGCCGGTGGCGGTGCTCGATGCGGCGCGCGCGTCGCGGCTGGCGATCGCCGAATCGCTGCTGAACCTTGCCGCGGCGGATGTCGACTGGGCGCGGGTCAAGCTGTCGGCGAACTGGATGGCGGCTTGCGGTGCCCCGGGCGAGGATGCCGCACTCTATGCAGCCGTGGCGGCGGCAAGCCGGCTCTGCATCGACCTCGGCATATCGATTCCGGTGGGCAAGGATTCGTTGTCGATGCGCACCGCATGGCGGGACGGCGGCGTGGACAAGCAGGTCGTCTCGCCGGTTTCGCTGGTGGCCAGCGCCGCCGGCGCCGTCGCCGACGTGCGGCGCAGCGCGACGCCGCAACTGCGCACCGATGTCGGACCCACCGAGCTGCTGCTGGTCGACCTGTCGCAGGGGCGCATGCGCATGGGCGCGTCGATCCTGGCGCAGGTTGCCGGCCAGATCGGCGACGAGGCGCCGGATGTCGACGATCCGGCCGCGCTGTCGGCGGCCTTGCGGGCGGTGCGCAGCCTGATCGACGCCGGATTGGCCCTGGCCTATCACGACCGTTCCGACGGTGGCCTGTGGGCGGCGGCCTGCGAGATGGCCTTCTCCGCGCGCTGCGGTGTTTCGCTGCACCTCGACGTGCTGGCGCTCGATCCGCAGGCGTCCGATTGCGGCGATTCCGCGATCGGTGCCGAGCAGGTCGCCGCCGGGCGGCACGACCGGCTGGTGCGGGCGCTGTTCAACGAGGAGCCGGGATTCCTGCTCCAGGTGCGCAAGGCCGACCGCGCGGCGGCGATGGCGATCCTGCGTGCGGCGGGGCTGGGCGCGTGCAGCCACACGGTGGGCTCGGTCGACGCCCAGCCGCGCGTGGAAGCGCGTTGCGATGCGCAGGTGCTGGTTTCGCATCCGTTGCGCGATCTGCTGCGCGCGTGGTACGAAGTGTCGTGGTCGATCGCGCGACTGCGCGACAACCCGGATTGCGCCGATGCGGAATTCGAGCGTCTGGGCACCGAGGCCGACGCCGGCCTGTCGCTGCATTGCACCTTCGACCCGGGCGAGAACGTCGCTGCGCCCGCCATCGTCGGCGGCGCGCGTCCGCGCGTCGTGGTGCTGCGCGAGCAGGGCGTCAACAGCCATTACGAGATGGCCGCAGCCTTCGACCGCGCCGGCTTCGAGGCGGTCGACGTCCACATGCGCGACCTGATGGACGGCCGCGCGCAGCTTGCCTCGTTCCGGGGCCTGGCGGCGGGCGGAGGGTTTTCCTACGGCGACGTGCTGGGCGCGGGCGGCGGCTGGGCCAAGACCATCCTGTACCACCCGGAACTGGCTGAACAGTTCGCCGCCTTCTTTGCGCGGCCCGACACCTTCGGCCTGGGCATCTGCAACGGCTGCCAGATGATGAGCCAGCTGCGCGGCATGATCCCCGGCGCCGGGCACTGGCCCGATTTCGTGCGCAACACGTCCGAGCAGTTCGAGGCGCGCTTGGTGCAGGTGGAAATTCCGCAGTCGCCGTCGCTCTTCCTGGGCGGCATGGCGGGGAGCCGCATCCCGGTGGTGAATTCGCACGGCGAGGGGCGGGCATCCTTCGCGTCGACCGATGCCCGCGCGGCGGTGCCGGTCGCGTTGCGCTATGTCGATGGTCAGGGGGCGGCAACCGAGCGCTATCCCGACAATCCCAACGGCTCGCCGGAGGGAATCTGCGGCGTCACCACCGAGGACGGGCGCTTCACGATCGTCATGCCGCATCCGGAACGGGTGCGGCGCACCGTGCAGATGTCGTGGCAGCCGCCGGGGCTGGGCGACGATTCGCCGTGGATGCGGATGTTCCGCAACGCGCGGCGCTGGGTGGGGTAGACGTCAGTTCGGCTGCAGCAAACCCCACGCGATCATGGCCAGCGCGACGAGGGTGAGCAGGCCGGGGACGCCGAGTCGCCGCAGCGTCGAGCGGAAGAAGGCGCGTACGCCCGACGCGCCCTGTTCGGCGCCGAACTCGAAGCGCAGCAGGCCCTCGCCGCGGTTCTTGCGTTCATGCAGGCGGTTGCAGGCGTCGATGCACTCGCCGCAGTCGATGCATCGGTCGACGGGCCGGATGTTGGTGGGCGTGATGCCGGTCACGCACATCGTGGTGCAGTAGTTGCAGCGCGTGCACTCTGCCGAACGCGCTGCGTCGTAGTGGACGTGCAGCGCATCCTTGGTGCGGAACAGCAACTGGCCGTAGCGGTACGGGCAGAGGAAGTTGCACCAGAAGTGGCGGAAGACGGCGGCGTCGACGAGGACCGCCACGACGGAGACGAAGTACAGCCGGTGCATGAACTGGGCGAACTGCGGGTCGGCATGCAGCGTGATCAGCGACCAGATCTCGTCGGGCGGAACGAAGTAGAAGAGCGGTATGACGCCCAGCACCAGGGAGATGCCGAGCAGGCTCGCGCTCAGCACGGTCCAGTTCAGCGCCTTGTTCTTCGAGGGGGCGACGATCAGCCCTTCGCTCTCGACGTCGACGTTGGCGCGGTGGCCGAGAAACCGGTGGGTGAGCACGTTGGCCCATTCCGCGACCGAATTCTGCGGACACAGCCAACCGCACCAGACCGTGCCGATGGTGGTGTAGGTCACCAGCGGCGCGGCGGCGAGGAACAGCGCGAGGCCGAGGATCACCGGGAAGTTGCGCAGGGTGACCGGATGGTCGAACAGCATCAGGCTCGCCGTCGTGAGGTCGATGCGAAAGATGCCCAGCACCGGAATCAGCGCAAGCGCGATCAGCGCCGCAATCTGGCTCAGCCGCCGCATGCCGTGATATTGCGGCGCGTTCATGGCCGGGATTCCGGCGGCGGTGCTTCGGGCGTCTGTGCCTCGGCCACGGGAAGGGGCTGCGCCGCGGCAAGCACCGTGCGCAGTTCCTCATCCGCGAGGGTTTCCTTTTCCAGCAGGCGCTGTGCGCCGCTGCGCAGCAGCGCCATGTTGCGGGTCAGGATGGCGCGGGCTTTGGCCAGGGCCTCCTCGACCAGCGCATGGGTGGCGTGGTCGATGGCACGCGCGGTCTGCTCGGAGTACTCGCGCCGCTGTGCGGGAATGGCATCCGAGCTCAGGAACTGCTGCGTGTCCCGTTCGAAGACCAGCGGGCCGAGGGCTTCGTCCATGCCGTAGCGTACGACGATGCTGTGGGCGATGTCCGTGACCTTGATCAGATCATCGGCGGCGCCGGTGGAGACCTCGTCGAATACCAGCTGTTCGGCGACGCGCCCGCCCAGCAGCACGGCCATCTTGTCTTCGAGTTCCGCCCGCGTCATCAGGTAGCGATCCTCGGTGGGACGCTGGATGGTGTAGCCCAGCGCGCCGATGCCGCGGGGAATGATCGAGATCTTCTGCACCGCATCCTGCCCCGGCAGGGATGCCGCCACCAGCGCATGGCCCATCTCGTGGTGCGCGACGAACGCGCGCTCCTTGGGGTTGAGCAGGCGCGAGCGCTTTTCCAGGCCGGCGACGATGCGCTCGATCGCGCTCGTGAAGTCGTCCTCTTCGACCTTCTCGTGATCGCGCCGGGTGGCCTGCAGCGCCGCTTCATTGACCAGGTTGGCGAGGTCCGCCCCCGAGAATCCCGGCGTGAGCGCGGCGATCTTGTCGAGGTCGACGCCCGTCGCGATCGTGACCTTTCGGGTATGGACGCGCAGGATCTGCAGGCGGCCGCTGCGGTCCGGCCGATCGACCAGCACCTGACGGTCGAAGCGGCCGGCGCGCAGCAGGGCGGGATCGAGGATTTCCGGGCGGTTGGTGGCTGCGAGCAGCACGAGGCCCGCGCTCGAGTCGAAGCCGTCGAGTTCCGCGAGCAGCTGGTTGAGCGTCTGTTCCTTCTCGTCGTGGCCGCCCAGGCCATAGGCGCCGCGGGCGCGCCCCAGCGCGTCGATCTCGTCGATGAAGATGATGGCCGGCGCCTTCTTGCGCGCTTCCTCGAAGAGATCGCGCACGCGGGCGGCGCCCACGCCGACGAACATCTCGACGAATTCCGAGCCGTTGATGGAGAAGAAGGCCACGCCCGCTTCGCCCGCCACCGCGCGGGCGAGCAGCGTCTTGCCGGTGCCGGGGGGGCCGACGAGCAGCACGCCCTTGGGGATCTTGGCCCCGAGGCGCCCGTAGCGGCCGGCGTCCTTCAGGAACCCGACGATTTCGCGGAGCTCCTCCTTGGCCTCGTCGACGCCGGCGACGTCTTCGAACGTCACCTTGACGTCGGTTTCGACGTAGACCTTGGCCTTGCTCTTGCCGATCGCGAGCAGCCCGGTGCCGAGGTCGCCGGCGCGGTCCTGCAGGCGGCGCATCAACAGCAGCCAGATGCCGAAAAAAATTGCCGTCGGAATGAGCCAGCGCATGAGTTCGCGAAAGAAGCCGCTGTCGACGACGCCGCGGAATTGGACGTTGTATTGCGCCAGATCATTGGCGAGCGCCGGATCCACCCGCGTGGTGACGAAGTTCTTGCGCCCGTTGGCGAGGGGCGCGCGCAGGGACCCTTCGATATAGTCGCGGGTGATGGCGATGTCGCCGACATTGCCCTTCTTCAACTGGGCGAGGAAGGCGCTGTAGGCCATGGGCTCGGTGTTGCGGTACTGCAGCCACGCGTCGTGCAGAAACACCACGCCGAGCAGGGCGAAGATCAGATACGCCAAGTTGAAGGAAGTCTTCTTTTCCATCGCTCCGGCTACGCTTTCGCAAAAGGATCCGAGGTCGTTCCGCGATCCGATTCTCCCACACCGTTTCGAAATCGGGATGATGAGACCCGTTCGCCGGCAGTGCGTCGCCGACGAACGGGTCTTGTTGCTCCGCTGGTCAATGGCGGGCCAGTCGGTGTACCGTATGTCCGGGTCCGACTCGAATGGGAGGAAAAGCGATGAATCGGATTTGGGTGATGGTTGCGAACTCCATGCAGGCGCGTTGTTTCGAACAGGGCCGGGCGACCGGTACGGCGCTGGAGCCCTTGGCCACGTTTTCCTGTCCGCAGGGGCGCAGCAAGGGATCGGATCTGACCGCCGACCGGTCCGGGCACGAGGAAATGGGACACGGCCGCGGGAGTTCCAGTTACGGGCCGCGGTTGGACGCGCGTGCCAAGGTGCGGGAGGAATTCGCGCGCGATCTGGCGCACTTCCTCAACGCCGGGATCGCCGCGCACCGGTGCAACGGGCTGATCGTGCTGGCGGCGCCGCCGTTCCTCGGCCGTATCAAATTGCACCTGAGTCGCCCGGCATCCAGGGTGCTCGCGGCGGCGATCGGGCGCAATCTCGTCGACCTCGACGATGCGACTCTGGTGCGGCGGATCCGCGACGAGGTTCCGCGCGCGACATGGTTGCACTGACGACGGCCGGGAAACGGGCCGCGACGCGGGTCGTGACCCGGGTCACGACCCGCGTCCCGCAAGCCCCGTTCCCGCCCCTGCGGCGCGGAGCGGGAACGGGATGAACGGCAGCGCGGTGGGCGAGCGCTTGCGGGGCAGTCCTGCCCGGGTCACGCTCATCGGCGCTCCGACCGACGTCGGGGCCGGGCTGCGCGGCGCATCG
>JAKCCX010000082.1 GCA_021838715.1 Pseudomonadota bacterium | reverse complement strand
GTTCCGCCGTGTGGTCGTAGACCGGCAGTTCTGCCCCGCATTCCGGGCAGCAGAACCGCGTCCCCTTCGGATGCTCGACGTACACGTCAACCTGTTGCTTGGCCACGTTCAGATTCACCCGCTCAACGGTCCAGGGCTGCGTCAAACCCAACAACTGCCGGTACAACTCCGTACTGTCCATCGCGCTGCTCCCTCCGTGAAGGCACTGCGCGACAGCGTACCCCTACCCACAGAAATGTCCGAAGGACCCAAAAAATTATCGCAATAGTGCATAGCCAAAAAGGACGAAAGCGCCGCCCGTGCAAAGAAGAATCGCCAGTCCTAGCCCACATTGCTGCGCCGATCAAAAGTGATGCGGCCAGGGCCAGAACGATCACCCGAAAATTGCTACGCCCGAGCCAAACGCCAAAACACCCGCCGCGCCACGCCCATGACACCCTCATTCCTGAACACGAAGACAACCTTCGAAAGCAAGCGCGTTGTCTCTACAACTCGATGCGGCTGATGACGTCTAACTGTCTCGACTGCAAAACGGCGCATCGGCTGAGCAGCCAAGCATTCCAATAACTCGCCCTCAGATGCGCGAACGAACAAGACTCGCTCAAAATCGCCGAAGTCAAGCGATTGAAGTAGAAAATCAACTGCATCAAATTCGCCCATCAGTATTCCGAACCATCTCGGGCCATGCCGATAGACGGAATACCCATACACATCATAGACATGGAAATGCTCGTACCACCTCATGCTACGCCGAGCCCCCAGAAGCCCAGAGGCCCTTGCTAGCGGCTCTGCGGGAGGCGTTGCGCCGGCCTCTACCGCACGAACCATTTCTTCAAACAGCGAAATTAGGTAAAGATTGTCACCAAACAGTTCATAGAGCCATGAACAGAAGTATGCAAGCTCGGATCCAGTGACTGTTCGAACTCCACCACTGGGCCCCCGCGCAAGGCTATTCAGCATGTGCCCGAGAACCTCGTCGGGAAAGTAAAAGCGATGATCTAAATTTCGGTCAACCACGTCACGCAGGAACTCACGCTCGATTACACCTCGAGCTACCAAGTAGTCCATCTGCTTGAGAAAGCCAACGCTCCAAATTCCGCCAACGTATAACCCCTCCCTCTCCGCGACCCGCTCCCAATGCTCGGTCGGGACCACGTCGGTCAGGTTTTGGCGATAGGAAACCAAGGGGCGATTCACAAAGGCAAAGGAGGAGTCGTAAAACTGCGAAATCAGCCAAGTTACATGGGCGTATATTTTTCCTATACCAAGGATGTCGCGGAATTGATCGATATCGGCCTTTGACCGCCGAAATACGGTGGTGGAAAATCCTGCGAGCACGAACCAAAATCCTGTGGCGCGGACGAAATCGAGCATTTCCATCGGCACCAACGGTTTGAGGCAAGGAATTCGGGTTTTTCTCAGGCGGTCACCGTGGTATGAAACTGCCCGCGAGTTGAAAATCAGCAAATCATGCTGGCCCTGCTTCAGCATGTCGCGCAAGGTAAGCAACGTGTCTTTCTCGACGGCGTCGTCGTCGCCCAGTATCCACACATATTCGCCACGACAGCAGGAAACTGCAAAGCACAGATTTTCCTCTGCGGTTGGATAATGCTGATCAGGAGAAACGAGGCGGACGACTTCGGCGCCACCGAACTTCTCTTCAAGAGTGGGCCGGGTGCGATCCGGCGAGTGGTTGTCGGAAACGACGATCTCATATCCACTCCCAATCGTTTGTCGGAGCAAAACGATCAACTTGGTAACGAGGATTCCGACAAGCGCAACTCGGTTGTAGGTTGGGATACATACCGACAGCAGCGGCGCCCCCCCGGTGCATTTCACATCATCCCTGTCCTGGATATCAATAGTCATAATAATTTCGCATGGCCCTAACGCGCATTATGCGAAAATAAGAACATTTGGGCTCATTTTTGCTCTCCCTACTTCCGCCCCACGGTAACTTACCTAATGGCCCGCTCGTATGCGTCCAGCACCTCACCCACTTCGCCAAACATGCGCAGCCGTCCCTTTTCCATCCATAGCGTTTTATTGCATGTCCTGCGTATGACATCGCTGGAATGGATCGCCAGCACCACGATTTCCGCACGCGCATGCAACTCCGTAAGCCGCTTGTTCGCCTTCTCCTGGAAACTCGCATCTCCCACGCCCAGCACCTCATCGAGCAGCAGAATCTCGGCATCCACGGCGGTCGAGATCGCAAACGCGAGCCGCACGCGCATGCCGCTGGAGTAGGTCCGCAAGGGCAGGTCGAGGTAATCGCCCAGTTCCGTGAAGTCGGCGATGTCGTCGGTCTTGCGCCGGATTTCGGCGTCGCTCATGCCAAGCAGCAGGCCGCGCAGACGGATGTTCTGCCTTCCGGTCGACTGGTCGTCCATGCCCAGCGCGATGTCCAGGAGCGGCACCGTCTTTCCCTGCACGGCCACCGTGCCGGCCGTCGGCGGGTAGATGCCTGCCATGACCCGCAGCAGGGTGCTCTTGCCGGCGCCGTTGTGGCCGATCAGGCCCAGGCGATCGCCGCTTTCCAGGGTCAGGCTGAGGCCGTCGATCGCCTTGACGATGATCACCCCGGTGTTGTCCTCGGCGATGCGGTTGCGCCGCCCCATGCGCATGACGCGCTTCTTCAGCGACTGGGCCGAGACATCGAAGATGGGCATGTCCAGGTGGACATTGGTCAGGGTTACGCGGGCGGACATCGTGGCGAGGTCTTGTCTTATCGGTTCGGCGTCATGTCCCGGCGTCATACCCCGGCTTATACCCAATACGGAATGCGCTTGTGATAGCGGCCGGTGAACGCCAGCGTCAGCGCCCATCCCAGCACCGCGGTGCCGATGGATAGCGCCCACGTCAGGCCGGATGGCATCACCCCCATCAGGGGCTGGCGGACGGCGTCGACCCAGTAGGCGATCGGGTTGAGCGCGACGATCCAGTGGTGCTTGCCGCGCAGCATCTCGCCGCTGAACAGGATGGGCGTGACGTAGAACGCGACCTGCAGCAGCGCGTTGACGATCTGCGGCAGATCGCGGAAGCGCGCGGAAATCAGGCCGGCGAGCGCACCGATCCATAGGGCATTGAGCACCAGCAACATCAGGCCCGGAACGGCCAGCGGCAGCGCGGCCCAGGATTTCACGCCGAACACCAGCAGCACGATGACGATGATGACGAAATTGTGCGCGAAGATCACGAGGTTGCGCCAGGCAACCTGCAGCATGTAGATCAGCCGCGGCGTGCGCACCTGGCGGATGTAGTTGGCGCTCGCCATGTACGCCTGGCTGCCCTCGTTGACGATCGACGAGAACAGGTTCCAGACCACCAGCCCGACGGCGATCATGGGCAGGTAGTCGCCCAGCTTCTGGCCGAAGAGCGTGCCGTACACGACACCCAGCGTGCCCACCATCACCCCCATGCTGATCGTCAGCCATAGCGGCCCGAGCTTGGAGCGCGAATAGCGCTGGCGGATTTCCAGCCAGCCGAGCAGGGACCATAGACGCCAGGCCCGCAGGCTCTCCGACAGATCGACGATGGCGCGGGAAAACGAGGACAAGATTCTCGACAACCGGGAAGGTGGCAAAGCCTGGAATCATAGCTCGTGCGGGTTCTGACGATCGCAGACGCGTCACCGGTGGGCGGCCTTGGGGCCGGCGGCCGGCTTGGCCATGCCGGCATCCGGCGGCGCGGATGCCAGGCGATCCCGGTAATCGCGATATGCCGGGGACCCCCAGAACGTGGCCAGACTGCGCAGATGCCAGAACAGATACTTCGCCCGGCGCCGGGATGCGCGCTGGGCGAGGTGCACCACCCGGGCCTCGTCGGCGACCTCGATGCGCAGTCCGGCGAGCTGCGCGCGCACGCACAGGTCGGCGTCCTCGCAGTACAGGCGGAAGCGCTCGTCGAACCCCGCCAGCGCCCGGTAGGTTTCGGCGCGGAACGCCAGGAAAACGCCCGCCAGCCAGTCCGGGGGCCCGCCGCCCCGGCGGCTCCGGGCGCCGGCCGTCAGGCGGCGGCGCAGCAGATCGCCGGGTGTCAGCAGGCGCCGCGCATGGTCGGCGACGGTGCCGTCGGCTTCCAGCACCAGGGGCGAAACCACGCCCACCGCGGCATCCGCCAGGCGGCGCCGGAGTTCGGGAAACGGATCGCGGGGAATGCGCAGGTCCGGATTGAGCACCGCGAAATACGGGGTGTCGCTGCGGGCGAAGGCCTGGTTGTGGTTGGCGCCGAACCCCTTGGGGCGGGCGTTGCGGAGGAACTGGACGGCGAACGGCAGGGCGCCCGGGCGCGGCTTGAAATCGGACTCGGACTCGGGCACGTTGACCGTCACGATCACCTTGGCCAGCGTCGGCGGCGCCAGGCGGGCAAGGTCGTCCAGCAGGTGGGAGCAGAATGCCGCCTGGCCGTGGCTGACGACGGAAACCGTCCACTGCCGGGCGGGCGCGGCCGGAGGCGATTCGGGCCGGGCGGTCTCGGCGTGCGAACCGGATGATCGGTCGTCCCGGGATGGATGTTCCGGCGCGGCCACGGTCACGTCCCCTTTTTTGTCGTGGATTTGTTATGGACAACTACGGCGGACAACGGCGCCGGGGACGCTAACACGAAACCCGCCCGGATTGCCAGTCGTCGAACGAATCATCGGTCTGCGCAGTCGTTGCGCGGGCGATGGCTCGAAACCCGTAATGATGGGGGAGATTCGCTTAAAAAGGCGTTAAATGGGCATTCCCATCCCCAGTCCTCGGGACGCCGTATGGGGGAGGCAGGCGGGATCGCAGTCGTGACCGAGGTTCACTCTATCCGCGCGATGTCTCCCGCAAGATCACCGAGGCGTTTGGCGATACGCGCGTGGCGCTGATAGGCGGGACAGCCGCGCCCCGATTACAGCGAAGGAACCGCCGCACGCAATAGCGGATGCGCCTCAGGCAGATACGGATTGACCACCGTCACGCCACGCCATGTGAACCCGTGATGCATGCCCTCGCTCAGCAGGATGCGGCAGCGGCAGTCCGTGCAGACGGAAAGGACCAGCGCATCCCAGATCTGCAGTCCATGGTCCGCGCAAAGATCCATTGCCGCGGCGAACGCCGCGGAGGTCGAATCGGCAATTTCGAAACCGTCCGCCCACGCCGGCATGGTCGATCAGGCGTTCAAGCAGGCGAAGGCTGAGGCCGTGCTTCTGCGGCTCGCCGGCCCCTTCCGCATAGGCCAGTACGTTGGTGTCCAGGCCGATGCGGACTGCGTCGGGAAACCCTACAAGTACCGCAGCGGAATCGCGGCGACCTCGCGTGACAGCGGCAGGTCGCGCTCCACGAAACACAGGACGGCGCCGGGGCCGACGCGCATGCCGAGCTTGCCGATCGCCGCGAACGAACGCGCGGCCTGCAAGGCCGGGCTGGCGGTCTTCTTGATTTCCACCGGGTACAGCGTGTCGGCGGATTCGATCAGCAGGTCGACCTCCTGCTGGTGCGTATCGCGGTAGTAGTGCAGGGGCGCTTCCAGTCCGTGGTGCCAGTAGCTCTTGAGCACCTCCGCAACCGCCCAGGTCTCGAGCATCGCCCCCGACATGTGGCCCGCCTCCAGCGCCGCGGCGTCGGGCCACTTCGTCAGGTAGGCGGCCAGGCCGGTATCCAGAAAATACAGCTTGGGTGCCTTCACGATCCGCTGCGTGCGATTGCGGAAATACGGCTGCAGCAGGTAGACCACGCCCGAGGTCTCCAATACCGACAGCCAGGACTT
The DNA here is from genome assembly GCA_021838715.1 of Pseudomonadota bacterium. Taxonomy (GTDB): domain Bacteria; phylum Pseudomonadota; class Gammaproteobacteria; order Burkholderiales; family Burkholderiaceae_F; genus GJ-E10. The sequence continues at coordinate 737 of JAKCCX010000082.1, read as the reverse complement.
CGCGGTCTTGTTGTCGATATCGGCGTCGCGCGCGAGGCCGGCGTAGTTGCAAAGCTGCCCGGTGCGGGCGGCGGCCGCAACCAGGAAACGGTGGAATGCCGTCTGATCGGTGACCCGCAGGACGTCCTGCACGTCCCGCTGCAAATAGGTCTGGACGTAGGAACGATAGAACACGTCCCGGCCGGATGGCCCCAGCAAGTGCAATCGCGGATACGAACCAAGCCAGATCTGTTCAAACACCTGCTGCAGCGACTTGGGACGGGCATCGGCGCGGGCCGATGCGATCCAGTCCGGGGTCGGAACGAACGGCGCGGACCGTTCCGCCCGGCCATCCTGTTCGGCCTGCGAGAGTCCCAGCAGGTCCATCACGGCGACCCGCCCCGCCAGGCTTTCCCCGACGCCGCGCATCAACTCGAATTTCTGCGACCCGGTCAGCCAGTACATGCCGTTTCGCCGCTCCCGATCGACGGCGATCTTGATCGCCGACAGCAGCTCGGGGGCGTACTGCACCTCATCGATGATCAACGGCGCCGGCCAGGTCTGCAGGAAAAGCGCCGGATCCCGGCGCGCCAGGGCCCGCGCATCGAGGTCGTCGAGCGTTACATAGGCGCGCGGCACCGCGGAACGGCTCGATTCGAGCCGGGCGCACATCTCCAGCAGGGTCGTCTTGCCGACCTGCCGGGGCCCCGTGAGCATCAGGACCGGGAATTGGCCACTGATGCGAAGCAATGCCGGGG
>JAKCCX010000081.1 GCA_021838715.1 Pseudomonadota bacterium | reverse complement strand
TGGCTCTATGCCGAAGCGGGCGACCCGCGCGCCGTCGCCACCGCGCAGCGTGCGCTGGCGCTTGCGCCGCACAGCGCGCAGGTGATGGACACCGACGGCTGGGTGCTCTTCCGCAGCGGGAAGACCCAGGACGGAATCGCGATGCTCGAAAAGGCCCGAAAAGCCGACGCCAAGGATCCCGCGATCGCATTCCACTTGGCATCGGCACTGGCCCAGGGCGGCGACAAGAACCGCGCCGCCACCCTGCTACAGGGTCTGCTGAAGGGCACCGCGCAATTTCCCGAACGGGCGCAGGCGGAATCCCTGCTGCGCCGTTTGCAATGAAGCGCTTCCCCCAATAAAAAAACGCCCGCGAATGCGGGCGTTCTTGTCAGACGGGGAAAACCCAGGCCTTACGCGGCCTTGTTCTTCCGCTGACGACGGGCCAATCCGGCACCGACCAACGCGAACCCCATCAGGCCCAGCGTCGCGGGCTCGGGAACCGATACCGAGTCATCGGTACTCAGAATCTGTCCCACCCCCGTGGCGGTCACGGAGATCGTTTCGACGAGCGAATACGGATTGGAGATGCCCGACACGAACGTGTTGAACGAGTTGGGCCACGTCGCGCTCGAGCTTCCCAGCGACGTTCCGATACCAGGCGTCCCCGGATTCGTGATGGCCGCAGGGGACGGGTTCGACACCAGATAGAACGCACCGCTAGCCGTCATACCCGTGCTCATGTGGCCGGTAAATTGCCCCATAACCGCCGAGTTCGAGCTGCTTGTCGACAACCCTGTTTCCGCAAACGCCAGGCTGATCGATCCCGCCCCGCCACTGCTGAGATTCGTATTAGCGGTGTCATAGACTTCGGGCATCGCCAGCGAATTCGTCCCCGTCAGGTTGGTGCTGACGGTGAAATTTCCGATCGTAAGAGTCCCGGTAGATTGGAAAGTGTTGCTTCCCAGGTCAACCCAGCCGTTCCAGCCACCCCCGGTGTTGTAGTTGTACAGCAGGTCCGCGTGCGCCGCGGTCATCCCCAAGCCCAGCGCCGCGACCACGGCGGCGGCAAGCAGTTTGGTTTGTTTCATCGTTCGATTCCTTGGTTGTCGTACGAAGGGAAAAAGGCGCTTCGACAGCATCTCAAGCAGATTCCATGCCACAACGGCGAAACCAACGGGCAACCAATTGTTTATAAAAGAATATCCACAAAACCCGGGATTTCCGATAGGCGTCATTCGACATCGCCCTGTAAAGAAAGTCGACATTTCCCGCCTTCGCTAGTCCAGCACTTGGAAAATCGTCAAAAATTTTTACAGCAACGGCACAACCCGCGACGCCACGGTCGTTCGCACCGGCTCTTTTGAGGCAGCGAGGCGAGACGGCGCGGCAACCAACAATTCGGCAGCACGCCGTTCACGGTGGCCGGCCTCGTCGACAACACGCGACGACGGTGCCGGAGCCGTTGCCGCTGGGGATGATGGGCATGGCGCTCGCGGGGACGGGATTTGCGCGCTGGCGCAACCGCCAGCGCCCGTCCACTCGCCCCTGATTCTTGATCGCCGAGGCGCCGGCCGGCTGTTTCATCTCCGCCATTTCATCTCCGCTTCATCGGCGCCCGCAAAATGCGGGGGCTTTCCGTTGCGGATGCCGGCACCGATCCATCGAAAGTCCGATATATTCGCCAGGATTTGTTTCGTTCGGCCCGCTCCCGGTGCGTCGCATGCAGTCCGGGAGCGAAATGCGCCCCGAAACGCCCCATTTGCGTAGTCTCAACCGTTTCATCAGATCGAGGAGCACCACATGCCCGTCGTCGCAGTCATCGGACTGGGATACGTCGGCCTGCCGCTTGCCGTCGCCTTCGGCAGGAAGTTCCGCACCATCGGCTACGACCTGTCGCAGCCCAAGATCGACGCCTATCGCCGATACATCGACCCCACCGGCGAGGTCAGCACCGAGGATCTGCGCGCCGCCCACCTGCTCGAGGTCACCACGGATGAAACCCGGCTGCGTGAGGCCGACTTCGTCGTGGTCGCCGTGCCGACCCCGGTCGATGAAGCGCACCAGCCCGATTTCTCGCCGCTGGTCGGCGCCAGCATCGCCGTCGGCCGCAACCTCAAGCCTGGCGCGACCATCGTCTACGAATCCACGGTCTATCCCGGCGCCACCGAGGAAGTCTGCATCCCGCTGATCGAGCGCGAATCCGGGACGAAGTGGAAGACCGGCTTTTTCGTCGGCTACTCGCCCGAGCGCATCAACCCCGGCGACAAAGAACACACACTGACCCGCATCACCAAGGTGGTGTCCGGCGACACCCCCGAGACCCTCGCTCGGGTCGCCGACACCTACGGCGCGATCATCGAGGCGGGCGTCTACCCGGCATCGAGCATCAAGGTGGCGGAAGCCGCCAAGGTCATCGAGAACACCCAGCGCGACCTCAACATCGCGCTGATGAACGAGTTGTCGCTGATCTTCCACCGCCTCGGCATCGACACCCTGGAAGTGCTGCAGGCCGCGGGCACGAAGTGGAACTTCCTGCCCTTCCGGCCGGGCCTGGTCGGCGGGCACTGCATCGGCGTCGACCCGTATTACCTGACGCACAAGGCCGACATGCTGGGCTACCACCCGCAGGTCATCCTCGCCGGCCGCCGCATCAACGACGGGATGGGGGCGTACATCGCCCACGAGACCGTCAAGGAAATGATCAAGGCCGGCCTGCCGGTGCGCGGCAGCCACGTGACCGTGCTGGGGCTCACCTTCAAGGAAAACTGCCCTGACCTGCGCAACTCCAAGGTCATCGACGTGATCCGCGAACTGCAGTCCTACGGCGTGATCGTGCATGTCCACGACCCCGTCGCCGCTGGCGCGGAAGCCGAACACGAATACGGCGTTCATCTGGAATCCTGGGACGAGCTGCCGCAAGCCCATGCCGTGGTCGCCGCCGTGGCCCACAAGGAGTTCGCCGGAATCGTGCAAGCCGGACTCGATGCGAAGCTCGTCCCCGGCGGCGTCTTCACCGACGTGAAATGCCATTTCGACGCATCGGATCTGCAACGTCGGGGGTACGCGGTATGGCGCCTGTGACGTCCGCCCCTGAATCCGGCACGCCGATGGTGGCCGCGACCGCGGACATCGAAGCCTTCGTCGCCGGCCGGCGTCGGCGCTGGCTCGTCACCGGCGCCGCGGGCTTCATCGGCTCGCACTTGGTCGAAACGCTGCTGCGCCTCGATCAGGAGGTCGTCGGCCTGGACAACTTTGCAACCGGCCACCGCTCCAACCTGGACGACGTCCGCACGCGGGTCGGCGATGCGGCCTGGCGGCGCTTCCATTTCATCGAAGGCGACATCACCCGGCTGGAAACCTGCCGGCAGGCCTGCGACGGCGCAGCCATCGTGTTGCACCAGGCCGCGCTGGGGTCGGTCCCGCGTTCGCTGGAAGACCCGATCGCGACCCACAATGCCAACGTGACCGGCTTCCTGCACATGCTGGTGGCAGCACGCGACGCCGGCTGCGGGCGCTTCGTCTATGCGGCGTCGAGTTCGACCTACGGCGATCATCCCGGCCTGCCCAAGGTCGAGGAGACCATCGGCCGGCCGCTGTCGCCCTATGCCGCGACCAAGTTCTTCGACGAGATCTACGCCGAAGTATTCGGCCGCTGCTACGGCATGCCGACGATCGGATTGCGGTACTTCAACGTCTACGGCGCACGCCAGGACCCCAACGGCCCCTATGCCGCCGTGATTCCGCGCTGGGCGGCGGCGATGCTGGGCAACGAGCCCTGCCGGATCAACGGCGACGGCGAAACCTCACGCGATTTCTGCTATGTCGCCGACGCGGTGCAGGCAAACCTGCGTGCGGGTCTCGTAGAGAATCCCGACGCCGTCGGGCAGGTCTACAACGTCGCGGTCGGCGCGCGGACCAGCCTCACCCAACTCCACGCCCTGCTGGCCGAAGCGCTGCGCGAACGCCGGCCGGAACTCGCCGAGGTGCCGCCGGAGTACGCACCGTTCCGGGCCGGTGATGTGCGCCATTCCGAGGCGGACATCGGCAAGGCGCAGCGCCTGCTCGGGTACCGACCGCGATTCGTGGTGCGCACGGGACTGCGCGACGCGGCGACGTGGTATACGAAAATTGCGCGCCAGTGAAGCACCCACCAACTTTCATTTCACCGAAGGCAATTTGACCTCGTCAATGCCAACAACGATGTCCCGGCCATCGACCAGCGTCGCAATCCAAGCGTCACACTACTCAATCGGGAATTTTTTATCCCTGATAGCAGGGTTTGTCAGCTTTCCGATCCTCACAAGAGTTTTGTCTACGGAGGATTATGGAACGATGAGCCTCATTTCGCTAGTACTGACCCTACTGATCGGAGTTGGAAAACTCGGGATACAGCACTCAGTTGTTCGGTTTTCTCATGAAATTCGGCTTGGAAAATATGGAGGAGAAACACTCATTCGATTCTATGGGACGGTTTTTGATGGATTCCTCGCGAGCGCGATAGCATTTTCCGCACTGTGGATCTTTTTCACGCAGTGCGCCGTCCCGCAAAGCTGGCTACCCAATGCCGGCACCCGCCCATTGCTACTGATCGTCACAGTTCTGATTGTGACCCGTATCATGGAAAGCCCTTTCACCAGCATTCTTCGTTCACAGGAACACGCGCGCGCAGTAAGCACATATGCCGTACTCAAGCGTTATGGATCGCTGGTTACGGTCCTCATCGCCGTAGGCTTAATGGTGCACACTGTCACTGCGTTTTTTGCCGCGACGATCCTCTCTGAGTCAGCATCACTGATTTTTCTCGCAATTTGGTTCACACGCCAGCAACCCATTTCATTGCGCGACTTCTCTCCAGAATTGCTCCGATCAATGCTGGCGTTTGGTCTACCCATGGCAATCACCGAAATTTCTTACACCATATTCTCATCCGGAGATCGATACGTCATCCAAGCTCTTTTGGGGCCAAAAGCTGTTGGCATCTATTCCGCCGCATATAACCTTTGCGATTACTTGCAGACAACCCTTCTCACTGCGATCCTCGCAGCGGTACAGCCAGTTCTAGTGCGGACTTATGAAGAGCATGGGATTGCGCGCACCGCGAGCTTCATCCGGCAATCAATTCATGCGTATGTCTTAATTGCTGCGCCAATGGTTGCTGGATTTTCGGCGGTCGCGGGACCGATGCTAACCATCCTCGCATCAGCGAAGTACGGCAGCGCGGCAGCGCTGATCCCTTGGATCGTCGGCGGAATGGCTCTTGGCGGTCTTTCGAGTCTTGCCAGCAGCGGCTTGTACATCAAAAAACAAGCCACGCTGTCTCTCGTTCTCATCGCCGCCAGTGCGTTACTCAACATCACTCTGAATATCTACCTTGTTCCCATATACGGCACTCGCGGCTCGGCGATCGCCACCCTTCTCAGCTACGTGGCACTCGGCACCGCGTCGTATCTTGCCGGACTGCGCCACCTTGTCATTCAACTACCGCTGGCTCCAATCATTCGCGCCATCGCCTCGTCCGTCATTATGTATTTAGCCATTTCCCGGATCACTTTTCAACATACGGTCGCAACGCTTGCCGGCCGAATCCTTGTTGGCATAGCCGTGTACGGTGCGCTGATCTTCCTCTCCGACTTGCTCGCGCGCAACTGGATAGTGCAGGTAGGAAAGACCGGAGCGCAACGTTTAGCACGACCATTTCGGGAATACGCAGAACGCAGAGCGACGATAGGCGAGCAGTCGAAGGGCAAATCGGGAGCGAACGACAGTGATGGAAGGTCATAGCCGCAACATGCTGAGATACCCGTCCCTTCATTTCATAAAGAAGTTGCTGAAGCAACTGGCAATGGCAAATCCACGATGGAGTCTCTTTTTTCCCGTCCGGTCCGACGGAGTACGCGTACTCATGTACCATCGGATCTGCTCAAATCGACGATTTTTCTTGGGGGTCGATCCGAGGCGTTTTCGCGAGGAGATGCGCTGGCTGGCACGCTATTGCCGACTCATTTCCGTCGATGAACTTCCGGATGCTGCAAAAACTCCATCGCGGCATCGTCGCTCCGTACTTGTCACCTTCGACGACGGCTTCCGTGACTACCACGACCACGCCTACCCCATCCTCGAAGAACTGCGCATTCCCGCCGTCGTATTCGTCGCGACGGCGTTCCTCGATCATGGCGGTGCGATCTGGACCGACGCCGTCCAGTTCGCCCTGGCGACCACCCGCGAGCGGCGCATCGCTCCGCCCTGGAACCGCGCGATCGTTCACGAACTGGATTCGCCGGAAGCCCGCGAGCGGGCCGCGCAAGCCTGCAAGACGTTCCTGAAGGGCATCCCCGACGTCGAGCGGCGCAGCGCAGTCTCCGCGCTCCTGGGGGAACTGGGCGTGGACCAAGCCGCCATCGAAGCGACGTACGGCCGCCAGATGCTGACCTGGGATGAGGTCCGCGCCACGCGGGAGTTCACGACCTACGGCGGGCACAGCCACACCCACCCGATCCTTTCGCAACTCGACGACGA
>JAKCCX010000022.1 GCA_021838715.1 Pseudomonadota bacterium | reverse complement strand
CGCGCCCCTCAATGGGGCCGGAACCGGTGCAGGGCACCCGGATCTCGGCAAACGTCGTGGCATTGCAAGATGGCAAGCGCCCCGATCGGGCCGTGGCAACGCAATCGAGGCGGTGGTCGAGATGCTGATTGCGAGCGGTGGCTGCACTCCGCCGGGGCCGCCATAAGACGCGGTGGCGAGCAGCACAAGGCCGCGGGCGGCGCGCGACCGCGCGCCTCCACCTCTGACTTACGGCCGCATGTTTGAGCGCGGCGTCCGCAGGACGTTGCGCGAGTTCGGCCGTGCGCCCGCGGACTGCGCAGCGCAGCGCAGTCGCCCCGCAGGGCGACCACCGCGTAGGCGGCCCTGGCGGAGTGCAGCCGCCGCTCGCCTGCGTGGTGTCGGCGTCATCGCCGCAATCGCACGCCCATTCCCCGCGCGGGGCCGTCCGCTCAACTCGCCAACGGGTCCATTTTTCCTTCGCGCCGGTATTTGCGAAGCACTACACTAGTCGGCGTGGAGAGCCTCTACCGGGCTGTCGTTGGCGGCGACCCGGCAGAGGCTCCCCGTTGCGGCTATGTGACGCGCTTCATCGTTCCGCCGTGCTCGGCGCTGCCGTCGCCGTGGTGGAACGGAATCGACAGCTGCTCCGGCACCGGCAGGTGCAGCAGTTCGTAGAGGCGCGCGAGCTTGGCGCGGAACATCGCCTCGAACGACGCCACCGACGGCGCCGGGTTGTTGTCGCCCAGCCACCAGAACCAGTCCGAACTCTCGCAGTCCGAGAGCTGCGCGGTCGCCTGCCGGCGCTGCGCCGCGTCCAGCCGCTTGCTGGCCATCACCCGGTCGAAGCAGACCTTCGCCTCGCAGAGCAGATCCCATGCGGTGTTCTTGTCGCGCGCCCCGATCCACGTCGAGAGGTTGCCGTAGACCCAGCTGCCCGCGGCCAGTGCACGCAGCGCACCGATCGCACCAGGCGGGGCGCCCGGCCGGTGCCGCTCGGCCGCCGCCTCGCTGCAGGTGAGAAGGCGGATCCGCGGATGCGTCGCCAGCCCCGCGTAGATGCCGGAAAGGAAGTAGAACCCGTTGTACGGGTAGTACTCCCAGGCGTTTTCGCCATCGAGCATCACGCAGACGCAAGGGCGGGTGCCGCTGTTGCCGGGAGGCTCGGCGCCGTTGGCATCGCGCTCGGCGATCGCGGCGACTTCGCGCACGAAGTGTTCCGACGCGTCGCGCCCATGCCAGCGCGCGTATTCGAAGCCGATCAGATCGGAGAGCCGGTCGTCGCGGAAGAACAGGGTCAGGCTGTTCGCGTGGCCGGCGGTCTTGGGCACGCCCGGATCGGTGAGCGGCCCGAGGAGGAATGGCCGGTAGTGCGGCGCGGCGAGGGCGGATTCCGGGGCGCCCGATGCCCGCAGGCTGTTGCGCAACACCGCTTCGCTGCTCGCCGCCCACTGGAAACCATGGGCCGCGATCAGTGCCGCGAAGGGGGTCGACAGTGCCCCCTCGGCCGGCCACATGCCGGTCGGCGCGCGGCCGAAACGGCGTTGGTGATCCTCCTGCGCCATCTCGATGTGGGCGTTGACGCGGCCACGGCCGCCCGGATAACGGCCGGCATGCGGCAACGTGATGTCGGGCAGCGCATCCTTCGCGCACTGGAAATCGATCATCAGCGGCGCGAGCGGATGACCGTGCGGCGTGGTCGAGATTTCGATCTGGCCGCGCTCTTCGAGACGGCGATAGCGGGGGATGATGTCGCGGATGGTCTCCGCAACCACCTGCAGCAGCGCCGCGCGGTCCTCGGCGGTGAACTGCGTCCCCTTGGCCAGCAATTGCGCAACGACCTGCGAATCGCGCCGCAGCCCTTCGCCCGTCCATGCGAGGTGGTACCAGGTGACCAGTTCGTAGATGTACTGGTCGGACAGGTACCGGGTCGCGTCGGCGCCTTCCTCGTCCAGGCAGCGGAAGATCTCGTGCAGGCGGTTGTATGCGGGAAACGGCGCGATCAGGTGCTCGTGGTTGGCCCGGAAACACTGCTCGAGCGCGTGCGCGTGTTCCGCGCGCGAGAGCGGGGCGCCATCGCTGCGGGCCAGCAGGCGCAGCAGCGGATCGCGCAGCGTGCCGGTGGCGAACTGGTCGCAGTAATCCTCGATCTGGTCGAGCAGTACCGGAACGAAGTTGACCACCGCGCGCATCGCGGGGTTTCGTTCCAGGTGCCATGCCATGTCCGAATAGTCCTTGAGCGCATGCAGATACACCCAGGGCAGCCGGAATTCGCCGCCGGCCTGCTCCCGGTAGTCCGGTTGGTGCATGTGCCAGAGCAGGATGAAGTCGACGCCGGGACCGGGCGGCGCCGGATCGGTTCGGGCAGGTCGGGAATGGGGAGGAGGCATGCCGTTTCGTTCGTGGTCAATCGGTCACGACGGAGGGGCCGCCCAGCATCTCGGGGACGACGAGCGTGATGCCGTTGCTCGTGACTTCGAAACGCTCGCGGTCCTGTTCGGGGTTCACGCCGACCTGCAATCCGTCCGGAAGGCGGCAGCCGCGCTCGATGATCGCGCGCTTGAGCACGACGTTGCGGCCGATTTCGACGTCCGGAAGCACGACCGAATCCTCGACATGGGCATAGCTGTGCACGTAGACATTGGAGAACAGCAGGGACCGTTTGACGGTCGAGCCGCTCATGATGCAGCCCCCCGACACCAGCGAGTCGATGGCGGCACCGCGCCGGCCTTCGTCGTCGAACACGAATTTCGCGGGCGGAAGCTGCTCCTGGTAGGTCCAGATCGGCCAGTTGCGGTCGTACAGATTGAGGTCGGGCGTCACGCGGGTGAGTTCCATGTTGGCTTCCCAGTACGCGTCGAGCGTTCCGACGTCGCGCCAGTAGGGGCGCCCGTCGTTCATGTTCACGCAGCTGTCGGAGAACCGGTGCGCATGCACGCGGTATCCCCGCTCCAGGATGTGCGGGATCACGTCCTTGCCGAAGTCGTGGGCGGAACGGTGGTCCATGCTGTCGCGGGTGAGCTGCTCGTAGAGGAATTCGGCGTTGAAGACGTAGATGCCCATGCTCGCGAGCGCCGTCCCGGGCCGTCCCGGAATGCATGCCGGATGCTCGGGCTTTTCATGGAACGCCGTGACGCGCATCTCCTCGTCGACCGCCATCACGCCGAAGGCACTCGCCTCTTCCACCGGAACCTCCACGCATCCGACCGTGATGTCGGAGTACCTCGCGACATGGTCGTGCAGCAGGCGGTTGTAGTCCATCTTGTAGACGTGATCGGCCGCGAGCACGAGGACGAGCTCGGGCGCATGCTCGCGCAGCAGCGAGAGGTTCTGGTAGACCGCATCGGCCGTACCCTTGTACCAGTCGCTGCTGATGTTCTGCTGTGCCGGCAGCAGTTCGACGAATTCGTGAAAACGCCCGTCGAGGAACGACCAGCCGCGCTGGACGTGGCGAATCAGGCTCTGGGCCTTGTATTGGGTGCACACGCCGATGCGGCGGATGCCCGAATTGACGCAGTTCGACAGGGGGAAATCGATGATGCGGAACTTGCCGGCGAAGGGCACCGCCGGCTTGGCGCGCCAGTCGGTCAGGCGCCCGAGGCGCGAGCCGCGCCCGCCGGCGAGAATCATCGCCATCGTCGTCCGGGAAAGCCGTACTCCCGTCGGCGGCTCGATGTCGTAGGCACTTTGCCCTTGCACTGCTTTGTCCGGAAATCCTGCGTTGTCCGTCACAGCGTTTCTCCTTCGGGATCTCGGTGTCCCGGTTGGCTGTTATCCTAACCGGAAAGTGGGTTCGATAGCGGGCAATCGCGGTCTCTTGAACACGAATGACGGTCATGTCAAAAAGATTTCATCCGAAGGTTCTGTTCGTCGCCTCCGAAATCGCGCCGTGGATCAAGACCGGCGGTCTTGCCGACGTCGCCGGAGCGCTGCCGCACGCATTGCACGAACTTGGCGTCGACGTGCGTGTGCTGGTGCCGGCCTATCCCGCGCTCGTGCGCGCGCTCGCCGCGGCGCCGCGGGTCGTCACGGAAATCCCGCCGGTCGGCGCGCTGCCGCCGGCACGACTGCTGCGCGTGCCCGCCGTCGGTCCCGACGGAACCCATGGCCCGGGGATGTTGCTCGTCGACTGTCCGGCGCTGTATGACCGCCCCGGAAATCCGTACCTAGGTGCGGACGGCAAGGACTGGCCGGACAACGATCTGCGCTTCGGCCTGTTGTCCCGGGTCGCGGCGCTGCTGGGAACCGATGCAAGCCCCCTGGCATCGCCCGCATCGCCGGCCTCGTCGATCTGGCGGCCGGACGTGATCCATTGCAACGATTGGCAATCGGCGCTTGCGCCGGTGTACCTGGCGCAGGCGCGCGGGGCGCACGCTGCGAGCGTGATGACCGTGCACAATCTGGCCTATCAGGGACTGTTCCCGATGGCGCGGGCCGCGGCGCTGGCGCTCGCACCCGAGAGCGTTTCGGTCGATCGCGCGGAATACTACGGCCAGATTTCGTTTCTCAAGGGCGGCCTCGCCTGCGCCGATGCGATCACGACCGTGAGCCCGACATACGCCCGGGAGATCCGCGGCGAAGCCTTGGGGTTCGGCCTGCAGGGTCTTTTGTCGATGCGCGCGGCCGTACTCCACGGCATCTTGAACGGGATCGATACCGCGTACTGGAATCCGGCGACCGATCCATATCTGGCGCAGCATTACGACGCCGATACGGTGGCGGCGGGCAAGGCGGCGAACAAGCGCGCGCTGCAGGCCGAGCTGGGCCTGCCGGTCGACGAATCCGTGCCGGTGCTCGGGACGGTCGGGCGCGTCGTCGCGCAGAAGGGATTCGATCTGATCGTCGACGCGGCCGAAGCGCTCCTCGCCACGGGGGCGCAGATCGTGCTGCAGGGCACGGGAGACGCGGCGATCGAAGCGCGCCTGCAGGCCCTGGCGCAGCGATATCCCGATCGCGTCGCGGTGCGGATCGCGTTCGACGAGCGCATCGCGCATTGCATCGAGGCGGGTTCGGACATGTTCCTCATGCCCTCGCGCTTCGAGCCCTGCGGCATGAACCAGATGTACAGCCAGCGCTACGGCACCGTGCCGATCGTCTGCCGCACCGGCGGACTCGCCGATTCGGTGACCGATTGCACGCCGGAGACGATCGCCGACGGCAGCGCGACCGGGTTCGTGTTCCATCCGCCCTCGGCGGAAGCCCTTGCCGGGGCGGCGGGCCGCGCGATCGCGCACTACCGAACCCCGGCGGCATGGCGGACGATGCAGCGCGCCGCGATGGCGCGCGACTTCAGCTGGACGGCGAGCGCCAGGCGCTATGTCGCGGTGTATCGGGCGGCGATGGGCATGCCCTGACCCTGGGATTTCCGCCTCGACGGACCGCGCGCCGTCAGGGTTGCGGCGATCCCGGTTTGTCCGCCGGGCGGCGCCAGTCGCCGCCGAGGGCGGCGACGAGTTCGACCGATGCGGCAAGCTGTCGGCCGCGGATGTTGAGCGCCGTGATCCGGTTCGCGACCATGGTCGTGCGGGCGGTGAGGACGTCGAGGTATCCCGCCGTGCCGCCGCGGTACTGATTGGTCGTCATGCGCACCGCATCGACGGCGTCGCCGACCGCGGCGCGCTCCATGACGGCCTCTTCCTGAAGCACGCGCTGCGCGACCAGGGCATCCTCGACGTTTTGCAGGGCCGACAACACCGTTTGGCGGTAGGTCGCAACGGCGGCTTCATAGCTGTCGATCGCCTGCTGCTTCACCGCGGAGCGTGCGCCGCCGTCGAAGATCGTCGCGGCAAGGGCCGGCCCGAGTGCCCAGAACCGGGCCGGAATCGCGAAGAGGTTCAGGGTGCTGGGGGCACGGTATCCTCCCCGCGCCGACAGGGTCACGGTGGGGTAGAACGCCGCCTGCGCGACGCCGATCTGCGCGTTGGCCGCGGCGGCAAGCCGTTCGGCACTGGCCACGTCCGGGCGTCGTTGCAGCAGCGCCCCGGGAACTTCCAAGGGAATCGGCGGCGGAGCCGGAATGGTCGGGCGCGGCGCGATGGCAAACTCGGCGGGTGCCTTCCCGGTCAGCACCGCGATCGCATGCTCCAATTGTGCGCGCTGGATCCCGACGTCGATGGCCTGCGTGCCCGCTTGTTCGAGTTGACTCTGCGCGAGGACGACCTCGATGCGTCCGGCGACGCCGCTCCGGTATCGGTGCCGTGCGATTTGCAGCAATTGCCGGTCGGCCCGCACGGCATCCTGGAGCAGGCGTTGTTGTTCGTCCGCGATCCGTAGCGCGAAATAGTCGGTCGCCAGGGTTGCCTGCAGACTCAGCATGGCGGCACCCAGGGTATCGGCGCTCGATTCGGCATTGGCCCGGGCTTCCTCGATGCTGCGCCGGACCGCCCCCCACAGGTCGGGTACCCACGATGCCGACACCGAGGCCGAGCGGAAGGTCTGCGGCGGCAGCGGAACCCCGATCGCGGGGTTGGCAAGGCGTTGTCCGTATGCGCGCGCGGACACGATCGGGAACAGCGAGGCGACGTTCTGGTCGACGACGGCAAGCGCCTGCCGATAGTGCGCATCCGCCGCGATGATGCTCTGGTTCGCGCGGCCCGCCTGGTCCTCCAGACGGTCGAGGTCCGGGTCGTGGAACATCTTCCACCATGGTCCTCGTTGCGTGCGGTCGGCGGGCTGGGCAATCCGCCATCCCGGCGGAGCTTCCTTGTACACCCTCGGCACCGCGATCGCGGGCCGCACGTAATCCGGGCCGACGGTGCACGCGGATGCAAGCAGGCCGGTCGAGACGAGGATGGTGTGGGAAAGAAGTCGTTTCATGTCTTGTCGCTTTTCGTGCAAAGGCCCGCGTCAGAGGCCGGGAATCCGATTCCCTTCGGAGGGTTCGGCCTCGCGATGCCGCAGGCGCAGAAGGCGGATCCGCAGCCGGTCCAGGGTCAGATACACCACGGGGGTCGTGTACAGGGTGAGCGCCTGGCTGAACAGCAGTCCGCCGACGATTGCGATCCCGAGCGGCTGGCGCAAGGCCGCTCCGTCGCCGCCCCCCAGCGCAAGCGGCAGGGCGCCGAACAACGCGGCGGCGGTGGTCATCATGATCGGCCGCAGGCGGTGCAGGCCGGCGCGCCGGATCGCTTCGCGCGGGTCGAGACGGTCGCGCCGCTCGAGATCGATCGCCACGTCGACCATCATGATGGCGTTCTTCATGACGATGCCGATCAGCAGAATCACGCCGATGAAGGCGATCACGGTCATCGGGATGCGAAACACCATCATGGCGAGCATCGCGCCGATGCTTGCCGAGGGCAGCGTCGACAGGATGGTGATCGGATGGGTCAGGCTCTCATAGAGGATTCCCAGGACGACGTACACCGCGAACACGGCGAGCAAGCCGAGCAATGGCTCGGCGGAGAGCGAATTCCGGAAGAGCTTCGCGGTGCCCTGGAATCCGCCATGGATCGTCGCCGGAACGCCGATGCGGGCCATGGCGCGATCGATCGCGGCGGCCGCGGTGCCGAGCGAAACGCCGGGCGCGAGATTGAACGATATGGTCGTTGCCATGAACGAGCCCTGGTGATTGACCACCAGCGGCGCGTCCTTGGTCTGCCAGCGGGCGAACGCCTGCAGCGGAATCAGCGAACCCGCGGGGCCGATCAGGTTCAACGCGACGAGCGAGTCGGACCCCTGCAGAAACCGCGGGTCGGCCTCCTCGACGACATGATATTGATTGCGGGGCGCGAAGATCGTCGACACCTGCCGTTGACCGAACGCATCGTCCAGGGTCGTGTCGACCTGGCTCATCGTCAGCCCGAGGCGCGAAAGCGAGTCCCGGTCGACCGTGATCGCCGTTCCCAATCCGCGATCCTGGGCATCCGAATTGACGTCCACGAGTTCGGGAAGGCGCGAAAGCGCATCCTTGATTCGTCCGCACCAGGTCTGCAGGTCGTCGAGATCGTCGCTCTCCAGCGTGTACTGGTACTCGGCATTGCTCGGCCTGCCGCCGAAATGCAGATCCCGCGCCGGTTGGAGGTACAGGGTCGCGCCCGCGACGTTCGCGAGCCGGCTCCGCAGGCGGTCGATGACCGCCTCCGGCGAAATCCCGCTGCGCGCGCGGAACGGCTTGAGGATGGCAAACACGAATCCGCTGTTCGCCTCGTCGCCGCCGGTGAAGCCGTTGACGCTCGCCACCGCCGGGTCCGACTGGACGATTGCCATGAACCGGTTGAGCTTGCGGGTCATCGACTGAAAGGAGATGCTCTGGTCCCCCTGGATTTTTCCCTTGATCAGCCCGATATCCTCGGCCGGGAGGAATCCCTTGGGAATCGCGATGTAGAGCGAGACATTGGCGGCGATCGTGGCCGCCAGAATGAGCAGGGTGATGCGGGAATGGCGCAGGGCGACATCGAGCGACCGCTCGTAGGCGCTCGAAACCCGGCTGCCGATCGTCCGGCTCGCGTTCGAGGCGGCACGCGTCACCCGGGCCCATGCGTTGCGCAGCCCGCCGGTCGTGGAGCCGCTCCGCGCCCCGCTCGGCGGATCGCGATCCGGATCGGCGCCGCCCGCGACCGGACGCAGCAGCACTGCGCACAGCATCGGTGTCGTGGTCAAGGAGACGGCCAGCGAAATCAGGATCGAGACCGACAGCGTCACGGCGAATTCGCGGAAGATCCGCCCGATCAGTCCGTGCATCGCCAGGATCGGAATGAAGACGGCGAGGAGGGAGAGGCTCATCGACAGCACCGTGAAGCCGACGGTCCGCACGCCGCGCAGTGCCGCCAGACGGACGGCGCCCCGGCGCGTGCCGGCGGCGAATGCGTTGCCCGCGGCAATGGCGCTTGATCGTTCCGGCTCCACGAGGTCGGGGGGGATTTCCTCGAGGTGCCGTACGATGTTCTCCAATACGACGATCACGTCGTCGACGACGAATCCGGTTGCGATGGCCAAGGCCATGAGCGTGAGATTGTTCAGGCTGTACCCGAGGAGCTTCATCGCGGCGAACGAGCCGACGAGGGAAACCGGAATCGCCACCGCCGGAATCCAGATCGCGCGGGCGCGGCGGAGAAACGCGAAGACGACGAGGATCACGAGCAGCACGGCGAGGAGAAGCGAGCGGCTTGCCTCGTGCAGGGAGGCGCCGATCGTCGACGTCCGGTCCATGTCGACGTTCAGGTCGATGGCCGACGGAATCGACGCCCGCAGGCGGGGCAGCAGGGCGTTTACGCGGCCGACGGTGTCGAGGATGTTGGCGCCGGGCTGCCGGTAGATCAGCAGAAGGACCGACGGCCTGCCGTTGGTGGCGCCGGCATTGCGGATGTTTTCGACCGAGTCGTGCACCGTCGCCACGTCTGCGATGCGTACCGGCGCGCCGTTCCGGTACGCAACGATCAACCGGCCATAGGCCGCGGCGGTGGTGGTCTGGTCATTGGCCCCGATCAGCCACGATCTCCCGCCGGTGTCGATGATTCCTTTCGGGCTGTCGACATTCGCCGCCGCAACCGCGGCGTGGACGGACTCCAGGGGAATCCCCATGCGCGCAAGTTTTTCGATGTCGACGTCGATGCGCACGGCGGGGAGCGCGCTGCCGTTGATGCGGACCTGTCCTACGCCGGCAACCTGTGCGATCCGCTGGGCGAGCACGGTCGACGCCGCGTCGTACATCTGGCCGCGCGTCATGCTGCGGGAAGTCAGCGACAGGATCATCACCGGCGCATTTGCCGGGTTGACCTTCCAGTACTTCGGATTGACCGGCATGGGCGGAAGGACGGCACGGGCCGCATTGATCGCCGCCTGGACGTCCCGCGCGGCGCCGTCGATGTCGCGATGCAGGTCGAACTGCAGGCTGATGCGCGTCATGCCGAGCGAATTGACGGAGGTCATCTCGTCCACGCCGGCGATCAGTCCGAGCTTGCGTTCCAGCGGGGTTGCCACCGTGGACGCCATGGTCTCGGGGCTCGCTCCGGGCAGCACCGCCTGGACGAGGATCGTCGGGAAGTCGATCTGCGGCAGGGGCGATACCGGAATGGTCTCCAGGCCGAGAACCCCCGCAAGGGCGATCGCGATCGTGATCAGCGTCGTGGCGACCGGCCGGGCGATGAATGGCGCGGACAGATTCATAGTGCGCTGCGCCAGCGTTGCGCCACGCGCTCGAACGCCAGATAGATCACCGGCGTCGTGTACAGCGTCAGGACCTGGCTGACCACGAGTCCGCCGACGATGGTCAGGCCCAGGGGGTGGCGAAGTTCGGATCCGACGCCCGTTCCCAGCATCAGCGGCAGGGCGCCGAAGAGGGCGGCCGTGGTGGTCATCATGATCGGCCGGAACCGCAGGACGCAGGCCTCGAGGATCGCTTCGGGGGCGGTCTTGCCGCCCTTGCGCTGCGCTTCCAGCGCGAAATCGATCATCAGAATCGCGTTCTTCTTGACGATCCCGATCAGCAGGATGATGCCGATGATGGCGATGATGTCGAGGTCCGACCCGGTGAGCCGCAGGGCGAGCAAGGCGCCGATTCCCGCCGACGGCAAGGTCGAAAGAATGGTCACCGGATGCACGAAACTTTCATAGAGAATTCCGAGGACGAGATACATCGTGATCACCGCGGCCACGATCAGCAGGCGCTCGGATCCGAGCGCGGTGCCGAACGCCCGGGCCGCACCCTGGAAGCGGGCGTGGATGCTCAGCGGCATCCCCAGGCTGCGGCGGGCGCGCGCGATCGCGGCCATCGCCTTGTCCAGGGATACGCCGGGGCGAAGGTTGAACGACACGTCCGCAGCGGGGAACTGGCCCAGATGCACCATCACCAGCGGCGTGGTGCGCTGGATGAGGTGGGCGACGGCCGAGATCGGAATCTGCTGGCCGGCGGCGTTCGGCACATACAAGCGATCGAGGAGGGGCGGGGCGTCGCTGCCGCTGCGCTCGGGAAGATTCGCATCGAGAACCACCCGGTACTGGTTCGACTGGGTGTAGATCGTCGAGACGAGCCGCTGGCCGAACGCGTCATAGAGGACGTTGTCGACCGCGGCCAAGGTCACTCCCACCCGCGACGCCGAATCGCGGTCGACCTGGACGTATGCCAGGGGGCCGCGATCCGCGCTGTCGTCGCTGACGTCTTCGAGTTCCGGGAGCGCGCGCAGCCGTTCGACCAGCTTCGGAACCCACGCCCGCAGCTCCGCTTCGTGGGGCGCGTCGAGCGACATCTGGTATTGCGCGCGCGCAATGCGGTCCTCGAGCGTGAGGTCCTGAACCGGCTGCAGATAGGCACGGATGCCAGAGACGCGGGCGGCGCGCTGCCGCAGGCGGGTGAGAATCGTCGCGATGTCGTCGCGGGCGCCGCGGGGCTTGAGGTTGACGAGGATGCGGCCGCTGTTGAGCGTCGGGTTGACGCCGTCGATGCCGACCAGCGACGATGCCGAGGCGACGGCGGGATCGGCGAGGAGCGCGGCGGCAAGGGCGCGCTGTCGGTCCTCCATGGCCGGGAACGCGATCGACTGCGGCGCCACGGTGATGGCCTGGATCGCCCCGGTGTCCTGCATCGGCAGCAATCCCTTCGGGGCCGAGGCGTAGAGCGCAACGGCCAGCAGCAGGGTGCCGCCCGCCACCACCAGGGTGATGCCCTGGTGCGCGAGAACCCGGATCAACGTCCACTTGTAGGCCGCGAGAAGGCGGTCGAACGACCGGGCGAAGAGGCGCTGGACCGCGGTGCCCGGATCGGCCGGCTGCCGCCGCAGCAGTCGCGCGCTCATCATCGGGGTGAGCGTGAGCGAAACCACGGCGGAGAGGAGGATCGCCACGGCGAGGGTGATCGCGAATTCGCGGAAAAGCCTGCCCAGGACGTCGCGCATGAAGAGCAGGGGGATCATCACGGCGATGAGCGACACCGTGAGCGAGATGATGGTGAAGCCGATCTGGCCGGCGCCCTTGAGGGCCGCCTGCATCGGCTCGTCGCCCGCTTCGATGTGCCGGGCGATGTTTTCGATCATCACGATGGCGTCGTCGACCACGAAGCCCGTGGCGATGGTCAGCGCCATCAGGGTCAGGTTGTTGATGCCGAATCCGGCGAGGTACATGACCCCGAAGGTGCCGGCGATCGAAAGCGGCACCGCGATGCCGGGGATGATCGTCGCCGCGGTGCTGCGCAGGAACAGGAAAATCGCCAGGACAACCAGGGCGATCGCCAGAACGAGTTCGATCTGCACGTCGCGCACGGACGCGCGGATGGTGACCGTGCGATCGGTGAGCGGCACGATCCGGACCGACTGCGGCAGCGATGCGCGCAGCTGGGGAAGCATCGTCCGGATGCGGTCGGCCACGTCGATCACGTTGGCGCCCGGCTGGCGCTGGACGTCGAGCACGATCGCCGGAGTGTCGCCGGCCCACGCCGCAAGGCGGACGTCCTCGGCGCCGTCGGCGACGCCGGCCACGTCGGAAAGGCGTATGGCGGCGCCGTTGCGATAGGCGATGACCATCCCGCGATAGTCGGCCGCCGAACGAAGCTGGTCGTTGGTCGAGATGGTGGTGGAGCGCAACGGGCCGTCAAATCCGCCCTTGGCGAGGTTGACGTTTTGCGATGCGATGGCATTGCGCACGTCTTCGAGCGAGAGTCCTGCCGCAGCCAGTGCGCGCGGGTCCACCGCAACGCGCACGGCAGGCTTGCCGCCGCCGCCGATGGTCACCAGTCCGACCCCGGCGATCTGGGAGATCTTTTGCGCCACGCGCGTGTCGGCCAGATCTTCGAGCGCCGGAATCGGCAGCACCGTGGAGGTGATCGCCAGCGCGATCACCGGGGGATCGGCGGGGTTGACCTTGCTGTAGGTCGGCGGCGCCGGCAGGTCCGCGGGCAGGAACGTGTAGGCGGCATTGATTGCCGCCTGCACCTCCTGTTCGGCGGTGTCGAGGGGCAGGCGCAGGTCGAATCGCAGCGTCACGGTCGACGACCCGGTCGAACTCGCGGACCACATCTGGGACAACCCCGGCATCTGCCCGAATTGGCGCTCGAGGGGGGCGGTGATCGCCGACGCGACCACGGCGGGCGCCGCGCCCGGGTAGCGGGTGCTGACCTGGATCGTGGGGTAGTCGATCTGCGGCAGCGCGGATCGCGGCAGGAGCCGGTACGCCACCAGTCCCACCAGGATCAACGCCAGCATCAGCAGCGATGTGGCGACGGGGCGCAATATGAAAATGCGCGACGGATTCACGTTGGACCTTACCTGTTGACGATTTCGACCTTGGCGCCGTTTCGCAGCCGGTCGATTCCTTCGATCACCACCCTGTCGCCGAGCGCCAGCCCGTCGACGACCTGGATCCGGCCATCGTCGGTGATGCCGAACCTGGGCGTGCGGATCGCGACGGTGTCGTCGCTAAGAACCTGGTAGACGTAGGCGCCGGGCGCGCCATGCTGTACCGCCTCGGCGGGGATGCTCCGTGCATCGCGGATGGTTTCGAGTTCGAGGCGGACGCTGACGAACTGACCCGGGAACAGCATCTGGTCCTGATTGGCGAACGAGGCTTTGAGCCGGATGGTCCCGGTCGTCGGGTCGATCTGGCTGTCCGTCGCCCTTAGGACGCCATGCGCGAGGACGGCCGCGCCGTCGCGGCCATAGGCATCGACGGCCATCGTCTGCCCGGCCCGCATCCGCTGCAACACCGCGGGGAGATCATCCTGCGGTATCGCGAACGTGACGTCGATCGGCTGCACCTGGGTCAGCACCACGATGCCGGTCGCGTCGCCCGCATGCACGATGTTGCCGGGGTCGACCTGGCGCAACCCCACCCGGCCGCTGACCGGCGCCGTGATCCGCGCGTAGCCGAGGTTGAGTTGCGCGATCCGGATCTGCGCCCGGTCGGCGCGCACCGTGCCGCCGAGCTGGCGAACCAGGGCCTTCTGCGTGTCGAACTGTTGTCTCGGAATCGAATCCTCGGCCACCAGACGTCGGTAGCGCGCGAGATCGCGGCGCGCTTCCTGAAGCTGGGCGTCGTCGCGCTCGAGCTGGGCCTGGGCATTGGCCAGCGCCGCCGCAAAGGGCCGGGGGTCCACTTGCGCGAGGAGATCCCCGGCATGCACCAGTTGGCCCTCCCGGAACGGCATGCTGAGGAGGCGGCCGTCGACCAGCGTGCGCACCACGACGGTCCTGCGGGCGGTAACCGTGCCGAGCTCGCTCAGCGAGCGCCGCATGGGCCATGCGGCGACGGGTTGGACCGTCACCGCAACGCGGTGCGGAGATCGGGCCGCCTTGCCCGCATCGGCAACGGCGTGGGCCGCGGTCGCCGTGCCCGCGGAGCCCGAGCACGCGGAAATCATGCCGGTGCCCGCGGCGAGCGCCAGCGCGATTCGCCATGGATGGAATCCCCGGTGGCGCTTCCGGTTGGCCGCAAGTCCGGTTCCCGGGCCGCGATCATCGAGTTTCTTCATTGGTAGTACCTGACACATTCTGAAACGAAAATGAAAAATAAGTTGTCCTGTCGATTGCGGCGGAGGCCGACGATGCGGGTGTGCGCACGAACGGGCTAGCCTCATTGCGGTATCCAAATCCATCGCAACGCGCTACCGCGAACGGTTGATCCGTATTGGCAATTCACGATCGTTAAACACGGCGCCCCTAGGATTCGTCGCGATTCCGGCTTGCGGGATACGTCGGTCAAGGGAGAGAGTAACCCAACTTCGCGTTACGTGGGAAAAATATCCAGTTAATAATTCTCGCGTAAAAATGACGTCGGTGAAAATTACTGGGAACGGGTTCCTCTATGACAGACGATGTCTTGGATGGCATGGATGTCCGGGCGGCGCGGCCGCTTGCGATGTCCGGGGCGGTGCAGCCGAGTAAGGTGTCGGTTGTCCTCTATTCGCACGACACGTTCGGTCTGGGTCATCTGCGTCGAAATCTGGCGATCGCCGCCGAGATGCTTCGCCGCCCGGATCGCTTTGCCGTCACGCTGCTGACCGGATCGCCGGTGATCGGCATCTGGCGGCTTCCGGCGGGCCTGCGGGTGCAACCCTTGCCGCCGGTGGTCAAGGTGGGCGTCGAATCCTATGCGCCGCGGGACGGGGCGGGCCACTTCGGCATGGTGAAGGGCTATCGCGAGGCGCTGATCCTCAAGCAGGTGATGAATCTGCGGCCCGATGTCCTGCTGGTGGATCACGCGCCGGCGGGGATGAACGGGGAGTTGCTCTCGACCCTGTCCCTGATCCGGCGCGAGATGCCGGGTACGCGCACCATTCTGGGTCTGCGCGACATCCTGGACAGCCCGGATGCGGTCCGATCGATCTGGGAAAGCCAGGGTACGCACGCGCTGATCGAGGAGGCCTACGACGATGTGTTCGTGTATGGCAGCCGCTCGCTGTTCGACATCGCCGGCGCCTACGGACTGTCCCACCGCGTTGCGAAGCGCGTGCGGTATTGCGGCCACGTCGTCGAGCGCGACTTCGCCGGTGACGGCGATTCCCGCGGCGTGTGCTGGTCGGTCGAGCGCGCCGCCGGCCGCCCGGTCGCCCTCGTGACGGTGGGCGGGGGCGGCGACGGGCGATTCCTCGTCCAGGCCTATCTGGAATCCCTGCATCGCGGACACGGCGCGGGCGCCTATTCGGTCGTCGTCCTCGGGCCGCTGATGGACGGTGCCGAAAAGGCATCGCTGATCGCGCTCGCCGAGGGCCGCTCCGACGTCGAATTCGTCGACGTCGTCGTCGGCTTGCAAGGCTGCGTCCGCTCCGCCGATGTGGTGGTTTCGATGGCGGGGTACAACACGTGCGCGGAGATCGTGGCCAATCGGAAGAAGGCCGTTCTCGTGCCCCGTGCCGCACCGCGCGCGGAGCAGCGCATGCGGGCACGGCTGCTCGCCGACATGGGTCTCGTGGTTTGCGTCGAGCCCTCGTCGGAAGATCTTCCCGGTCAGCTTGGCGTCGCCGTCGACGCCGCGCTGGCGTCGCCGCCCGCTCCCGAGGCGCTTTGGCGGAACCTCCCGATCGACGGTGCGGTGCACGTTGCCGAACAAGTTCTTGCGGTGGTGGACAGCGCGCATGGGAGGACGATGTGAAACAGCCCGATTTCGGCTCGGTCGCCTACGTGCTCAAGCGCTATCCGCGACTTTCGGAGACCTTCATCATCAACGAGATCCGCGCGATGGAGCGGCTCGGTGCGCGCATGCAGCTTTTTTCGCTGCTCGTGCCGGAGCCGCCGCCGCACCACCCCATGGTTTCGGAGGTGCGGGCGCCGGTGCGCTTTCTGCCGCCGGGAATCGTGCGCAAGTCGCTGACGGTGGTCCGTGCCCACCTGTCCGCGCTGTACGGCGCCCCGGTTCGATACCTGGGGGCGGCCGGCCGCGCCCTGTATTGGTCCGCGGCGGCGCGGGCGCCATGGGCCGTCGGCAAGCAGTTCGTCCGTGCCGGATTCGTCGCGGCCGAGTGCCGCCGTACCGGAGTGCGGCACATCCACGCCCATTTCGCGAATGCGCCCTCGGCGGTGGCGCACCTGGCCAGCATCATGACGGGAATTCCGTTCAGTCTGACCGCGCACGCGAAGGACATCTACCTCACGCCGCGGCGCGTGATCCGATGGCGCATGCGCGGGGCCGCCTTCGTCGCGACCTGCACCGGGTACAACGCCCAGTACTTGCGCGAAAACTTCGCCGAGGATTGCCCGGACAAGGTGCGGTTGGTGTATCACGGCATCGATCGGAACGCATTCTTCCCGGATCGCAGTTCCGGATCGTCGCAACCGGTCGATCCACGCCCCCTGGTCCTGGCGGTCGGACGGCTCGTCCCCAAGAAGGGGCATGACGACCTGGTGCTGGCCTGCGCACGGCTTCGCGACTCGGGTTGCGTCTTCCGCTGCCGGATCGTCGGTGCCGGCCCGGAACGCGACACGCTGCAGGCGCTCATCGACGCGCACGGCCTCGACGACGTGGTCGAACTTGCCGGGTCGATGACCCACGAATCCCTCGCGCTGCTGTACCGCGAGGCCCGGGTCTTTGCGCTGTCGCCGCGCATCACCAGCAACGGCGACCGCGACGGCATTCCCAACGTGATCGTCGAAGCCATGGCCAGCGGACTGCCGGTCGTCTCGACGCAAATTTCCGGAATTCCGGAAATCGTGCGGGACCGCGCCACCGGGCTGCTCGTTCCGGCGGCGGATCCGGCGGCGCTGGCGGCGGCGATCGGCGAGTTGCTGGCCGACGAACGACTTGCGCGGCGTCTGGCGGATTCGGCGCGCGCGCTGGTGGCTTCCGATTTCGATCTGTGGTCGAACACGCGGCATCTGCACGCGCTCATGGGTTGCGGTGCGGCGGACGCGGCCGCGCACGCGCCGACCGATTCGATGGCGGCGGCGTGCGCCTGCGGAAGTGGGGCGACCGAATGAAGATCCTGTACCTGAACGCCGATTCCGGCATCCCGGTTCTCGGGGACAAGGGCGCCTCGGTGCATGTGCGCGAGTTCACCGCGGCCGCCGCCGCCCTCGGGCACGAGGTCGTGCTGGCATGCGCGGCGCTCGGCGAAGGCAATCCGCCGCCGCCGGCGCGGCTCCTGCATCTGGAGATGCCCGACGATCCGGCGGTGCTCGCCGCGACCAGCCGGCGCCTCGGCATCCCCGAATCCGCCCTCGAATCCGTCGAGATGCGCCGGGAGATCCGGCGGATCGCCTACGACGACACGCTCGCCCGACGCGTGACGACCGGGTTGTCGCGCATCGGATTCCGACCGGATGTCGTCTATGAGCGGCACAGCCTGTTGTGCCGCGCGGGGGCGGAAATCGCCGGCCACTACGGCGTCGCGCGCATCCTGGAGGTGAATGCGCCGCTGGTGGACGAGCAGGCGCGCTACCGCGGACTGCGATTGGTCGATCGCGCGACGGCAATGCAGGCCGCCTCGTATCGCGGTGCGCAGGTCGTCGTGGCGGTTTCGGAGGCCGTGGCGGCGCACGTGCGGCAGGTGGTCGGGGATGCCGTGCGCGTCGAAGTGGTTCCCAACGGGGTGGACACCGAGCGGTTCGGCACCGGTGGTGCCGGCGGCAAGGGGGACGAGATCCGCCGCGCGTTCGGCCTGGGCGACGGTACGGTGATCGGATTCATCGGCAGCTTCAAGCCGTGGCATGGCGTGGACCTGTTGATCCGGGCCTTCGAGGAGATCGCGGCCCGCCATCCGTCCTCCCGCCTCGTGGCGGTCGGCGACGGTCCGGACTGGGCGGCGGCGCGGGACCGGGTTGCCGCCTCTTCCTGCGCCGCGCAGGTGTTGCTGCCGGGGCGGGTTCCCCATGCGCAGATCCCGCACTGGCTGGAGGCGATGGACGTGACGGCCGCGCCCTATGCGCCCCAGGACGACTTCTACTTCTCGCCGCTGAAGATCATCGAATCGCTGGCCGCCGGTCGTCCGGTGGTGGCGCCGCGCCTGGGGCAGATCGCCGACATCGTGCAGGACGGCGTGACCGGGGTGCTGTATGAGCCCGGAAGCGTACGGGGCTGCGCGCAGGCCCTCGGCGTCCTGCTCGCGCAGCCGCAGCTGCGGCATCGGATGGCGGACAACGCAACGGCCTTCGCGGGCGAACGCAGCTGGAAGCGTGTGGTCGGGACGGTGCTGGGATTCGACATCGGGGCGGCGGCCGGGTTGGGGGTATGAACGGTCGTGGCGCGAACCCGGCGCTTCCGCACCCGGGCGGGCGCGCGTGGCTGTGGCAGTACCTCGCACAGGAGCGCGGCAAGTTCATTGCCGGGTGCTCGATGACGGTGCTGCGTTCCGTGGTCCTGCTGGTGACGCCCTGGCCTTTGAAGTTCCTCTTCGACAGCGTGCTGCTCCAGCATCCGTTGCCGCACCGTCTCGCGGGACTGCTTCCCGATCCGGTCCTGGGCCGGACCGCGCTGCTCGATGTCCTGATCCTCGCGATGATCGGCCTGGGGGCGGTCGAGGCCGTCCTGGTGTACGGGGGGAATCGACTGCTCCTCGATGCCGGAAGCCGGGTGGTCCTGCGTGTGCGCGCCGACCTGTTCGCGCATCTGCAGCGCATGGACCTGGGTTTCCATCGCCGCACCCCGGGCGGCGAACTCATGACGCGGATCGGAGCGGACGTGCGCCAGTTGCAGGACCTCATCGCCGCGATCGGGATCGACGTCGTGCCGCACACGCTTTCGATCCTCGGGATGGCGGCCGTGATGATGTGGGTCAACTGGCGATTCGGACTGTTTGCCGTCGCGGTGGCCCCGGTGCTGTTCTTCGTCGCGCGGTACTACGCGGCACGCCTGCGGCGGTCGCTTCGCGAGGTCCGGCAGCAGGAGGGAAATCTCTGGAGCGCGGTCCAGGAGGTGTTCGGCGCGCTGCACGTCGTGCAGGCGTTCGCGCGCGAGGCGTACGAGGACCGGCGCTTTGCCCGGATCGCCGATGCCGGTCTCGCGTCGAACGAGAAGGCCAACGAGGCCCAGGCGCAGTTCGGGCCGGCGATCGGACTCGTCCTCGCGGTGGCGACCGGGGCGGTCGCCTGGTATGGCGCCGGCAGCGTCATGCACGGGACGTTGACGGTGGGAGAACTGCTGGTGTTCATGGCGTACGTCAATCGGATGGCGACGCCGGCACGCCAGTTGGCCAAGACGGGACGGGTGTTCGGGCGGTCGATCGTGGCAATCGAACGCATCGGCGAATGCCGGGCGGAACGGTCGGCGATCGCGGAGATGCCCGACGCGGTGCTGCCGGACCATTGCGCAGGCAAGGTCGAACTGCGTCACGTCTGCTTTGGATATCTCCCCGGGGAGATGGTGCTGCGCGACGTCTCCTTCGCCCTCGAACCCGGGAAGATGGTCGCCCTCGTGGGCGAGACCGGATCGGGGAAGAGCACGATCGCCGGCCTGATCGCACGCTTCCATGACCCGGATTCCGGCAGCGTGGTCCTCGACGGCTTCGACCTCCGCAGCTTGCGACTCGACTTCGTGCGCCGGAACGTCGCGACCGTGCATCAGGACCCCGTGCTCTTCCGCGCGAGCATCTGGGAGAACATCGCATACGGCGGCCCCTCGGCGGGGCGCGCCGAGGCGATCGAGGCAGCGCGGCAGGTCGGCGTGGCATCGGTGTTCGAGCGGCTGCCGCAGGGATTCGACACGGTGGTGGGGGAACGCGGCGGCACCCTCTCGGGCGGGCAGCGCCAATGCGTCGCGATCGCCCGGGCGATGCTGGCGAGCGCGCCGATCGTGCTCCTCGACGAACCCAGCAGCAGTCTGGATCCGACGACCGAGTACGGCGTGATGACGGCCCTGCGGCAGCTTGCACGGGGCCGCTCCGCCCTCGTCATCGCCCATCGCCTCGAAACCGTCGTCGCAGCCGACCTGATCCTGGTGCTGGAGCGCGGGCGCATCGTCGAGCGCGGCACCCATGAGGAACTGCTTGGCCGCCGCGGCGCCTACGGCCGGCTGTGGCGCGCGCTGCTGCGCGAAGAGGGCGCGGCGCCGATGGCCGGGATGGTGGTGTCGTGACGCGTAGCGCGGAACGACCGGTCCGGTCTCGTCCCGGGGGGCGCGCGGCGATCTATTTCGTCCGGCACGGTGAAACGCGCTGGACGGCGCAGGGGCGCTATCAAGGCGGCAGCGACATCCCCCTCGCGCCGGCCGGCGTGTGCCAGGCGCGCCGCGCCGCCCGCAGCCTTCTGCGGCATCGGGTCACGACCGTCGTATCGAGCCCTTTGCGCCGGGCGGTCCGGACCTCGGCGGTGATCGCCCGATGTCTCGGCGTCGGGCGTCCCGCCGTCGACCGGCGATTGCACGAACTGCGCTTCGGAAGCTGGGAAGGGTTGACGCAGCGCGAGGTGCGCGAGCGCTGGCCGGACCAACTCCGGGCGTGGAAGCGGACTCCGGACCGCTTCCGGTTCCCCGAAGGGGAGACGCTGGCCCAGGCGCAGGCGCGACTGAGGGCGTTCCTCCGGACCCTGCGGTCGCGGCGGAACCGGTCGGGGACGACGGTCGTCGTCACCCACGCCGGAATCATCCGCCTGGCGCTTCTGGCGGCGGGCGATCTGCCGCTGTCGCAGTTCCGGGCGTTTGCGGTCGAACCCGGTGCGGTCGTCCGTTTAGACTTGCGTGCCGGCGGGGTTCGGGGCACCCGCCGACGGTCCGGCATGGCCAGCGTCGGCGGCCGGCACCTCCGATCGAGTCGATTTTCTGTTGATTCCGTGGAATATAGGGAAAGGTCGAAATGAAAGTTACGGTCATTGGAACGGGGTACGTCGGCCTGGTCACCGGTGCGTGTCTGGCGGACGTCGGCAACTCGGTGCTGTGCATCGACATCGACAAGACCAAGGTCGCGCGCCTGAACGATGGCGAGATTCCCATACACGAACCGGGGCTCGACGAGGTCGTGGCGCGCAACCGGGCGGCGGGGCGGCTGCATTTTTCGTCGGATTACGACGCCGCGGTCGCGCATTCCGACATCTTCTTCATCGCCGTGGGCACGCCGACCGACGAAGACGGTTCGGCCGACGTCCGGCACGTGGAAGGGGCGGCGCGCGAACTCGGCCGGCGCCTGACGAGAAACGCGCTGGTGGTCGTCAAGTCCACCGTGCCGGTCGGCACGCACGTTCTCGTCGCCCACGCCGTCGAGGAGGAACTCGCCCACCGCGGCAAATCGCTCAAGGTCGCCGTCGCGTCCAATCCGGAATTCCTCAAGGAAGGCGCTGCGGTTGCCGACTTCATGCATCCGGACCGCATCGTCGTGGGCACCGAAGATCCGGACGCGATCGCGACGTTCACCGCGCTCTATGCGCCGTTCAACCGCAACCACAACCGCCTGATCATTCTCGATCCGCATTCGTCGGAGCTGGCGAAGTACGCGGCCAATGCGATGCTGGCGACCCGGATCTCGTTCATGAACGAACTGGCGCGCCTGGCGGAAAAGCTCGGCGCCGACATCGAGAAGGTGCGGGAGGCGATCGGCGCCGACCCCCGGATCGGACCGAGCTTCCTCTATGCGGGCGCGGGGTACGGCGGCTCGTGCTTTCCCAAGGACGTCCGGGCGCTGCTGGCGATGGCGCGCGAGAACGTCGTCTCGGCGCGTCTGTTGTCGGCGGTGCATGAAGTCAACGAGGAACAGAAGCACGTTCTTGCCATCAAGCTGCGCGATGCGCTGGGCGGCGAACTGCGCGGCCGGGTGATCGCGATATGGGGACTCGCCTTCAAGGCCAACACCGACGACGTGCGCGAGGCGTCGAGCGTGGTCCTGATTCGCGACCTCGTCGCCGCCGGGGCGACGGTGCGGGCATACGATCCGCAGGCCCGCGATACGGCCCGCCGGGCATTGTCCGAAATCGAGCGCAAGGTCGCCATCTGCGACACCGCTGAAGCGGCCTGCGAAGGTGCCGATGCGCTGGTCGTGGTCACGGAATGGCTCGAGTTCCGCAGCCCGGATTTTGCCGCGCTGGCGCCCAGGCTGCGCGCCCGCACCCTCGTCGATGGACGCAACCTCTACGACCCGCGGGCGGTTGCCGCGGCGGGGCTGCGCTACGTCGGGATCGGGCGTCCGACGGCCGCCTGAGCGGTCGTCTGCGGGTTGTCATCGGATGCGGCGCGGCCGGGGGTCGCGCCGCCTTGGTCGGGAGGCAGGGTGGAAGACACGGTTCTGGTTACCGGATGCGCCGGATTCATCGGCAGCGCGGTTGCGGAGGCGCTGCTTGCGCGGGGCGAGCGCGTGGTGGGGATCGACAACTTCAATTCGTATTACGACCCGCAGCTCAAACGCGACCGCGTGGCGCGCGGGGCCGACCCCGCGTATCGGGTGGCGGAAATCGACCTGGCGGATCGCGCGGCCCTGTTCTCGCTGATGGCGGAGACGCGGCCCGCCCGCATCGTTCATCTTGCCGCGCAGGCCGGCGTGCGCTACTCCTTTGAAAACCCGCACGCCTACATCGACAGCAACATCGCCGGATTCGTCAATCTGCTGGAAGCGGCTCGCGCGGCGGGAAACGTCCGGCACTTCGTCTACGCATCGTCGTCCAGCGTGTACGGTGCCAACGTCAAGCAGCCGTTCTCGATCGACGATCCGGTCGAGCGGCCGATCAGCCTCTATGCCGCCACCAAGCGGGCGAACGAGCTGATTGCGCAGGTGTACGCGATGCAGTTCGGCTTGCGCCTCACCGGGTTGCGCTACTTCACCGTGTACGGGCCCTGGGGGCGTCCGGACATGGCGCCGTTGAAGTTCGCCCGCGCCATCTTCGAGGGGAAGCCCATCGAGGTCTATGGGGAAGGGGACATGCGTCGCGATTTCACCTATATCGACGACATCGTCGACGGAACCTTGCGCGCGCTCGACGAGACGTCCCGGTTCGACGCGGTGTCGCATCGCGTCTACAACCTGGGAAACCATCGCCCGGAGGAATTGCTGCATTTCATCGCAATCCTGGAGCGCGCCATCGGCAAACCCGCGAAGCGGGT
Organism: Pseudomonadota bacterium; assembly: GCA_021838715.1. Taxonomy (GTDB): domain Bacteria; phylum Pseudomonadota; class Gammaproteobacteria; order Burkholderiales; family Burkholderiaceae_F; genus GJ-E10. Next base: position 11,289 of record JAKCCX010000022.1, on the reverse strand, counting down.
GTTCAAACCCATGCAGCCCGGGGACGTCCGGTCGACGGCGGCCGACATCGACGCCACGATTCGCGATCTCGGCTGGAGGCCGACGACCAACATCGACGTCGGGCTCGACGCCCTGGTGCGGTGGCTGCGGAGCTATTACGGCTACGACGGTGTCGGCGACGACCGTCGCCGCAGTCCGCTTGCCGTTGCCGTCTGACCGGGCGGCGTCCGCAACGCCTCCTCGATCACCGCAACCATCCGGTTGGCGGCGCCGCGGTGGGTCTGGGAAAACGCCTGGGCCGCGGTGCGCATCCGGGCGCGCAGCGCGGCGTCGCGGGTGATCTCCCCCAGCGCCTGCAGTGCCTCCGCGGCGTCGGCCACGCGGCGTGCGGCGCCGCAGGCGACCGCATCGGCCGCTGCCTGGGCGAAGTTGAACATGTGCGGACCGAACACGATCGGGCAGCCGCAGGCGGCCGCTTCGATGAGGTTCTGTCCGCCCAAGGGCGCGAGGCTGCCGCCGATCACGGTCGCGTCGGCCATCGCGTAGTACATCGGCATCTCGCCCATCGAGTCGCCCAACAGGACGGTCGATGCATCCGGCGCGGCCGGATCGGCAAACGGAGACTCCCATTGTGTGCGCCGCAGCACGCGCAGGCCGCGTTGCACCAGCAAGGCGGCCACATCGTCGAAGCGCTGCGGGTGGCGGGGGACGAACAACAGCCGGGGCGACGACGCCGGCGACGCCGGCGACGCCATTTCCGTGCCGGCGCGGGCCGACAACGCATCGAGCAGCATCGCCTCTTCGCCTTCCCGCGTGCTGGCGAACAGCCATAGCGGCCGATCGGCGCCGATCCGTGCGCGCCACCGTTGGCCGCGGGCGACGAGTTCGGCATCGGGCCGCAGGTCGAATTTCAGGTTGCCGGTGACGGCGATGGGCCCGGGGAACCAGCGCGCGATGCGATCGCGATCCTCCGGGGTCTGCGCGCCGACGGCGGCGAGGTTGGCGCCGGCACCGGCGAACAAACGCGAGAATCGCGCCGCCTTGGCGGCCGACCGCTCGGAGAGCCGCGCGTTGGCGAGCACGGTCGGAATTCCCGCCGCCGCGGCTTCATGGAGCAGCGTGGGCCAGATCTCGGTTTCCATCAGCACGCCGACGTCCGGGCGCGTCTCGCGCAGGAATCGCCGTACGGGTCCGGGCAGGTCGTAGGGGAGATAGCGTTGCGAGAGCGGGCCGGACCCCGCCGCGCGCGCGAGCCGTTGCGCGATCTCGGCACCGACGGCGCGGCCGGTGGGGGTCATGTGCGTCAACACGAAGCGGGCGCCCGGATGATTCCGTGCGAGCCGCTCGATCAGCGGCCACGCCGCATGGGTTTCGCCGACCGAGACGGCGTGGATCCAGATGGTCGGTGCGGGGCGCGCGTCCCGCGGCAGCGGAGCGGGCGTGCGCGCACCCGCTCCGAGAAACCGCTCGCCCCAGTGCCGGAAGTACTCGCGCTGGCGCAGCCCGCGCCGGCAGAGGTACAGCGCCACGAACGGCAGCGCGGCGATCCATGCCGCGGTGTACCAGACCGGTGCGCGCTGCGGCGGGCGACCCTCCGCGCTCATTGCGGCGCCGGCTCCGGCCGGTTGGCGAGCACCCGGTCGACGGCGGCGAGCACTTCGGCCACCGACGGCGTCATGCCCACGCCGCCGAGGCTGGCGACCCGTCCGCTGCCGCGCAACCCGACCAGCCCCGGGTCGTAGTCGCAATAGATCCCCACCGCCGGCGTTCCCGTCGCCGCGGCGAGATGCGTGAGGCCCGTGTCGAGCCCGATCGTCAGCGCCGCGCCCGCCGCCAGGCTGGCGAGCTGCGAGAGATTGGCGCGCGGCAGGACCTGCGCCGCCACCATCGGTTGCGCCCGTCGCTCGCAGGACTGCCGCTCCGCGTCGCTGCCCCAGGGCAGCAGGCAGCGGTAGCCCCGGTCGGCGAGGTGGCGCTCGAGCGCGGTCCAGTGCGAGTCCGGCCACAGCTTGGTGGCGCGGCTGGCGTTGGTGAGCAGCAGCACCGAACCGGACTCGGCAAACACGCCATCGCCCGGCGCTGGCCGCAGCCCGAATTCCTCGGGCCCATCGAGCGCATATCCGAGCGCGAAGGCGGCGAGGCGGCGGTTGCGGTCCACCGCGTGCAGGCGCCGGTCGATGCTGGCGGTGCGCCGATAGAAGAACGTCGCCAGCGGCTCGCGCGCGGAGGTCCGCGAGAACCCGCTCACCGGGCCGCGGGCGGAACCGGCGACGAGGGCGCTCTTGAGCAGGCCCTGGCAGTCGATGATGGTGTGATAGCGAACCCGCCGCAGGCTGCTGCGCGCGGCGAGCAGTTCGCGCCAGCTTTGCCGTGAGAAGGGCTTCTTCCGCCAGCGCCGCAAGGCGATCGGAATGATCCGGGATACCGAGGGATGCAGGCGGGGAATTTCCGCGAACGCATCTTCGACCACCCAGTCGATGCGGGCGTGCGGAAAGGCGCGCGCGATGTCGGTGACCATCGGCAGGGCATGGACGATATCGCCCATCGATGAGGTTTTGACGATCAGGACGCGCACCGGCGCGAGTTTACCGGAGTGCGATTGCGAGGCGCGCACAGCCTTGGTGCAAGGCAACATGCCGATCGTCGCGATGTTCGACGGCGATCGGCATGCCCGAGGTGCGCAAGAATCGGCTGCTAATATGGGGCGACGCACCATCGATCCATCTTGAGGACCCATACGTCATGACTCGCCCTGGCACCGCGTTTTTGCTGGAAATCAATCCGAAGATTCCGAAGCGGCTCGAGCGGATGGACGAGATCGCGCACGATCTCTGGTACAGCTGGGACAGCCCGGCACGCCAGTTGTTTGCGCGGCTCGATTCGAAATTATGGGACAGCGTCGGGCACAGCCCGAAAGTGCTGCTGAAACGCATCGACGAGCGCCGCCTGGTCGAGGCGGCGGAAGATCCGGGGTTTCTCAACAGCTACCAGCGCATGCTCTCCGCATACGATGCGTATCTGGGCGAGACCAGCCGCAGCCCCATCAGCGCGGTGCTGGGCGAGAACGATCTGGTCGCGTATTTCTGCGCCGAGTTCGGGTTCCACGAGAGCCTGCCGATCTATTCCGGCGGCCTCGGCATCCTCGCCGGCGATCATTGCAAGGCGGCGAGCGATCTGCGTCTGCCGTTCGTGGGCGTGGGGCTGCTCTATCGCCAGGGGTATTTCCAGCAGAAGATCGACGCCGACGGCGGGCAGCAGGCGATCTACCAGGACTCGGCCTTCGATGACCTGCCGGTGATGCCGGTGCTGGACGCGGCGGGAAAGGAAGTCTGCGTCGATGTCGACATGCCGGGGCGAACGCTGAAGGTGCGGGTGTGGGAGGCGAAGGTCGGCCATGTCCGGCTGCTGTTGCTCGATTCCGACCTGCCGGCCAATTCCGAGCGCGACCGCCACATCACCCACCGGCTCTATGGCGGCGACCGCGAGACGCGGATCCAGCAGGAGATCGTCCTGGGCATCGGCGGCGCGCGCGCCCTCGATGCCCTGGCGCTGCGCCCGACGGTGTGGCACATGAATGAAGGGCACGCGGCGTTTCTCGTGCTCGAACGGGTCCGCGAGAACATGCGTCAGGGGCTGGACCTCGCCGGGTCGATCGAATCGGTCGCAGCCAATACCGTCTTCACCACGCACACGCCGGTGGCGGCGGGGCATGACCGCTTCCCGGAAGACCTGATGCGGACGTACTTCACCGCCTATTGCAGCGAACTGCGCATCGACTGGCCGGCGTTCTACGGCCTGGGCCAGTCGGGCGGCAGCGATTTCGACATGACGACCCTGGCGGTTCGCGGCTCGCGGTTCCAGAACGGCGTCTCGCGGATTCACGGCGACGTCAGCGCGGCCATGCTGCGCGACCTCTGGCCGCAGATCCCGGAGGAAGAAAATCCGGTGATGTACGTGACCAATGCGGTGCACGTCCCCACCTTTCTGTCGCCCGACTGGAGCAACGACTTCGACCGCTTCCTCGGCATCGACTGGCAGGAGCGCATCGGCGACCCCACCGTGTCGGCGCGGGTCGAAGAGCTGCCCGACCACATCGTCTGGAGCCGTCACCAGTTCCTCAAATCGCAGATGCTGCGCCTGATCCGGCATCGCGTCTCGACGCAGCATTTCCGCAACCGCGGCAGCGAGGCGCACCTCGACCGCATGCTGCGCTACGCCGACCCGGAAAATCCCAACGTGCTCACGATCGGCTTCGGGCGCCGCTTCGCGACCTACAAGCGCGCGACCCTGCTGTTCGAAAACCTCGACTGGCTGCGGCAGATCATCAGCGACGACGCGCGCCCGGTGCTCTTCATCTTCGCCGGCAAGGCGCACCCCGCGGACCAGCCGGGCCAGGAACTGATCCGGCAGATCACGCGCGTCTCGCGCACGGCGGAGTTCGAAGGCCGCATCCTGATGGTCGAGGGGTACGACCTGCGCCTGGCCCGCCGCCTGGTATCGGGGGTGGACGTCTGGCTGAACAACCCGATCTATCCGCTCGAGGCCTCCGGCACGTCCGGCATGAAGGCGGGGATCAACGGTGTGCTCAACCTGTCGGTGCTCGACGGCTGGTGGGGCGAGGGGTACACCGGCGACAACGGCTGGGCGATCAAGCCGGCCTCGGAGGCGCTCAACGAGTTCGACCGCACCATCGAGGAATCGCGCACGCTCTACGAACTGCTGCAGGACCAGGTCTTGCCGACCTACTACAACCGCGGCGAGATGGGCTACCCGCCGGACTGGATCCGGCGGATGAAGCGTTCCATCGCCACGATCCTGCCGCGGTTCAACGCCAACCGGATGGTGGGCGACTATCTCGCGCAGTTCTATGGGCCGGCGGCGCGCCAGGGGCGGCGGTTCTCGCGCGACGACTCCCGCGGCGCGCGGGACGTCGCGGCATGGAAGAACAAGGTCCGCACCGCCTGGCCGGGCGTGAAGCTGCGCCGGCTGGACACCGGGACGGCGCCGCGCGCGCGGTTCGGCGAACACCTGCGGATCGAGGTGGCGGTGAACTTGAACGGGCTCGATGCCAGCGACGTGCGGGTCGAACTGCGCCTGAGCGACGTCACGCGCGAGGACAGCGATTCCACCGTGGGCCGCTTCTTCGTCCATGCGGCCGGGCTGCCTGCGTCCGGGGAACACCGCTACGTACTCGATTTCACACCCGAGTCCTGCGGCAAGTTCGATTACCGGATCCGGGTCTACCCGTACCACGACCTGCTGACGCACCGGTTCGAGACCGGCCTGATGCTCTGGCTATGACGTAGCAGACCCCTGGGTTTCCCCCTCTCCCGCGGCGGCGGGAGAGGGCGGGGGTGAGGGTGTGTGCGTTCGGGTCGACGGGCCGACCGCCGCGCGGCAGTCAACCCCCGCCCGGTCAGAACCGGAACGCCGACGGCTGCAGCGCGTTGCGCAGCGGTTTCGTCACCGTTTCGAACAGCGGCAGGGTTTCGTAGTTGCCGTTGGTGACGCGCGTGACGATCTGCGCGCTCATCGCCGGTCCGCAGCCGACCACCGCGGCGAGGCGTCCGCCGACCTTGAGCTGTTCGAGCAGGCTCCTGGGCAGCAGCGGCAGCGATCCCGAGACGATGATCACGTCATAGGGCGCGTGCGCCGCCCAGCCCCGGGCGCCGTCGCCGGTTTCCACATGGCTGTTGTGCACCCCGGCGCGCGCGAGATTGGCGGCGCCGAAGGCCGCCAGGCGCGGGTCGATCTCGACCGTCCAGACCGTCTCGGCCTTGTGGGCGGCAAGCGCCGCCATGTAGCCCGAGCCGGTGCCGATTTCCAGAACCTGCTCGTGCGGATGGATGCGCAATTCCTGGAGCAGTTTCGCCTCGATCTTCGGCGCCAGCATCGTTTCGCCGGTGACCTCGCCGTCCAGGTTGAGCGGCAGTTCGAAATCCGTGAATGCGAGCGCGCGCAGATGCGCCGGCACGAAATCTTCCCGCTTGACGACGTAGAGCAAGTCCAGCACCGACGGTTCCAGAACGTCCCAAGGGCGGATCTGCTGCTCGATCATGTTGAACCGGAATCGTTCGAAATCGGCATGCGGAGGAACGGTCGATTCGGCAGCGGAGATGGACATGGCGGCGTTCTCAGGCGGGGTGCGCGGGTTGGTTGTACGGGCTGCATGCCCGGGCTGGTCGCACGGACATGCGGCGGCTGGAAACCCCGCAATGTTACCGGGGCGCGGCCGAAATCCCAACTGCCGGGCGGCGCCGCGGCCTCCGGGCGCCGCCGGCGGGGGAAAGGCCGGAACCGGGGGCGAAACCCCCCGCTTTGTCGCGATTCGGGATGCTTGCGTTTGCCTACGATTGCCGGATTCTCCTGCCCCACCTCTCCCCCGCTTTTCTTATCGCATCGTGATTCCCGGTCTGATCGACTCGCTCGCCGACATCACGTCCCATCGGGACCGGGATGCGGTCGACCGCGCGATCGTGGCGATGCTGTACTCCCATATCCGCCCGGGGCGGGTATGCCTGTACCGGCTGCTGCCGGCCGGGGCCGACCGGACCGAGGAATCGCGCGGCGTGCAGTTGCGCGCCGTCGCCGACGCGGCGGGGGCGCGGACGGTGGCCGACGACGACCCCGCGGATCCGCAAGGATGGCCGACGGTCGGATCCCGGGTGTCGTGGCGGGAATGTGTGCGGCGCGGCGACGTGGTGCACTACCTCGCCGACGACGACGCCGAGGAACCGGGATCCCTGAATGCCGTGTTTCCGGTCGTGGCCGACCACGGCCTGATCGGCCTGCTCGAAATCGAATGCGCCGGCCGCTGCATGGTCCTGCGGCCTGACGATGCCCGGATGGTCCAGGCGGTCCTGCGCATCCTGCGCAATCATCTGAGCGTGCTCGACTATGGCGAGCGCGATACGCTCACCGGTCTGCGCAACCGCCGCACCTTCGAGACGATGTTCGCGAAACGGCGGGTCTTCCGGCGCCGTGCCGGAGACCAGAGGGCCGGAACGCGCACCAACTGGGTGGGGATCATCGACGTCGACCGCTTCAAGGCGATCAACGATACCTTCGGACATCTGTTCGGCGACGAGGTGCTGCTGCTCATCGCCCGCCGGATGCAGGAGACCTTCCGCCAATCGGAGGCTTTGTTCCGCTTTGGCGGCGAGGAGTTCCTCGTCATCCTCGACGACGCCGACGAATTGGGTGCGATGAAGGCGTTCGAGCGCTTCCGCACGGCGATCGCGCAACACCGCTTTCCCCAGATCGGCCAGGTCACGGTGAGCGTCGGCATCACCCGCATCGGCTCCTACGACATTCCCGCCTCGGCCATCGATCGCGCCGATTCGGCGCTCTATTTCGCCAAGGAGCACGGCCGCGACCGCACCCTGGCATACGAAGCGCTGTTGCGGGAGGGGCTGCTCGCGCGGAAACCCGTGCAGGCCGCCGAACTCGAACTGTTTTGAGCGTCTTCCCGCCCGCGTCTCACCCGCCCGCTCCCGCGACGGCGGGTGGGGGCGGGTCCGCGGGTGCGCGCAGGGAGACGGCGCCGGTGCTCGTGATCGCCGTCCGGATCGCCCGCAGAATCTCGACCGGCGCCGGCGGGCAGCCGCCCACCTCGACGTCCACCGGAATGACGTTCGCCACGCGCCCGCGGCAGGCATAGCTTTCGCCGAACACGCCGCCGTTGCAGCCGCATTCCCCCACCGCCACCACCCGCTTGGGCGCGGGAACGGCGTCGTAGGTCCGACGCAGCGCGGCTTCCATGTGCGCCGACACCGGACCGGTCACCAGCAGCAGATCGGCATGGCGCGGACTGGCGACGAACTTGATCCCGATGCCTTCGAGGTTGTAGTACGGGCTGTTGAGCGCCTGGATCTCGAGTTCACAGCCGTTGCACGAACCGGCGTCCACCTGCCGGATGGCGAGTGCGTGTCCCAGCAGGTCCAGGATCTCCGCCTGAATCGCGTGCGCCTCGTGGGTCGTGATGGCCGCCTCGCCGTCGGCGGAAGCGTGCGCCGGGGCGGGGGCGGGCGGCGGCTCCGAAATGGTGCCGACGCGGATGATCTGGCGGAGCAGGCGAAGCGGCATGGTGGGTGTGTCGAAATGGAACCGGTGTCAGCAATCGTGCCCGGCGTAGCTCAGGTTGAACGATTTGTTGATCAGGGGAAAGTCGGCAACGATGTTGCCCATGATGGCATGCTCCAGCGCCGGCCAGTTCTGCCACGACGGATCGTGGCAGTGGGCGCGCCGGATGCGTCCCTGGCCATCGGACTCGATCGCCACCCACACTTCCCCGCGCCACCCTTCGACGGCGCCGGCCCCGAACGCATCCGGCGCCGCCGCGCCGGCATGGGTCCGGATCGCGCCGTCGGGGACGTCGCGGGCGATGTCGCCGAGGAGCCGCAAGGACTCGTAGAGTTCGGCGAAGCGCAGCGCCACGCGGGCCGCGACGTCGCCGCCCGCCGCCCGCGCCACGTGTACGCCGAGCCGGTCGTAGGGCGCGACCGGCAGCGCCGCGCGCAGATCGCTTCCCAGGCCGCTCGCGCGCGCCGCCATGCCGGTGCAGTGCAGGCGGGCCGCCAGGTCGCGGTCCATGCGCCCGGTGCCGACGAATCGGTCCTGCAGGCCGGCGTGCTCGTCGTAGATCGACTGCAGCCGGTGCACCTCGCCGTCGAGTGCCGCGCAGTCGTCGCGCAGTTGCGCCAGCGTCGACGCGGGGATGTCGCCCGCCACTCCGCCGGGAACGATCCAGTCCATGCCCAGGCGGTGCCCGAACACCTCGCGGTTGCGGCGCAGCCAGGTTTCCCGCAGACGCGAGAACTGGGCGAGCCCGAAGGCGAACGCGGCGTCGTTGCCCAGCGCACCCAGATCGCCGAGATGGCTGGCGATGCGCTCGCGCTCCAGCGCCAGCGCCCGCAGCCATTGCGCGCGCGCCGGAACCTCGGTCGCGCAGAGCGCTTCGGCCGCCATGCAGTACGCCCACCCGTAGGCCACCGTGCTGTCGCCGGACACCCGTGCCGCAAGGCGCGCGCCCGCCGCCACCGCCATGCCCTCGAAGCGCTTGTCGATTCCCTTGTGGGCGTAGCCCAGGCGTTCTTCCAGCCGCAGGACCTTTTCGCCGACCACCGAAAAGCGGAAATGTCCCGGCTCGATGATGCCCGCATGCACCGGGCCCACCGCGATCTCGTGCACACCGTCGCCCTCGACGGCGACGAAGTCGTAGCGCTCGTCTTCCGCCGCGAAGCGTTCGCCGCCGTCGGCCTCGCGCCGCAGCGGGAAGTAGGTTTCCGGCCAGGCCGCATGGCGCAGCCAGGGGCGACGTGCCGATGCCGCGTCCGCGTGGAGGCCGAGGAGATCCGCGACCGCGCGCTGCATGCGCTCGGCGGGGGGGAAGTCGGCGGCGAGGTCGGGGTACTGCAGACTGCTGCCCTCGGCCGCGGCATCGATCGGCAGGTCGAGCCAGACGAACCCCTCCGCCGTCGCGTAGGCCGCGGCGACGCCGAAGCGGCCGTCGTGCGCGCGCCGGTCGGTTCCCCAGAGGGCGACCAGGCGCCCGTCGCGGCTGCGGACGAGGCTGGCCGCATCGCGCCACTGGCGCGGGGTCACGACGGCGCGCCAGACCGGCAGCGCACCCGCAAGGCGCACGAAGCCGCACGACAGTTCGGGAAGCGGGGCGTCGTTCATGCGGTGCGCATCATGGTGTCAGCAGCGTGACCGCCTGCCGGTACCAGTGATCCAGGAACGGCGGCACGAAAATGCCCAGCATCAACGCCAGGCCGAGATGCGCGAACACCGGTAGCAGCGCCGGCCGATGGGTGGCGGGCGCCAGACTGGATTCGCCGAACACCATCGCCTGCACGCGTCCGAACACCCCGGCGAAGGCGATCGCCAGCGCCGCCAGCAGGATCGGCGTGGTCCAGGGCTGCTGATGCATCGCGCTCGTGAGGATCAGGAACTCGCTCGCGAACACGCCGAAGGGCGGCATGCCGAGTATCGCCAGCGCCCCGAGGATGAGCCCCCAGCCCAGCGTCGGGCTGGCGTGCAGCAGGCCGCGGATGTCCTCCATGACCTGCGAGCCGGCGCGCTGCGTGGCGTGGCCCACGGTGAAGAAGATCGCCGACTTGGTGAGCGAATGCACGGTCATGTGCAGCAGCCCGGCGAAGCTCGCGATCGGCCCGCCCAGGCCGAAGGCGAAGGTCATCAGCCCCATGTGCTCGATCGACGAGTAGGCGAACATCCGCTTGACGTCGCGCTGGCGCCACAGGAAGAACGCCGCGACCACCACCGAGACCAGACCGAACCCGACCATCATCTTGCCGGGCATGCCGTTGTGGATGGCGCCGTCTGCAAGCACCTTGCAGCGCAGGATGGCGTAGAGCGCGACGTTGAGCAGCAGGCCCGAGAGCACCGCCGAGATCGGCGTCGGCCCTTCGGCATGGGCGTCGGGCAGCCAGTTGTGGATCGGCACCAGGCCCACCTTGGTGCCGTAGCCGATCATCAGGAACACGAAGGCCAGGCCGAGGATGGTGGGTTCGAGCGATTTCTTGACCGCCACGAGATGGGTCCACAGCAGCGCGCTTTCGCCGCCGCCGACGACGCGGTCGGCGGCGAGGTAGAGCAGCATGGTGCCGAACAGCGCCTGGGCGATGCCGACGCCGCAGAGGATGAAATATTTCCACGCCGCTTCGAGGCTGGCGGGCGTGCGGTACACCGAGACCAGCAGCACGGTCGTGAGGGTCGCCGCCTCCATCGCCACCCAGAGCACGCCCAGGTTGTTGGTGGTCAGCGCCATCAGCATCATCGCGCAGAAGAGTTGATACATGCTGTGGAAGAGGCGCATCCGCGGCGCCGTCATCTTGCCGGCGTCGCGCTCGTGGCGCATGTAGGGGCGCGAGAAGACCGCCGTCGTGAAGCCGACGAGCGCGGTGAGCGCGACGAGAAAGGCGTTGAGCGGGTCGATGAAGAACCGCTCGCCGAACCCCAGCACCGGCGCGCCCAGCAGAACCTCGCCGGTGAGCCACAACGCGGCGGCGAGCGTCGCCGCGCTGAAGCCGATGTTGATCTCGGGGCCGTCGTCGCGGTGGCCCGCCAGGGCGAGCGTGATGCCGCCGGCGATCGGCACGGCCAGCGTGCAGAAGAGGGCGATCAGGGCGGGGTGGATGGCAGCCGGCACTATTCCTCCTTGAGGCGCTCGAGGTTCCGGATGTCGAGGCTGTCGAACTGCTCCCGGATCTGGAACATGAACACCCCGAGGATCAGCACGCCCACCAGCACGTCGAGGCCGATGCCCAGTTCGACGATCATCGGCATGC
>JAKCCX010000021.1 GCA_021838715.1 Pseudomonadota bacterium | reverse complement strand
TAGCTGGGCATCCCCTATTAACGCCGATACCCCTTTGCGCGTCTACCGTCCCACCTCAATCACCCTCACCCCCGCCCTCTCCCGCGTGCGGGAGAGGGGGTACCCCTTCTGCCGCGCAGACTCCTAGGGGGCTGCGCGGGAGAGGGGGGCCAGCAGGGCATCGTGCCCTCACGAAATCCTGCTACCGCGCACGCCCTGGTAGGTCTGGCAGGCTACTGGCTTTGCGCCGCAGGACCGGAATTCCGCACACCGGATTCAGAATGCCTTGTCCACCGCTCTTCCTTCGTACGCCCGGGTTCCGCGGCGCGCCGCCGTCAGAAACTGGTCGAGCCGGTTGGCAAAAGCCTGGCGGTCCGCTTGCGACAGCGGCGCGGGGCCGCCCCGCGCCTGGCCCAGATCGCGCAGTTCCGCCAGCAGGTCGCGCGTGGCGAGCCGGTCCCCGATCGTGTTGTCGTCGACCCAGGAGCCGCGCATGTCGAGCACCCTGGCTCCGCGCGCGATTGCCTGCGCGGCCAGCGGAATGTCGTTGGTGACGACCAGGTCGCCTGGGGCGAGCGCGGCGACGATCTCATCGTCGGCCGCGTCGAAGCCGCGCGCCACCTGGAAGGCGCGGATGAACTGCGAGGCAGGCGTGCGCAGTGCCTTGTTGGCCACCATCGTCAGGGGGGTCCGGGTTCGCTCGGCGGCACGAAACAGCACATCGCGCAGCAATCCGGGGCAGGCATCGGCATCGACCCAGATCGAAGGGCCTCCCTTGGAGGACGCTGCGGCGGCTTCGGTCATCGTCAACGTCGCGTCATCTCTTCCGGTTCGGGGTCGATGCCGTGACGATGGCAGTAGGCACGGAAACGAAAAGGGCCGCCCGAGGCGACTCTTGCAAGACCGCAACCGTTCGGCGAGACCGCCGCGCCTCGAGATTGCGTGTACGGGTGCCCGTGTGCATCGCGCCGATCGGAGGCGGGTTTACTTTTCCCACCGGGAGCGTCGACGAAAGATCAGGCGGGCTCGATTTCGGCCGCTTGCGGGCCCTTTGCGCCTTCCTTTACGACGAACTTCACGCGCTGCCCCTCGCTCAGCGACTTGAAGCCGCCGCCTTTGATCTCAGAGAAGTGCGCAAACAGGTCCTTGCCGCCATCGTCCGGCGTAATGAATCCGAACCCCTTCGCGTCGTTGAACCACTTGACAGTACCAGTAGCCATTTTCTCGTTCCTTGAAAGATTGATGAGAAATCATTGTCCGCGAGAACGCCTCGCCGGGCGATATCCCGCGCTCTGTTGAACAGGGCAGAGGGTAACTCCGGGAAGCGATCTTACTCGACCTTTCTCGGAGCTGCCTCAATGGATTGAGTATGGGCTTGCAGGACATCGTGCCCGCACGAAATCCGCCTGCCGCGCGATTCCTCTAGACGATCGTCGAAACCATCGACGCCGCTTGCGAGAGGGTCGCGGCGACGATTTCAAACGCGTGCCGGATCTGGTCGCGGCTGGCGGTGCCGCCGATGCAGAGGCGCACCGCTTCCGGGGGGGGCGCGCCGATGCAGAATGCGTCGCTGGTCGCGATGCCGATCCCGCTGTTGCGCAGGTTCGAGGCGAAGTTGACGCGGCTGAAGCCGGGGGGGAGGGTGAGCCAGAGGTGAAACCCGTGCGGCGCCGCGAGCACGTCGGCCCCGGCGAGGGCGGAGGCGGCGATTTCCTGGCGCGCCTGCGATTCCGTGCGGAGAAACGCGACCAGTTCGGATGCGACGCCGCTCTGGATCCAGTCCGTCGCGATGGCGGTGGTGATCGGCGAGGCCATGACCGTCGTTGCCCGCAGCACGGCCGTCGCCCGGGTGGCGGCCCGCTCGTCGGGCAGGACGAGGTAGGCCAGGCGCAAGCCCGCCCCCAGCGTTTTCGAGAGACCGGAGATCGAATAGGTGCGATCGGGTGCCAGTTCGGCGTAGGACGGCGGCGGCTCCGGCGGCAGCATGCCGTAGATGTCGTCCTCGATGATCGGGAGCTGATGGCGCTCCGCCACTTCGACGATGGCGCGCCGGCGGGCCGCCGGCTGCGTGACCGTGGTCGGATTCTGCAGCGTCGGGTTGCAGTAGAGCGCCGTCGGGCGATGCGCCCGGCAGGCGCGGTCCAGCGATTCCGGGGTGATGCCGTCGGCGTCGGCTGTCAGCGGGATGAGCGTGATGCCGCGGACCGCCGCGATTGCGCGCACACCGGTGTAGGTCAGGGGGTCGCAGAGGATGCCATCGGTCCCCGGGGCAAGCATTGCGAACAACGCGTCGAGTGCGCTATGGGTGCCGGCGCAGATCAGGATTCGTTCGAGCGGCGCCCGGATCCCGCGCCGAGCCAGCCATTGCGCCGCCGCGTCGCGGTCGTAATCGTGGCCGCCGAACGGCTGGTAGCGCAGCAGCGGACGGACGTCGGTTGCGATCCGCTCGAACGCTGCTCCCATCTTTGCCAGCAAAACCGGATCGTCCGGCTCCGGCGGCAGGTTCATCGACATGTCGATGGTTGCGCTGCCGCGGACGGCCGGGGTGCGCGGACTGGCATCGGCGCGAATGAAACTGCCGTGGCCGACCCGGGATTCGATCAGTCCGCGTCGTTGCGCCTCCGTGTATGCGCGGCTGACCGTCGAGAAGTTGAGGCCGATCGCCTCGGCCAGTTGCCGCTGTGGCGGCAGACGATCCTCGGGACGGAGTCGGCCTTGACGGATGTCGTCGGCGATCGCGTCGGCAATCGCCAGGTATGCCGGCTTGTCGGTCGAAAGTCGGGCGGGCAGCCAGTGGGGGGCGGCGTCGGTCATGAATGGGGTGCGTCCGGTCGAGGCGACAGGTCGGCGGGATTGTAGGGCTTGCGGCGGTAGACCCCTTTCCGGACTTCGCCGAGGATCGCGCCGAGGTTTGCGCACTCGACCGCGAGGATCAGCGTCGGCCCCCAGTAGAACAAGTGCAGGTTCAGGAAGAAGTCGGGGTGCGGCATCGTGAAATACAGGTACAGGTAGCTGATCGACCGCAGGAGCAGGGGCGGCACGATCGCCAGCCATTTGGCGTGGCGCCCGAAGATCGCGGCGACCATCAGGCCGACGAGGAAGTTCACGACGAACACGTCCCCCATCCACGCCGGGGTGAACGTCGACATGCCCTGAAAGATTTCGAGGCGTACGCCCGAGATCCAGTCTCCCAGCGCTCCCACCGCCATGCCCGCGAGAACCGCGGCGACGCCCGCCGCGAGCCGATGTTGCGAAGCCCAGTCCGGCCGGGCGACCGGGGGCAGTGTCTGTTCCGGCATTTGTTCCGTAGTCATGAAGCACTCCTTTTCCCGTGGCGTCGACGGGAGTTCCGGTTTTTGATCGGGTTTTCGGAAACGAATCGCTTCCGTTTTGGTTTTTGTGATGGTAATGTATGCAATACAATAATGCAACAATGATCAAGAATTGTATGCATTATGTTTTTCTTGGGTGTTCATCGGCAGGAAAGCGGAAAGGAGACGGAAATGGCGATTGCCCACGCATTGAGCATCGGGTTCGTGATCGGAATCGTGTTGTTTTTCGTGCTGCAGCGGATCGGCGTGATCGACCGCTGGATCGAACGGCTGGAAAAGTGAATGGAGAGGGCGGAGGAGAAAAACATGGAGCACATGATGGAAGGCGCGGCCGCCGGGCGCGCGCGGCCGGGGGCGGGAGCGACCGCGGGTGGTCGGGCCGGTGGAAGGGTCGTCGCGGGAAAGATCGACTGGTTCCGGTTCTGGCGGGACATGGTGATCGCCGCGGTGGCGTTCAACGTCGTGGCGGGTCTTGTGACCTGGTACTACATCTTCCCGTTGCTCGGTCTGCGGTAGGCGGGTTCCGGAATGTGCCGCTGCGCCGGCCGGGCTTGGCGGGATGCAGGCTCGGTCGGCGCGACGGCGTCGCCACCCTGTCGGGTTGCGGAACGGCGCGCAGCCGGCGCCGATGCCTCGGGGTTCTCAGGGCGCGAGCGCTTCCAGCAGCTCGCCTTCCAGCTGCAGTTGCGCGCGGGGGTTTTCCAGCGCGGGACTTTCGATCCGGAATACGTCCTCGACGCGCTCGCCCAGGGTGAGGATCTTGGCCGTCAGCACGTCGGCATGGTGGCGGGCAAGCACTTGCGCGACGGCGTAGAGCAGGCCCACGCGGTCCGTCGCGACGAGCGAGAGCCGGTACTGGTTGGGGCGTTCCTCCGCTTCCAGGTACACCGCCGGCGATACCGGAAAGTGGCGCGACTGGCGCGACAGGCGGCCGGGGTTCGGCGGCGGCTCGGCGCTGCCCGTGAGCCGGGTCGCCAATTCCTGCTCCACGCTTGCGAGCAGCGTGCGGAAATGGCTGGACTGCGACTGGTCCACGACCACGAAGGTGTCGAGCGCATAGCCGTGTCGGGTCGTGTGGATCTTGGCGTCCAGGATGCTGATGCGTCGGCTCTCGAAATAGCCGCATACGCGCAGGAACAGGTCCTTGCGGTCGCGCGCATACAGCAGTACCTCGATCCCCTCGCCCGCCGGTGCGAGGCGGGTGCGGACGATGGTCCGGTCGGTGTGGACGTGGACGAGGAGGCAGCGGGTGTGCCACGCGATGTCGGGCGCGGCGTTGCGCAGGAAATAGACGACGTCGAGTTCCCGCCAGAGCGGCTCGTGTGCGGCTTCGGAAATGCCGTAGAGCCCGAGGATGCGCCGGGCTTCGCGCTTGCGCCCCTCGAGTTCGGCTTCCGGGCCGAGCGTCTGTCCGCCGAGGCTGCGGCGGGTGAGGCGAAAGAGCGTTTCCAGCAGGCGGGCTTTCCAGGCGTTCCAGACCTTCGGGCTGGTGCCGCGGATGTCGGCCACGGTGAGCAGGTATAGCGCGACCAGGCGCCGATCGGTGCCCACCGCCCGCGCGAATTCCGCGACCACCGCAGGGTCGGCAAGATCCTGCTTCTGCGCGACCTGCGACATGGTGAGGTGGTGCTGGACGAGGAATGCGACCAGGGCGGTGTCTTCCTGCGACAGGCCGTGATCGAGGCAGAAGCGTCGCGCTTCGCGCGCGCCCAGGGTGCTGTGGTCGCCGCCGCGGCCTTTGGCGATGTCGTGGAACAGGGCGGCGATGGTGAGCAGCCAGGGACGTTCGAAATCCGCGACGAGCTGGCTGCACTCGGGGTGCTCATGGGCATAGTCGCTGCTGGCGAAGCGGCGCAGATTGCGCACGACCATGAGAATGTGCTGGTCGACGGTATAGACGTGGAAGAGGTCGTGCTGCATCTGGCCGACGATGCGGCGGAATGGCGGCAGATAACGCCCAAGGACCGACCAGTCGTTCATCCGGCGCAGGGTGTGCAGCACGCCCTGGGGTTCCTGCAGGATGGCGAGGAAGCGCGCGCGGTTTGCCGGGGCGCGGCGGAAGGCCCCGTCGATGCGGCCCCGTGCGTTCCAGATCGCGCGCAGCATTCGCGGCGTCATCGACCGGCATTCGGGGTGGCGTTCGAGCACGAGGAAGGCGCGCAGGATCTCCGCCGGGTCGCGCTCGAAGACGCGATCGTCGTCGCGAAGATCGAGCAGGTCGGCGCGGGTGCAGAACGCTTCATCGAGAATCTGGGGGGGGTAATCCGCTCCCGGGTTCATCCGCTGCTCGATGCTGAGCAGGACCAGGGTGTTGATCTGGGTGACCGTCTTGGCGGCGCGATATACCCGTTGCATGAGCACTTCGCTGGCGCGGCGCGCCGCAGTCCCGGCGATTCCCAGCCGGACGGCGAGCGCGTGCTGCAGGTCAAACACCAGCCGGTCCTCGCGCCGCCCCGCAACCGCATGCAGATGGGCCCGGACCCGCTTCAGCAGCCGTTCGGCGTTGCGGATGCCCGCGCATTC
This sequence comes from Pseudomonadota bacterium, assembly GCA_021838715.1. GTDB lineage: Bacteria > Pseudomonadota > Gammaproteobacteria > Burkholderiales > Burkholderiaceae_F > GJ-E10. The sequence continues at coordinate 29,801 of JAKCCX010000021.1, read as the reverse complement.
GGCGCCGGTGATCAGGCCGTTGCGGGTCAGTTCTTCCCAGGTTGAGCCCAGGTCGGCGGCGCGGGCGACCCAGAGCAGCATCTGCAGATCGCGCAGGCCCCCGGGGCTTTCCTTGCAGTTGGGCTCCAGGGCGTATGGCGTGTCTTCGAACTTGGCATGGCGCTGCCGCTGTTCGAGCAGTTTGGCGCGCAGGAAGGCGCGCGCGTCGGTGGCCGATCGCAGCGCCGCCTGGACCGCTTCGAACGCCGGCTTCAGTCCGCAGATCTGCCGCCCTTCGAGCAGCGCGGTCATGACGGTGACATCGCGCTGGGCCTCCTGGACGCACTCCGCGGGGGACCGCACGGCGTGGCCGACGGCGAGGCCGGTGTCCCAGAGCAACTGCACAAGCGCGGCGATGCGGTTCTGTTCCGCTTCCGCGGGGGGCTGCGCCGGAACGATCAGCAGATCGACGTCGGAGTATGGGAAGAGTTCGCCGCGGCCATAGCCGCCGATCGCCGCCACTGCCGCGAAACGCGAAACGCCGGTGTGTGCCGCTGCCGTGCGGACGATGCCGTCGGTCACGCGCGCCAGGCTGCGGAGCGCCGGCAGAACCGGGCCGCCGCGCGCGAGCCCGGCCAGGACCGCCTCATGCCCGCGCCGCCAGCGTTCGCGCAGTTGCGCGCTCGTCGCCGCGGCGGCGCTTGCGGTCATGGCGCGGGGCTGGCGGCCGGGGAGCGGGCGGCGATCGCCTCCTGGGCAAACGCCGGGGGCGGGGGCGCCTGGGCCGACAAGGTCAGGACCTCGACACCCGTCTCCGTGACAAGGACCGTATGCTCCCATTGCGCGGAAAGGCTGTGGTCCTTGGTGACGATGGTCCAGCCGTCGCCGAGTTCCCGGATCTCGCGCCGGCCGGCGTTGATCATCGGCTCGATCGTGAACGTCATGCCCGGAAAGAGCTTGTCCAGGGTGCCGGGTCGGCCGTAGTGGAGGACCTGCGGGTCCTCGTGGAACCGCCGGCCGATGCCGTGCCCGCAGAATTCCCGCACCACCGAATAGCCGTTGCGCTCGGCATGGGTCTGGATGGCCGCGCCGATGTCGCCCAGGTGCCCGCCCGGGCGCACCGCGAGAATGCCGCGCCACATGCATTCATAGGTGACTTCACATAGCCGCCGCGCCGCGATCGAGGGTTCGCCGACGTGGAACATGCGGCTGGTGTCGCCATGCCAGCCGTCCTTGATCACGGTGATGTCGAGATTGACGATGTCGCCGTTCTTGAGCACGCGCGGCCCGGGAATGCCGTGGCAGACCTGGTGGTTGACCGAGGTGCAGATCGACTTGGGGTAGGGGGCGTAGCCCTTGGGGGCGTAATGCAGGGGCGCGGGAATGCAGCCCTGCACGTCGACCATGTAGTCGTGGCAGAGCTTGTCCAGATGTTCGGTCGTCACGCCGGGGGAGACGTGGGGGGCGATGAAATCGAGGACTTCCGCCGCCAGGCGGCAGGCGACGCGCATTGCCTCGATTTCGGCAGGGGATTTTATGGTCGGGGGCATGAAGAGGGTGTCGTTTCCAAGAATCGATATAATACAAAGCTCTACCGATTTTCCCGGGAAAATTCGCCCCGCGGGCATCCTGGGTTCGGGAGATGCTTCAGAAGTTTCGTAAACGCGCGCGCTGCCGCCAAGGTGCTTTCCGGTTTTTTGGCAGTTGCGTCAGACCCAACCTTGGAGAAGTCGATCATGTCCGTCACCATGCGTGAAATGCTGGAAGCGGGTGTCCATTTCGGACACCAGACTCGTTTCTGGAACCCCAAGATGGCCCCGTACATCTACGGCCATCGCAACAAGATTCATATCATCAACCTCGAACGGACGGTGGAACAGTTCGGCGAGGCGGCCAAATTCCTGCGCCAGACCGCGTCGAACCGCGGTACGGTGCTCTTTGTCGGCACCAAGCGCCAGGCGCGCGAGATCATGGTCGAGGAAGCCACCCGCGCCGGCATGCCGTATGTCGACCAGCGCTGGCTGGGCGGGTTCCTGACGAACTTCAAGACCATCAAGACCTCGATCAAGCGCCTCAAGGACATGGAGCAGATCGTCGCCGACGGCGGGCTCGAGCGCATGTCGAAGAAGGAAGCGCTGACCTTCACCCGCGAGATCGACAAGCTCAATCGCTCGATCGGCGGCATCAAGGACATGAACACGCTGCCCGACGCCCTGTTCGTGGTCGATGTCGGCTATCACAAGATCGCCATCACCGAGGCTGAGAAGCTGGGCATCCCGGTGGTGGGCATCGTCGATACCAACCACTCGCCGGCGGGTGTCACCTACGTCATTCCGGGCAATGACGATTCCAGCCGGGCGGTCCGCCTGTACGCGCGCGGCGTCGCCGACGCGATCCTCGAGGGCAAGGCGCTCGGGTTGCAGAACGTGGTTGCCGCGGCGGGCGGCGACGAATTCGTGGAAGTAGAGGAAGGCTCCGCTTCGGAAGAGGCGTAAGCCCCTGGTTTTTGATGGATGGCGAAAGGGGCAGGGATGCCCCTTTCGCGTATTGGAGAGAAAGAAATGGCGGAAATCACCGCAAGCATGGTCAAGGAACTGCGCGAGAAGACCGACGCGCCGATGATGGAGTGCAAGAAGGCGCTCACCGAAGCCGACGGCGATCTGGGCAAGGCCGAGGAGATCCTTCGGGTCAAACTCGGCAGCAAGGCCGCCAAGGCGGCGGCGCGCACCACGGCGGAAGGCGTGGTCGCCATTGCCACCGATGCCGACGGCAGGAATGCCGCGATGGTCGAAGTCAATTGCGAAACCGATTTCGTCGCGAAGAACGACGATTTCCTGGCGTTCTCGCGCGATCTGGCGGGGTTGGTGCTGGCCAACGATCCGGCGGACGTCGCGGCGTTGTCGGCCCTGGCCCTGGGCGCCGGGACCGTCGAAACGACGCGCGCCGCGCTGGTCGGCAAGATCGGAGAGAACCTGACGGTGCGCCGTTTCGTGCGACTGCGCGCGCAAGGCCGCGCGGCCCAGTACATCCACGGCGGCGCGCGCATCGGCGTGCTGGTCGATGTGGGCGGCAAGGACGGCGGGGATCTCGCCGCGTTGGGCAAGGACCTGGCGATGCACATCGCCGCGGCGCGTCCGAAGGCGCTGCGCTCCGACGAGGTGGACGCCGAGGACATCGCGCGCGAGCGCTCGATCGCCCAGCAGAAGGCGGCGGAATCGGGCAAGCCCGCGGAAATCCAGGCGAAGATGGTCGATGGCGCCGTGCAGAAATTCCTCAAGGAGGTCACGCTGCTCGGGCAGACCTTCGTCAAGGACGAAAAGCTCAGCATCGAGCAGCTGCTGAAGAGCCGCGGCGCGACGGTCCACGGCTTCACGGTGTTCGTCGTGGGCGAGGGCATCGAGAAGAAGCAGACCGATTTCGCGGCGGAAGTGGCGGCACAGGCCGCCGCGGCGCGCGGCGAATAGCGGAAGGGCGCGGCACCATGGCCATGTATCGGAGGATCTTGCTCAAGTTGTCGGGTGAAGCCCTGATGGGCGAGGACGCATTCGGCATCAACCGCAATACGATCGAAACCATGGTCCGCGACATCGGCGACGTGCAGCGCATGGGCGTGCAGGTCGCCATCGTCATCGGCGGCGGCAACATCTTCCGCGGCGTCGCGCTGGGCGCCGCGGGGATGGATCGCGCCACGGCGGATTACATGGGGATGATGGCGACGATCATGAACGCGATGGCGTTGCAGGATGCCATGCGCCATGCCGGGCTGGAAGCGCGCGTGCAATCGGCGCTCCATGTCGAGCAGGTGGTCGAGCCGTACATCCGCCCGAAGGCGATGCGCTACCTTGATGAGGGCAAGATCGTGATCTTCGCCGCAGGCACCGGCAATCCGTTCTTCACCACGGATACCGCGGCGGCGCTGCGCGGCGCGGAGGTCGGCGCCGAGGTCGTCTTCAAGGCGACCAAGGTCGACGGCGTGTATTCGGCCGACCCCCGCAAGGATCCCGGCGCGGTGCGGTACGCGAGCATCACGTTCGACGATGCCTTGACGCGCGATCTGCGCATCATGGATGCGACGGCATTCGCCTTGTGCCGCGATCAGCGCCTGCCGATCCGGGTGTTCAACATCTCGCGGCCGGGCGCGCTGATGCGCGCGGTGAACGGCGAGGACGAAGGTACTTTGGTACACGCATAACCAGCAGCGGGGAAGACTCCATGACCATCGCGGAAATTCGTACGACGACCGAGAGCCGCATGCTCAAGTCGATCGAGGCATTGAAGACGGACCTGGCAAAGGTGCGGACCGGACGCGCGCACACGGGCATTCTCGACCACGTGCAGGTCGACTACTACGGATCGATGGTTCCGATCACGCAGGTGGCCAACGTCGGCCTGCTCGATGCGCGCACCCTCAGCGTGCAGCCGTGGGAGAAAAAGCTGCTCTCGGCGATCGAGAAGGCGATCCGCGAATCGGACCTCGGCTTGAACCCCGCCGCGCAGGGCGACCTGTTGCGCGTTCCCATGCCGGCGCTCACCGAGGAACGACGGCGCGATCTGGCCAAGGTGGTCAAGGGCGAGGGGGAGGATGCGCGGGTCGCCGTCCGGAATCTGCGACGCGACGCCAATCAGCATCTCAAGGAACTGCTCAAGAAGAAGGAAATTTCCGAGGACGAGGAACGACGCGCGCAGGATGACATCCAGAAGCTGACCGATCGCTTCGTCGCCGACGTCGATCGCCTCGTCGCGGAAAAAGAAAAAGAGATCCTGACGGTCTGATGGCCGCGCCGTTGGTTGGTCCGATGGCTGCGGATCGGCATCCCCATTCCGCGCGCGCGGCGGTTCCGCGCCATGTTGCCATCATCATGGATGGCAACGGGCGCTGGGCCAAGGCGCGCTTTCTGCCGCGCGTCGCCGGGCACTCCCGCGGAGTGGAATCGGTGCGCGCGGTCATCGAGGCATCGATCGCGCACGGGGTGGAGTACCTGACCCTGTTCGCATTCAGCTCCGAGAACTGGGCCCGGCCGGCGGAAGAGGTTTCGGTGCTGATGCGCCTCTTCATGAGTTCCCTGCAGAAGGAGATCGACGGCTTGATCCGCAACGGCGTGCGGCTGCACGTCGTGGGGCAGATCGACACGTTCGAGCCGAAGCTGCGCGAACTCATCCGGAGCGCCCAGGATCGCACGGCGGTGCCGGGAGACGCTGCAACCCGGCTGCACCTCACGATCTGCGCGAGCTACAGCGGCCGCTGGGACATCGTGCAGGCCGCGGCGAAACTTGCGCAGGCATACCGCGATACCGGGGTTCTGCCGGACGAGGCATCGTTTGCGCAACACCTGGCGCTGTCCTTCGCTCCCGACCCGGATCTGCTGATCCGCACCAGCGGCGAGCAGCGCATCAGCAACTTTCTTCTTTGGCAACTGGCCTACGCCGAGATCTACTTCACCGAGGCACTGTGGCCCGATTTCGGTGCCGAGGCGTTTTCCCGGGCGCTGTCCTGGTATGCGGGGCGCGAGCGCCGCTTCGGACGGACGAGCGAGCAGGTGCGGGATCCGGGCGGCGCGCGATGCTGAAAACCCGCATCTATACGGCGGCCGCGCTGCTTGCCGGCGTGATGTTCTTGGGCGCGCTCGGCATTGCCTGGCTGGTGACGGCCGCGGCGGTGTTTCTTGGGGTCGCGCTCTTCGAATGGTTGCGGCTCGCGCGTGTCGGCACGCCGATTGCCGCGGCGGCGGCGGCGATCGCGGCGGCGGCCGCCTGGTCGCTGGACCGCATGGGATTCCGGCCTGCGCCGGCGGCGCTCGCCGCGGTCGCGGGGGGCGCGGTGGCGCTCTGGTTCGCGATCGCAGGGGTGCTGGTCGCGGCGCAGCGGCGGCCGGCGGACCGCGCGATGCGGATCCCGGACGCGATTTCGATCGCCGCGGCATTTGCGCTGGGCGGGGCCGCCTGGCTGTGCGTGGCGCGGCTGTTGCACCAGGGCGCCGGCTGGACGCTTTCGGTGCTCGCGCTGGTCTGGCTGGCCGATGCCGCGGCGTATTTCACCGGCCGGTCAATCGGCAGGCATAAGCTCGCCCCGCGGATCAGTCCCGGGAAGACCTGGGAGGGTGTGGGCGGTGCCGTGGTTGCCGTCGCGTTATGCGCCTGGGCATTGCGGCTGTCGTCGCCGGGCGCGGATCTCTGGCCGGTGGCGCTGCTGCGGGCGACGCCGGTGGGCGGGACCGCGATCCTGGTCGTGTTCGTTGCGTTGAGCGTCGTCGGCGATCTGTTCGAGAGCCTCGTCAAGCGGCAGGCGGGAGTCAAGGACAGCGGTACGATCCTGCCCGGCCATGGCGGAGTCTGGGATCGGATCGATGCGACGCTGCCGGCGGTTGCGCTCGCCGTCTTCGCGCAGTGGTGGCTGATGCGCGTTTCCTGACAGGACCCGAATTCCCATGCAACACGTACCTTCCCAAGGGGTAAGCATTCTCGGCGCGACCGGATCGATCGGCGCAAGCACGCTCGACGTGATCGCCCGCCATCCCGACCGGTTCCGCGTCACCGCGCTCACCGCCCAGTCGCGCGTCGAGGAACTGGCGCAGTTGTGCGTGCGCTTCCGCCCCCGGTTGGCGGTCATCGGCGATGCGGCGCGCGAGGGCGCGCTGCGAGATGCGCTGCGCGCGGCCGGTCTGGCCGATGGCGCCGTGGAGGTTCGCAGCGGCCCCGGCGCGCTGGTCGAGGCGGCGCAGTGCGAAGATGCGCAGGTCGTCGTCGCCGCGATCGTCGGTGCGGCCGGTCTGCTGCCCTCGATCGCCGCTGCGCGGGCCGGAAAACGGCTGCTGCTCGCAAACAAGGAATCGGTGGTCTGCGCCGGTTCCCTGCTGCTCGACGCGGTGCGGACCGGCGGCGCGACCCTGCTGCCGGTGGACAGCGAACACAATGCGATCCACCAATGCCTCGCCGGGGCCGCGTCGGCCAATGGCTCCGCCGACGTCCGCCGCCTCATTCTCACCGCCTCGGGCGGACCGTTCCGGCAACGGCGCGATTTCGCCGGTATCACGCCGGAGGAAGCCTGCGCGCATCCGAACTGGAGCATGGGTCGGAAGATCTCGGTTGATTCGGCAACCCTGATGAACAAGGGCCTCGAGGTCATCGAGGCGAGCTGGCTCTTCGGGTTCGGGCGCGATCGCATCGACGTCGTCGTCCATCCCCAGAGCGTGATCCACTCGATGGTCGAATTCGGCGACGGGTCGGTGCTCGCGCAATTGGGAACGCCCGACATGCGCACGCCCATCGCGTATTGCCTGGGATATCCGGAGCGGATCGAGAGCGGCTCGCCCCGTCTCGATTTCCTGCGCCTTGGCGCGCTGCACTTCGAGGCGCCGGATCTCGAACGGTTTCCCTGCCTGGGGCTGGCCTATCGCGCCTTGTCCGCCGGGCCGGCGGCGAGCATCACGCTCAACGCCGCCAACGAGGTGGCGGTGAACGCGTTTCTGGAGCGCCGCCTGTCGTTCCTGGGCATCGCCGCAACGATCGAATGCACCCTTGATGCCTTGCAGGCGCCGGCGCCGGCCTCGGTCGAGGAGGTGCTGGAGATCGATGCCTGGGCGCGCGGCGTTGCCGAGAAGGCGGTGCGCGGGGGCGCATGGATTTCGTGATCACCATCGCGGCGTTCGTCGTCGCGCTGGGACTCCTCATCGTGGTCCACGAGCTGGGCCACTACTTGGTGGCACGCTTCGTCGGCGTGAAGGTGCTGCGGTTCTCGGTCGGGTTCGGCAAGCCCCTGCTGCGGCGCGTTTCCGGCCCCGACCGCACCGAGTGGGTGATCTCGCAGGTGCCGTTCGGCGGGTACGTGAAGATGCTCGACGAGCGCGATCCGGACTGCCTGCCGATCGCGCCGGCCGAGCTGCCGCGGTCGTTTTCCCGCCAGAACGTCGTCAAGCGGGCGGCGATCGTGGCCGCCGGGCCGGCGGCGAACCTGCTGTTCGCGGTGCTGCTGTACTGGATTCTGCACATGGCGGGCACCTGGGAGCCGCTGCCGATTCTGGGGCCGGCGCCGGCCGGCAGCCCGGCGGCCGAAGCCGGACTGCGCGATGGCGATCTCGTGCTGGCCTGCAACGACCGGGCGGTCCGTTCCTGGAACGAACTGCGCTGGGATGTGCTGGACGATGCGGTTTCCGATGGCGTGGTCCGATTGCGGGTGCGGGGGATTGGTGGCGCCGAGCGGGTGGCGACGCTCGATCTTTCGACCCAGGGGGCGGGTGACGTCGACGCGGCGTGGTTCGACCGGCTGGGCATCGTGCGCGGCGCGGGGGCGCCGGTGGTGCGGGGCCTGCTGCCCGGCGATCCGGCAGAGCGGGCGGGAATCACCGTGGGCGACCGGATCGTGACCATCGATGGCGCTGCCATCCGGACGGCTTCGGAGGTCGGCCTCGCGGTCCGGCCTGCAGCCGGGAAACGGCAGACCTGGGAAATTCTGCACGACGGCGTGCGCCGCACGGTGGCCATCGTGCCCGAGACGGTCCCCATCCCGGGCGGCAAGGCGATCGGGCGGGTCGGGATCGATTTTTCGCAATGGCAGCGGGTGCGGTACGGGCCCGTCGCGGCCTTGGCCCGGGCCGCCGGCCAGACCTGGGAGACCTCGGTGTTTTCCCTGCGGATGGTGGGCCGGATGATCGTCGGCAAGGCATCCTGGCGGAATCTTTCCGGCCCGGTGAGCATCGCCGACGCCGCCGGCAAGACGGCGCGCCTCGGACTCGAGGCGTACATGGGATTTCTCGCCCTGGTCTCGATCAGCCTGGGTGTGCTCAACCTGCTGCCGATTCCGATTCTGGATGGAGGGCACTTGCTGTACTATGCGATCGAGGTGGTGAGGGGAAAACCGCCGTCGGCACGCGCGATGGAGATGGCGCAGCGTGCGGGCGTCGGCATACTGGTCCTGCTGACCTTGCTTGCCCTATATAACGATGTGATGCGTTTGCTTTCCTGAAGCGCGCGGGCACACAAGAATCGAAACTGGCTTCGCGAATCCTTTTTCCATGCGTCGGAATGTAGAAATATCGGGCGGTGCGCGCCGCCCGCAGGCTGGGCGTTTGCATGCGGCGGCTATGCGCGCCGCGGTGCTGGCGGCCTTGGCGGCGGTGGGCGGCAGCGCGCTGGCGCAGGAATCACAGGACTTCGTCGTGCGGGACATCCGCGTCGAGGGTGTGCAGCGCACCGAGACCGGAACCGTCTTCAGCTATCTGCCGATCCACGTCGGCGACCGCTATACGCCGGCGCAGGGCATCGCTGCGATCCATGCGCTCTACCATACCGGGTTGTTCAAGGACATCCGCCTGGAGGCGGAGGGCAACGTCCTGATCGTCGATCTCGAGGAGCGCCCGGCGATCGCGAAGGTCGAACTCAGCGGGATGAAGGAGTTCGACAAGGATGCGGTGAAGAAGTCGCTCAAGGAGGTGGGGTTCACGGCGGGGCGGGTCTACGACCGCTCGCTGCTCGACCGCGCGGTGCAGGAACTCAAGATGCAGTACCTCACCAAGGGGCTGTACGGCGTTCACATTGCGACGACCGTGACCCCGGTGGAGCGCAACCGCGTCAACGTCCGGATCCAGATCGACGAGGGTTCGATGGCGCGTATCCAGGAGATCCAGTTCACGGGCAACCACGCCTTTTCGTCGGAAGAACTGCACAAGCAGATGAAGCTTTCGACGCCGACGTGGTTCACCTGGTATTCGAACCACGACAAATACGCGCGCCAGAAGCTGCAGGCCGACGAAGAGACGCTGCGGTCCTTCTATCTTGCGCGGGGCTATCTCGATTTCAGCATCGAATCGACCCAGGTCACGATCAGCCCGGACAAGAAGAACATCTACATCACCATCAACGTCTCCGAGGGCGAGCGCTATCGCCTGTCGAAGGTGGGTCTGGCCGGGGAAACGCTGGGACTCGATTCCGAGTTCCGCAAGATGATCGACGTCAAGCCGGGGGACATCTACAACGGCGGCAAGATGACGGCGATCGCCAAGCGCATGACCGACCGGCTGAGCGAGCTGGGCTACGCGTTCGCCACCGCCACGCCGATTCCCGAGGCAAACAAGGCCAAGCAACTGGTGGCGTTCACCTTCCTCATCGATCCCGGGCGTCGGGCCTACGTCCGCCACGTCAACATCAGCGGCAACACGCATACGCGCGACGAGGTGATCCGGCGCGAAATCCGGCAGTTCGAGTCGGCATGGTACGACTCGGACAAGGTGCGCCTGTCGCGGGACCGGATCGACCGCCTCGGCTACTTCGACAAGGTGACTGTGGACACGCCGGCGGTGCCGGCGACGCACGACCAGATCGACGTCAACTACAACGTCAACGAAAAGCCCATGGGCTCGATCTCCGCCGGCGCCGGGTACAGCAGCGCCGAGCACCTGGTGCTTTCGGGTTCGTACACGCAGCAGGACATCTTCGGCACCGGGCATTCGCTCAGTCTGCAGCTCGATACCAGTTTCGTGTCGCGGACGTACATGCTGACCCACACGGATCCGTATTTCACCCAGGACGGGGTCAGCCGCACGGACTCGATCTATATCCAGAACTCGAACTTTTCGCGCCTGAATCTGGCGACGGTGGACATCGGCTCGAAGGGGTTCTCCGAGCGATTCGGCATCCCGTTCACCGAGTTCGACACGGTGTTCCTGGGGGCGGGTCTCGAGGAGGACGACGTCACGCTGACGTCGGCGAGCCCGTTCAGCTACATCGACTACGTCAACCGCTACGGCAACGCGGCGCTCGGCATGATCGCCACGCTCGGGTGGGCGCGCGATCATCGCGACAGCGCAATGATCCCGACCGACGGGACCTACCAGAACCTGTCGGTGGAGGCCGGTACGCCGCTGCTCAACCTGCAGTACTACAAGGCGACCTATCAGATCCAGGACTATCTGCCGCTGCCGGACGATTTCACGCTGGCGTTCGACGGCCAGAGCGGATACGGCAATGCGTATAACGGCAAGGAGTTTCCGCTGTTCAAGAACTTCTATGCCGGCGGCATCGGCAGTGTCCGCGGCTATCTCTGGGGAACGCTGGGTCCGCGGGATCCGAACGGCAATCCGATCGGCGGCAACAAGATGCTCACCGGCTCGATGGAGGTGCAGGCGCCGCTGCCCGGCGCCGACCGGTCGCTGCGGGCGCTGATGTTCCTCGACGGCGGCGACGTCTGGGGGCCGGGCCAGAACGTGACCCTGTCCCAGATGCGCTACGCGACGGGTATCGGGATCGCGTGGATTTCGCCCATGGGCCCGCTCAAGCTGAGCTACGCTTTCCCGTTCCACATGCAGCCGTACGACATGACCCAGCGCTTCCAGTTCCAGATCGGAACCGGATTCTGACCGCTCGGCGCTGTGGCAGAATTCCGCCATCCACACTCCGAAGGGACATCGATGCAACATACGAAATGGCTGGCAGCGGGAATGCTGGCCGTCCTTTTGGCGTCGGCCGCGCCCGCGGTCATTGCCGACCCGGCGGTCAAGATCGGCTATGTCAGCACCGAGCGCATCATGCGCGAGTCCACGGCGGCCAAGACGGCGGAGGAACGGCTTTCGCAGGAATTCGCACCTCGCGACAAGGAACTCCAGGCCATGAGCGCCAAGCTCAAGGCGGCCGCGGACCAGTTCGAGAAGGACGGTCCGGTGCTCACGGATGCCCAGCGGGCGCAGCGCCAGCGGGCGCTGCAGGAGATGGACATCGAGTTCCAGCGCAAGCGTCGCGAATTCCAGGACGACCTCAATCAGCGCAAGAACGAGGAACTGCAGACCCTGCTCGGCAACGCGCAGCGGATCGTGCGCCAGATCGCCCAGCAGCAGAAATATGACGTCATCCTGCAGGATGCGGTGTACGTCAACCCGAAGATCGACATCACCGACCAGGTGCTCAAGGCCCTGGATCAGAACGCCCATTGAGCCGATGGCGGAGGCGCCTGGCGGGACATTTTCGGTCGCTGACCTGATCGCCGAGGTGCAACGGCGAAGCCACGGGGCGCTTGCGGCGACGCCGCAGGGCGGGGTGGGCGTGTCCATATCCGGCACCGCCGCGCTCGACGCCGCGGGGCCGGGCGATCTTGCGTTTCTTTCCAATCCGCGCTATCGCGCCATGGCGGCGCAGAGCGGCGCCGGCGCGATCGTGTTGTCCGGTGCGGACTGCGCGGCATTGTTTCCGGAGGGGCGGGCGCATGGCGCGCTGATCGTTTGCGATGCGCCCTATGCGTGGTATGCCTTCGCAGCGCAGGCGCTTGCTCCGACGGAGACGCTGGTGCCCGGCTGCGCCGCCAGCGCGGCCATCGCACCCGACGCCCGGATCGATCCGGCGGCGCGGATCGACGCCCATGCCGTCGTCGGGGCGGGGGCGGTGGTCGAGGCCGGCGTCTGGATCGGACCTGGCTGCGTACTGGGCCCCGGCGTGCAGATCGGCGCGGAGAGCCGGCTGTACGGCGGCGTGCAGGTCTACGCCGGCTGCCGGATCGGTCGCCGGGCGATCATCCATTCGGGCGCGGTGATCGGCGCCGATGGGTTCGGGTTCGCACCCTTGCGCGGCACCTGGGTGAAGATTCCGCAGACCGGGATCGTCCGCATCGGCGACGACGTCGAGATCGGCGCGAACACGACGATCGACCGCGGCTCGGCGGGGGACACGGTCGTCGAGGACGGCGTGAAAATCGACAACCAGGTGCAGATCGGACACAATTGCCGGATCGGCGCGCATACGGCAATCGCGGGCTGCGTCGGGATCGCCGGCAGCGCCGTCATCGGTAGCCATTGCCAGATCGGCGGTGCGGCGATGATCCATGGTCATCTGCAGATCGTCGACGGCACGATCGTCGCCGCCGGCACGCTGGTTTCGCGCAGCCTGCGCGAGCCGGATTTCTATACTGGCGTGTTCCCGATGATGCGCAACCGCGACTGGGAGCGCAATGCGGCGCTGTTGCGCCACCTGGTCGAACTGCGCGATCGCATCCGCCGGCTGGAAGCCCTGCACCAATCGAACCCTGCCAACGCCCCTGGGTCGGGCGATCAAGACGAGAAGACATCATGATGGACATTCGCGAAATCCTGTCCCTGCTGCCCCACCGCTTTCCGATCATCCTGGTCGATCGGGTGCTGGAGGTGGAATCCGGCAAGCGCATCGTTGCGCTCAAGAACGTATCGGCCAACGAGCCGGTGTTCACCGGGCATTTCCCCCACTATCCGGTCATGCCCGGGGTCCTGATCCTCGAGTCGATGGCACAGGCGGCGGCGATCCTGGCGTTCGTGACGCATGGGCAGAAGGCGCATTCCGACGGGCTCTACTACTTCGCCGGCATCGACAAGGCGCGTTTCAAGCGGCCGATCATGCCCGGCGACCAGATGCGCCTGGAGGTGACGATGGAACGCGAGATGCGGGGCATCGCCAAATTCCTCGGCCGCACGCTGGTCGACGGACAGGTCGCCTGCGAGGCGGAGTTGATGTGTGCGTACCGGCAGGTCGAGGCGCCGGGCACCGGCGGCGGCGCGGGCGCTGCGGAGGCCTCCGGCGGCTTGTGCAATGGTCCGGGGGCCTGATCGATGGCCAAGGTGCATGCCACGGCGATCGTCGAGGACGGCGCGGAACTGGCCGAGGGTGTCGACGTCGGGCCGTATGCGCTGATCGGCGCGAAGGTGCGGGTCGGACCCGGAACCTCGGTCGGCGCGCACGCCGTACTGGCCGGGAACACCGTCCTCGGCGCCAACAATCGCATTTTTCCCTTCAGCTCGATCGGCACCGAGCCGCAGGACAAGAAATATGCCGGCGAAGACACGCAACTCGTCATCGGCGACGGCAACCTGTTCCGCGAGCACTGCCTGATCAACACCGGGACGGTGCAGGGCGGCGGCGTGACCCGGATCGGGTCGGACAACTGGATCATGGGCTACGTTCACGTTGCGCATGACTGCGTCGTGGGCAGCAACACGATTCTCGCCAACGCGGTCCAACTGGCGGGGCACGTGCAGGTGGCCGACTACGCGATCATCGGCGGCATGTCGGCCGTGCATCAGTTCGTGCGGGTGGGCCTGCATACGATGTGCGGCGGCGGCACGATTCTGTTGCAGGATCTGCCGCCCTACGTGATGTGCAGCGGGAATCCGGCGCAGGCCCATGGCGTTCATGTCGAGGGGCTGCGGCGGCGCGGGTTTTCGGCGGAGGCGATTGCGGAACTGCGGCGCGCGTATCGCACCGTGTATCGGGAAAATCTGCCGCTGGCCGAGGCGCGCGCGGCGCTGGAATCGCGGATCGCGGAACTTGCGGACGATTGCGCGGCGGTGTTGCGGGTTTTCACCGAGTTTCTGGCGGTGCCGGGGCGGGGGATCGTTCGCTAAGGCCGCGCGGAACGAAATGCTCTGCGCGGACCGGTCTTGCGCCATCGCATCGAATTTTCCCCATGTCTGAGCGCATCGCTTTCGTAGCCGGGGAGGCTTCCGGGGATCTGCTCGCGGCGCCGGTGGTCGCGGCGCTGCGGCGGCACGATCCGCCGTACGCGGCAGCGGGAATCGCGGGCGATCGCATGGTCGCGGCGGGCTGCGAGGCGTGGCATCACGTGCGCGAGCTTTCCGTGCGCGGGTACGTCGAGGTGTTGCGGGAACTGCCCCGCCTGTTGCGGCTGCGCCGGGGCGTGTTCGACCGTCTGGTCGCGAGCCGTTGTGCGGCGCTGGTCGGGGTCGATTCGCCGGATTTCAATCTTGCGCTGGAGGCGAAGGCGCGGGGCGCGGGGATCCCGACGGTGCACTACGTGAGCCCGTCGATCTGGGCGTGGCGCGGCGGGCGCATCGAGCGGATCCGCAAGGCCGCCGACCGCGTGCTGCTGGTGTTTCCGTTCGAGCAGGAGATCTACCATCGGGCCGGGATCCCGGCGAGCTATGTCGGTCATCCGATGGCGAGCGAGATTCCGATGGATCCGGATGCGGAGGCCGCCCGCGCGCGGCTGGGGCTGGACGGCGCTGCCGGGAGGGGATCCCCGATCGTCGCGCTGCTGCCCGGAAGCCGGCGTGCCGAGGTGGAGTACATCGGTCCGGTATTCCTGGACGCGGCGCGGGAGATCGCGCGCGCGCATCCCGCCGCGCGGTTCCTGCTGCCGGTGGCCGACCGCAGTCTGCGGGCGATGGTGGAGTCGCAGATCGCGTCGCGCCCGGAAGTGCAGGAGCGCCTGCACTGGTTCGACGGCCGTTCCCATGACTGTCTGGAAGCCTGCGACGGGGTGCTGGTCGCCAGCGGCACGGCGACGCTGGAAGCCGCGCTCTACAAGCGTCCCATGGTGATCGCCTACCGCATGCCGGCGTCTTCGGCGTGGATCATGCGGCGGATCGGAGGCTACCTGCCGTGGGTGGGTTTGCCCAACATCCTGGCCGGCGAGACGATCGTTCCGGAACGGTTGCAGGAGCAGGCGACGGCGCCGGCGATTGCCCGGGCCTTGCTCGACGTGCTGGCAGACGAGGCAGGGCGGCGGCGTCTGCACGAGCGCTATTGCGCGATGCACGAGTCGTTGCGGCGCGATACGCCGGTCTTGGCGACGGCGGCGATCCTGCAGACGATCGAGACGGCGCGGCGGGGGTGAGGGTGCGTCCATGAGGGAACCCATGCAGTACGTTGCCGGCGTCGATGAGGCCGGACGCGGGCCGCTCGCGGGTCCGGTCGTGGCTGCGGCGGTCATCCTGCACCCCGATCGGCCGATCGAGGGGGCGCGGGATTCGAAGCGTCTGTCGGCGCGGCAGCGCGAACGGCTGGCGGAAGGCATCCGCGAACGCGCGCTGGCCTGGAGCGTGGCGGTCGCGAGTGTCGAGGAGATCGATACGCACAACATTCTGCAGGCAAGCCTGCTGGCGATGCGGCGCGCCGTCGAGGCGCTGTCGCCCGCCGCCGAATTCGCGCTGATCGACGGCAATACGTTGCCGCGCCTTGCCATTGGCGCGCGCGCGATCGTCGGCGGCGACGCCACCGAGCCCGCAATCAGTTGCGCGTCGATCCTTGCGAAAACCCATCGCGATGCGCTGTTGCGCGCGCTTGACGCCGAGTATCCGGGGTATGGATTCGCCGACCATTTCGGCTACCCCACGCCGCGGCACCTGGCGCTGCTGCGCGAGCGCGGGCCGTGTCCGGCACATCGCCGCTCCTTCGCGCCGGTACGCGACGCGGCGGCGCGCGCCGACCGTAGCCTGGATTGGTTCCGGCCGTGATCGCGATCACCTCCGAATCGAACCCCTCGTACCGCCGTTGGTTGCGGATCGCGACGGCGCCGCGGGCGGCGCGCGAGTTCGGTCAGACCTTGGCGGAAGGGCTTCATTTGGCGCAGGCGGCGGGGGATGCCGGGTTTCCCGTCGAGGCGATCCTCGTGCGCCGCGGGGCTGCCGCGCAGGGCGCGGTGGCGGCGATGGTGCAGGACCTGCTGCGTACGCGAGGGGCGTCGGGCGGCAGTCCGCCGTGCCACGAAATCGCCCCGGCGCTGTATGACCGGATCGCACCGGTGGAGCGGGGCGCCGGTCTGACGCTGCTGGTGCCGGTGCCGCGTCCCGAGTGCCCGCATGCCGCCGACGAGGATCTCCTGTATCTGGACGGGGTCCAGGACCCCGGCAATGCCGGAACCCTGCTGCGCACCGCGGCGGCGGCAGGGATCCGCCATGTGCTGGCGTCGGCGAATACGGCCGGACTCTGGGCGCCGAAAGTGTTGCGATCGGGAATGGGAGCCCATTTCCGGATCGCCATCCATGAACACGTCGCGGCGCACGAACTGCCCGCCATGCTCCGGGGCGAGTGGATCGCCGCCGTTGCGCACGATGCCGCGCCGCTGTGGGAGGCCGAGCTGCCCGCGGGCCGTCCGGTCGGCTGGATCCTGGGCGGCGAGGGGGCGGGGATCACCGTGGAGTCCCTCGCGGTGTGCGCGCGGCGCGTGTGCATTCCGACCAGCGGTTCGGTGGAGTCGCTCAACGTTGCCGCCGCCGCGGCGGTGTGCCTGTTCGAGCGTCGGCGCCGGGTGGATTTCCCGGCTTCGCGGCGCCCCGGCGAGGCGCCCGCCGCGCCGCCTACGGTTGTTCCGTGAACAGGTGCTCGACCCACGCGGCCATGATTGCGCGGCCGATGTCGGTGGCTGACTTTCCGGGTTCGGCGACGGCGGTGCGCAGCATCGCCGCCACCGCCGGGCCGGTGAGCCTCGGGAAAGGAAAGGCCGCGCCGGACAGTTCGTTGCCCTCGCGCCCCGGCAGCACGCGGCAGGCGACGTAGCTCGGACCGCTCGTCGATCCCGCAGGGACCCATTCGCTGACCGAGGTGTCGCCGATCACGATGGGCGCGGCATCAGGAAGGATCGCATCGCGCAGCGTGATCTGGCGCCCGGGAACGAGATCCACCACTTCATAAAGGCGCAGCGGGTGTTCGGACAGGCGCTGCAGCCACGCGCGTTGTCCCGGCGTCCATGCCAGTTCCTGCGCGCCGAGCAGCAGATCCGAAATCCGCCGCGGTCCGCCGTCTCCCGGCAGGCTTCCTTCGGCGAGCAGCCATTCCATCAGGTTGATCCGCAGCAGCGACTGGGTTTCCGCGTCCAGGGCGTCGAGCGCCGCGCGACGCGCTTCGCCGGCCAGGGAGATCCGCAGCGTCTCGTACGCGGCGACCATCGCGTCGCGGTGCGTTTCGGCCAGCCAACGGATCGCGCGCTCCGTCGCACCCGCGTGTTCGCGTTCTTCCGCCTCCCGTGCCTGGTCGCGGGCCATGCAGCAGCGCTTGTACTTCGTCCCGCTGCCGCAGGGGCAGGGGTCGTTGCGGCCGATCTTCATTCCGTCGCCTTTCAGTGCAGCGGACTCGCCGGCCGGTCGCCGTCGTCCTCCATCGGTTCCGTATGCACGGAGTGGCCTGATGGGTTGGGAAACATCGGCGCGCCGCAATCGTCGCAGTATTCGAGCGGGAACCGGTGGGCGTGGGTCACGATCTTGTGGATGCCCATGCGTTTGATCGCCGCTTCCACCTCTTCCGTCGCCTGCTCTTCGTCGTCGCCCAGCAGCGGCCAGACGACGCCTTCGATCACCGCGTCGTCGTCGTCGGCGCGCGAGATGCCGATCCGCAGTTCGGTCGCCGGCCGGTCGCGCTTGTTTTCGTACGGTGCGATGGTTGTCTGCAGCGAGGTGGGCAGCAGTTCGTAGGTGAGCTTGAGGTACGACACGGCTGCATCGAGCGAAAATGCCCGCAACTCGCGGTCGCCGAAACGCAGCGCCGCATGGAACGCATTGGGCGCCAGCACGCGGTAGCGGCATCCTGTCATCACCGGCGCCAGGACGCTGGTCAGCTGCTCGGCGAAGGCCTCTTCCGCCGCCGACTTCGAGTCGGGGTCGACGCCGGTTTCCTGCCAGTGATACACAGGCGTGCCCTCGGGAACGACGATGGCGGCGAGCAGGTAGCGCGAGTCGGCGAGCATGAGGATGGGTTCGCGCAGCGATTTCTGGTCGACCTTGAGCGGCTGGCCGCGCGTCGCGGCCTCGAACAGCGACTCCGCGACGTCGCGCACCTCGCCAAGCGATTCGGGCAATTGGTCGATGGAGTAGAACGTGTCGGCGACCGCACAGCGCGCACCGCGCGCGGCGAGGTGCGCACCGATCTGCACCGTTGCGTTGTCGACCACCGCCGCCGGAAGGGGGCCGGACGGCAGCTTGTAGCGCGACCAGGCGAGCACGGGCAGAGCGATCAACAGGCCCTCGTAGCGCTTGTCCTCGATTTCGAGTGCGCCGCTTTCGGCGCAGGACTCGGCGAGATCGGCCAGGTCGTCGTACGCGCCGGCATGGTTGGTGGCCAGGTCGTCCAGTGCGGCATCGATCACCTCGTCGAAGCCGCGGGCAAGGCGGTCATTGATCAATTCGACCAGACGTCGTTCCCAGATCCGATCCTCGATCCGGCTGCCGGATTCGGACATGCGGCGCGCGAGCTTGGACAGGGTTTCCGCGTCCGCGTGGTGGCGGGCGCGGGAAAAGTAACGCGATCGGCGCATGGGAAGTTCCGGTTGGAAAGCCGTCTATTATCGCACCATGCACGACGCTACGCTTCCGCGCACCTGGCGTGGGGATGCAAGCACCGTCGGACTCGTAAGTCTGGCCCACGGCACCTCGCACTTCTTCCACCTGCTGTTGCCGCCGTTGTTTCCCTGGATCATGCACGACCTGGGCCTGCGGTTCACGGACGTGGCCTTTCTGACGACGGTGTTTTTCGCGGTGAGCGGCACCGGACAGGCGTTGGCGGGGTTTGCCGTCGATCGCGTCGGCGCGCTGCGCATGTTGCTGGGCGCGATCGCCTTGCTTGCTGTTTCCGGGGTCGCGCTGGGGTTCGCGCATTCCTACGCCGGCCTGGTGGTCGCGGCGGCGCTGGCCGGTGCCGGCAATTCGATTTTCCATCCGGCCGATTTCACGATTCTCAATCGTCGGGTGTCGGCGGGTCGTCTGGGCCACGCGTTTGCGATGCACGGTCTGGTCGGCAACCTCGGTTGGGCGGCCGGAGCGTCGTTCATGGCCGCGGTCGGCGCCGCGGCGGGCTGGCATGCGGCGGGATTCGCCGCCAGCGCCGCCGCGGCACTCGTCGGCGGCTTCCTGTGGACGCAGCGCGGGCACCTCGCCGTGTCCCCGGCGCACGCCGCGCACGGCGGCGGAACGCATGGCCCGGCACCGGGTGCCTCCCCCTCCCCGAGCCGCCTCGGCTTTCTGCGATCGGCGACGGTCTGGACCTGTTTCGCCTTTTTCTACTTTTCCACCGGGGCTGCGGGAATCCTGCAGAACTTTGCCCCCACCATCCTTGCCCATCTGTACCCGATCTCGATCGAGCTGGGCAGCGCGGCGCTGACGGCGTATCTCCTTGGCAGCGCCGCGGGCATGTTGGCGGGCGGATTTCTCGCGAGCCATGTCGCGCGCAGTGACCGCATCATTGCGGTGGCGTTGCTGCTGGCTGCCGTGGTGCCGGCGCAATTGGCGATGAAGGCGTTGGCGGTGGCCGTGTTGCTGCCGGCGATGGCAATCCTGGGATTCGGCACCGGGGTCGCGGGGCCGAGTCGTGATCTGCTGGTCCGGCACGCGGCGGCGTCGCGGTTCGGCGCCGCCGCGTTCGGCCGCGTGTACGGATTCGTGTATTCGGGGCTCGATATCGGCGTGGCGACCATTCCGCTCGCGATTGGACGCCTGCTCGACGGTGGCCATTTTTCCTGGGCGATGGCGTCGGTGGCGGTGCTGCTGGTGGTGGCGACGGGTGCCGCGGTCCGGGTGCGCTGAGCAGGAAGGCCCGAATCGGATCCGGAATCGGACCGCGTGGACGATGGATTGCTCGGGGGATCTGCGTTCCGTTGCGGGAAAGCAACGAACGGATCGCGCTGCAACTTGTTCAGCCGTCACGACCCCAATATGCTGCGGGCCTTGCGTGAGGCGGGTGTCGCTGCGTCGGACCCGCTGGACCGGAATTGCGAGGAGGGAGACGGGGGGAATGGCCGGGAAACGGCCGAAATGATAACTACACCAAGGAAAATCAAAACCAGAACTCGGCCGCCTTCGTGCGGCCTGTTTTTTTTTGGGGAAGAGGAAATGGATCGGGCCGCATCGCGGCCCGATCCGAACCGGAATGGCTGGTTAGTTGGGTTCCTTCGCGCCCATCGCGGTCGCGACGAGGAACACGGCGGTGAGGATCAGGAACGGGATCATGTAGGGCATCAGCGGCGCGGTCGCCGGATCGTGCAGGAAGGCCTGGACTTGGCCGTAGTGAATGACTTGGTGCATGCGGTGACTCCCTGCCGGAAATTGTTGGATGCGGCATGCATCGCGTCCGGCTTCGCGATCTCATGCCTGCCGACCGGATCGTTTCCGGTTCGTAGGCTCTTGCGAGCGAGATCGATTCTAATTTGCAGTTGCATCTAATTCCGTTATAACCCGTGTGGATTCATGGGGTTGCGCGGGTTCCTCGTACGGGGTGTCAGTCGTTCAGCGATTCCGCGCGGATGCCCAGGCGTTGGAGCAGGTCACGGTCCTTGTTTTCGGCGGCATTGTTGGTGGT
The DNA here is from genome assembly GCA_021838715.1 of Pseudomonadota bacterium. Classification (GTDB taxonomy): domain Bacteria; phylum Pseudomonadota; class Gammaproteobacteria; order Burkholderiales; family Burkholderiaceae_F; genus GJ-E10. The sequence continues at coordinate 8,795 of JAKCCX010000021.1, read as the reverse complement.
CAGCAGGCGCTCGCCATAGAAGATCGAATTCGCCCCCGCAAGGTAGGCCAGCGCCTGGGTCGCATCGCCCATCTGTTCCCGGCCGGCCGAAAGACGGATGTGCGCGCGCGGCATGGTGATGCGCGCCACGGCGATGGTGCGCACGAATTCGATCGGATCGAGCGGGGCGGCGTCGGCGAGCGGGGTGCCGGCGATCGGAACGAGTTGGTTGATGGGCACCGATTCCGGGTAGGGGTCGAGATTGGCGAGCTGTTCGATCAGGCCGGCACGGTGGCGGCGCGACTCGCCCATGCCGAGGATGCCGCCGCAGCAGATCTTGATGCCGGCATCGCGCACGCTGCGCAGCGTGCGCAGCCGGTCGTCATAGGTGCGCGTCGTGATGATCGATCCGTAGTACTCCGGATCGGTGTCGAGGTTGTGGTTGTAGTAATCGAGCCCCGCCTCTTTGAGCGCCTGCGCCTGAGCGTCGTCGAGCATGCCCAGCGTCATGCAGGTTTCCATACCCAGTTCCTTGACTTCCCGGATCATCTGCGCGAGCGCATCGATATGGCGATCCTGGGGACTGCGCCATGCCGCGCCCATGCAGAAGCGGGTTGCCCCGGCCTGCCTTGCCGAACGGGCCGCATCGACGACCTCGGCGACGGGCATGAGCTTTTCCGCCGGCAGACCGGTGTCGTTGCGGCTCGACTGCGAACAATAGGCGCAGTCTTCGCTGCATCCCCCCGTCTTGATCGAAAGCAGGGTCGAGAGTTGGACCGCGTTGGGATCGAAGTGCTCGCGGTGCACCTGCTGCGCGCGAAACAGCAGGTCATTGAATGGAAGTGCAAATAGCGCCTCGATGTGTTCCTGGGTCCACTGCGGTTGGGGAACCGACATGATGAAATCGCCTCAAAGGAAATAGGGAATGCCGACAACCTTCAAGTATTACACTTTCCGCGCATGAGCCCCGATCGCAAGCGTTGGTCCGTCTTCCTGGTGGCGCTGCTGGCCTGCGGCATCGCAGTGGCGCATCCCCATCTGCGCGCGGCGCAACCCGCTCCCGGTGGCCGGGCGCGCGCGGTGCGCGAGCTCCGCTTGCGGTTTTCGGAGGACCTGGAGCCCGCGCTCTCGACGGTCCATTTGGAATCAGGGGGCGGGGAGGCCGTTGTGGAGCCGGCCGCGACGGTGGCCCGCGGTGATCCGCGCACCCTGGTTCTGAACCTGCACCGGAAATTGCCCGCCGGTCGCTACCGGGTTCGTTGGGCCGCCGTTGGCGCCGACGGACACCGGACGCACGGCACCTATTGGTTCACGGCATCGCCTTGAGCGTCCTACTCGCCCTTTGCGGAGCAGTCCACGGCGCCGCGCTGATGTTCTGGTTCGGGGTGCTGTCCCTGGAGCGCGTGTTGGGCGTTCGCCCCGCCTGGAATGAGCGCAAGGCGTTCCGCGTGGCCGCGCTCGTCGCCTCGGTGGCGGGCTTGTTGTGGCCGGCGGTGGAGACGGCTGTTGTGCTGGGGGACCCCGCGGCGGCGCTCAACCTCCGGCAGATCGGTTTCGTGATGAGCCAGACGTCGTTCGGCCAGATCTGGTCGGCGCGCCTGGCGATCGTTCTGGGCGCGACGATCCTGGCGTGGTTGCCCACGGAGCGCGATGCGGTCTGGCAGGAGCGCGGCGTCTACGTTCTGGTGGCCGCGGCGCTTGCCAGCGTGGCAATGGTCGGTCATGCCGCGGCGGCGTCCGGGTTGCCCGGGATCGTCCAACGGCTCACCGCCGCGTTGCACCTGCTCGTTGCGGGAGCCTGGCTTGGGGCGCTGCCGGTTCTCTACTCTTTTGTGGCGCGCTTGCGGCCGCATGTGCTTGCGGAGTTGCTGCGGCGGTTCTCCGCCTACGGACAGGCCCTGGTGGCGACGGTCGTCGCCACCGGCCTGCTCAATGCCTGGTTCCGGATCGGCGGCGTTGCGGCGCTGATCAAGGCCGACTATGCCCACGTGCTGATCGGCAAGGTCGCGCTCGTCGCCGGCATGGGATTGGCGGCGCTGCTCAATCGCGGCCGTTACATGCCTGCCCTCGACAGCCGCGATCCGCAGGCGCAATGGGAGGCGGAACGGGGGTTGCGTCTGAGCATCGCATTGGAATTCGCGCTCGGTGTGGCCGTTGTCGTCGTGGCGTTCCTGCTCGGCGTCATGGACGCCCCGCATTAGCCGCGATCTCCTGCACGCAGTCCCCGGTCTTTTTGGCCAGGCGCTTTGCCGCCGCGGCGCGCGAAGCGACCATCTCCGGCGTGGTGGCCGTCCCCGGCGCGATCTCGACGATTCCGATCGACATCGCGGTGAGCCGGAAAAAGCTCCGGTTGCCGTGCCGGTCTTCGGCATAGAGACCCTCGCGAAGGCGGTCCTCCCCGTTGTACAGTCCGCGCGCGGCGTCACGGAACTTCGTGACGATGGACTCGCAGCGCGCCCGATGGTCCGTGCTCTGCAGCAGAATGACGAAGTCGTCGCCGCCCACATGGCCGACGAAGTCGATCATCGGGTCGACTTCGGCAAGGATGATCTGGGCCGCGAGCTTGATCATTTCGTCGCCCTGCCAGTAGCCGTACTGATCGTTGTACGGTTTGAAGTGATCGAGATCCGCATAGGCGGCCGCGAAGGGTGCGCCGCTCTGCAGCAGCCGTGCGATGTGTTTGGTGATGGGAATGTTCCCCGGGAGGAACGTGAGCGGGTTGGCATGGCGGGCGGCTTCGATGCGCAGCGCGGACATCGCGCGCACCAGGCCTTCGCCGCTCCCGAGTCCGAGGTAGGACCCGTTCAGGGTGATAATGAACCCGTCGGACAGGTAGCGCTGGTCGTCGCCTGACAGAATCTGCATCAGCGATTCCAACGGCGTGTCGGCCTCGATTACCAGCGGGCTGGCGTTCATGAACGTGGTGCAGGGCTGCTTGCCATAGATTTCGCGGTGAAAGGGCTTGCCAAGCCGGTCGATGAATTGTTGCCGGTTGATCAGGCCGATCGGGACGCCGCCATCGACAACGGCGATGGCGTGGATCTGCGGCGATGCCTTGAAGAGGCGATCGACCTCATGGTTCGTTGCGCGGCTGTCGGTATGTGGCACCGGAATCAGCAGTTTCCCGATGGTTTCCCCCGGCGCGTGCACGCGCGACGGTTCGGGAATCACCGCAACCTGATGCGAACGCAGCACCGCGGCGACGTCCTGCGGGATGCCCCGGGATGGCTCGACGGCGGGGCGTCCGAGGAGATACCCTTGGGCCAACGGGACGCCGAGGTCCCGCAGAATCGCCAGTTCGGCGCGGGTTTCGATGCCTTCCGCGAGCAGCCTGGTCCCCAGCTTTCCCGCCAAGTACGCCATGCTGCGTACGGCTTCGCACTTCGCCGGCGACGCGTGGAGGTTCGACACGAAATACCGGTCGATCTTGATGATGTCGGGCTGGATTTCGAGCCAGAGATGCATGCCCGAATAGCCGGCACCGTAGTCGTCGAGCGCAATGCCGAGGCCGCAGGATCGCAGCGAGCGGGTGGTTTCGATGACGCGATCGAGGTCGAGGATCGGCTCGCGTTCGGTCAGTTCGACGACGATGCGGCTGGGCAGGAGCTCATTGGCGATCGCGGCGGCAAGCAGCGGGTTGCGCGCGGCGCCGATGGCGGCCATGGTGGGGGCGCCGAGGTTGAGCAGCAATTTCCCTGGCAGGCGCTGTCCCACGAACTCCCGGATCGCCGATTCGCAACACGCCAGTTCCAGAGCAATTCCGAGGCCGGATTTTCTGGCATCGTCGAGCAGGTGCAGCGGGTCTGTCCAGGGTTGGGGTGGACGCAGGAGCGCCTCGTAGCCGAAGACGGTTGCTTCGTTCATGGCAAAGATCGGCTGAAAGGCGAAGCGCAGCCCGGTCCCTCGGCACGCGGCGCGGATCGCATCGATGCGCGGAACTTCCGCGGGCGTGGAAGGATGTGCGTCGGGACAGTGGGAGAGCGTCATGCGTGCGACCCGGTCGTTGCGGAAACCGGGGAAGATTTTCCGGGTGTCCGCAATGGTGCAATGCGATGAAAAGCAGCGATGTCATCGCCACGTCACCCTCACCCCCGGGCGGCGCCGCTCAGCCGACCCAGAGCACGACCGCGGCGGCGAATGCGCAGTAGATGCCGAAGTAATGCCAGTGCCCTCGCTCCAGCCAGCCCGAGAGCCAGCGCAGTGCGGCGAGACCGGCGAGGAAGGAAAAGACCATGCCGGCCAGGTCGGGGGCGAGGGCGTGCAGCCACCCGTTCGGGTGCTGGATCGCGCCGGCAGCGCCGGTCTTGAACAGGCGGTGCAGTTCCTTCACGAGTACGGCGGGCGTGAGCGCGACGGCCAACGCGAAACTGAATTCCTCGGCCTGCCGCCGGTCGATCCGCAGCGCAAGGCCGGTCGAGATGGTGGCGCCCGAGCGCGAAAACCCGCGGAAGGGAAGGCACAGGCCCTGTACGGCGCCGATCCACACGGCGCGCCGCGCCGTCAGCGAGCGGGAACCGGACTGCGGCAGGCGTGCCGAGCCGATGATGAGTACCGCGGCGGCGAGAAGCGCTGCCGCCATCAGCCGGGCGTTGCCGAACAGTTGCTCGATCTCGAAATCCGGTGCGTTGTGGGCGAATCCGCGCTTGATCGCTTCCTGCAGCGTCAGCCCGACGACGCCCGTTGCCGCGGTGGCGATCACGATGTACCAAGCCTGGCGCCGGAATTCCGCCATCGACGAGAAGTAGGTCTTGCGCCACGACTGCCAGAAATACACGATGACGGCGAACATTGTGCCGGTGTGGAGCATGACCAGGAGCATGGTCATCGCCGGCGCCGTGGGGTCGAGCCCCATGAGCTTTTCGGCGACGATCACGTGGGCGGAGCTCGATACCGGCAGCAGTTCGGCGGCGCCCTGGACCAGGGCGAGAATCAGAATGTGCAGGAGATCCATGAGGGTCGTGGCGTTCCCGGACACCTTCCATTCATGGAATGCGTCCACGCCGTCGCGTCGTCAAAACGGCGGAGCGTAGCAGTTTCCCGGTTGCTCACGCCACCGCGCCGCCGCGGCGCATCCGCGGATAGCATGTCCGCGCCGCCCGGCGGTGGAATTCCGGAATCGGGATCGGATGGTCGATCAGATAGCCCTGGTAGGTGTGGCAGCCCGACGACGAAAGAAAATCGAATTGTTCATCGGACTCGACGCCCTCCGCGACTAGTTCGAGTTCCAGGCTGCGGGCGAGCGCGATGATGGTCCGGACGATGGCCGTGTCGTTGGTGTCGTGGGGGAGCCCGTCGACGAACGAGCGATCGATTTTCAGCGCATCGAGCGGAAGGCGCTTGAGATAGGCCAGAGACGAGTGTCCGGTGCCGAAGTCGTCGAGGGAAAAGCGCACCCCCATGCGCCGGAGTGCGGCCATCTTGGCGATGGCGTCTTCCATGGCATCCATCATGGCGCTTTCGGTGAGTTCGAGGCGCAGTCGGGACGGGTCGGCGCCGCTGGCATCGAGCGCACCGCGAACCTGATCGACGAAGTCGGGGTGTTGCAATTGGCGCGCGCTGATGTTCACCGACAAGGTCAGCGCCGCGAACTCCGGCGTCGTGCGCCATTCCGCCAGCAGGATGCAGCTTTGCTCCAGGACCCAACGGCCGAGCGACAGGATCATGCCGGAGTCTTCGGCGATGCGGATGAACTCGTCGGGCAGCCGGACGCCCTGCGTCGGATGGATCCACCGCAGAAGAACCTCCGCCCCGGTGCAGCGCATCGCGCCATCGACCTGCGGTTGCAGGTAGAGCGCGAAGGCTCGACCCTGAACCGCATCGCGGAGCTCTTCGAGCATCGCCGCATTGCGGCTCACGATCGACTGCATCCGGGGGTCGAAGAAGCGGATCGCGTTGCGGCCGGACGACTTTGCCTGATACATCGCCAGATCCGCATGCCGGAGCAACTCCTCCACCGGTTCGCGGTTCGCCTGAAAAAGCTTCACCCCGATGCTTGCGCCGCTGTGGCGATCCTGGCCGGCAATGCGGTAGGGGATGTTGAGGGCCGCGAGAATTTCCTCCGCGCCGCTCGTCGCCATGCTGGCGGCCTCCGCGGCGTCGGTCGCGAGATCCTCGATCATGATCACGAACTCATCCCCGCCCAGGCGGGCGGCAGTGTCCCCGCTGCGCAGGCAGGAGGTGATCCGTTGCGCCACCTGAACCAGCAGCTCGTCTCCGGCATTGTGTCCCAGCGTGTCGTTCAGGGTCTTGAAGTCGTCGAGATCGACGAACAACAACGCGCCGAACGACGCCCGGCGCGCGCCCGCGTCGAGCGCATGGTGCAGGCGGTCGAGCAGCAGGCGGCGGTTCGGCAGGAGCGTCAGCGGGTCGTAGAACGCTAGGCGGCGAATTTCCTGTTCCGCGGCTTTGGCCTCGGTGATGTCCTCGACGATGTACCACTGCGGACGCTGCGGGCCGTCGTGCGGGATTTCGATGCCATGGATGCGAAGGGTGATGGCTGCGCCGTCCGCGCGCGCACATTCCACGTTCCACGGCTGGCGGAGGGGTCGCGCCGCGGCGGCGCCGCCGCGGGCCGGCTCCTCGCCGGGAAGGAGATGCCGCGAGAACCGCGACTCGATATTGCGCAGCGCGCGACCGTCGGGGGAACCGCCGAGCATGTTGCATAGCGCGCCGTTCCATTCGGTGAATCGCCCCTGGACGTCGGTGAGCACGATTCCGAATGGCGACAGATCGAACAAGGCCTTCAGCCTGGCGTTGCCTTGGGCGAGCGCCTCCTGCGCGAACACGCGCGCCGCGCGCATGCGGAGGAACTGGTAGAGGGTGAGCGCGAGAACGCCGCCCAGCAGCCATGCGGCCAGGCGAACCCAGGAGGCCGATTCCGCGGCGCGCCATCCGCCGATCGGCCGTACGGCGATTTCCCAGCTGCCCCCGGGGGTGTGGATCGGCGCCCGCAGGGCATCCGTGCCAAAGAGGCCAAGGGCGCCGAAGAACTCCGGACCGTTCGGTCCCGATCCGTCGCGCCCGCGCAACGCCACCTGCATGCCGTCGATATCCGGGCGAATTCGGGCGCTGGCGTACAGGCCTTCGGCATTGATGACGGTACTCAGCAGGCCCCAATAACGCCCGCTGGGATCGAGGAACACCGGCACGCGGTAAATGAATCTGATTCCACCTTGCTTCAGTCGAACCGGACCGGCAAGTCGCGGCGCATGGTCGCGGATCGCGCGCTGCACGGCCGGCCATTGGTTGGGTAGATCGGGGTAGTAGAGTCCGATGGCGCGTTCGTTCCCCCGCTGGGGATAGACATACGTCAGGCGGTTGCCGGGCGCCAGACCGATATTGCGCAGGATGTGTCCCTGGACGTACAGCGTACGCAGCATGCTCTTCGCCGTGCGGGCGTCGAGTCTGGGGTGTGCCTGCACGTATGCCACCAACCCGCTGTTGAGAAACATGGTGGCGTTGAGCACGCTGTCGAGGGCGGCGCGCTTGTCCCCCAGAAAACGCAAGGCACGATCGTGGAGGAGCGCATCGGCGCGAACCCGGTCGACGCCGGCCCGGTATTCGCCCCCGAGTCCGACGAGCAGCCAGACGAGCCCTGCCAACAGGGCGTTGAAAGAACGGCCCATCGGCAGGGAGGACGTCATGGAACGCGGTGGGTGCCGTCTTCTCGGAACGCCGCTGCGGCGACGTGACCAGGTTCCGGTCCAGGACGCAGGGTGGCTTCGAAGTTCATTGCGGGACGGGAGAAGGTCGGGGAGACGGCAAGGCGTTGCCGCAGGCCGGCCGATTTGCGTTCGTCGGGGAACCGGAGTTGCTCACCTCGTTCCGGCCGGGGTTAATTGTAGCGAATCCGCCATCGGGGTGGGAAGTGGCCGTTGTCGCGCCCGCAGGTCGGGTCCCATCCCATGGCGTGCCGCGCGCCTCCGCGGGGGCGCGCGGAGGCGCCGGGTCACTCCACGGTGACTTCGATCGCCTTGGGTTCGCTGCGCGCGGCCTTCGGCAGCGTCAGCGTCAGCATGCCGTCCTTGAACGTCGCCTTCACCCCGGTGGAATCGACGTTCTCCGGCAGCGAGAAACTTCGGCTGAAGCGGCCGAAGTAGCGCTCGATGCGATGGAACGTCTTGTCCTTCTCCTCTTTTTCCTGCTTGCGTGTTCCCTGCAGCGTCAGGATGCCGTGATCGATCGATATCTTCACGTCGTCCTTGTTCACCTCCGGAATTTCGGCCTTGATCGTGAATGCCTCGGGGGTTTCCGCGATGTCGACCTGAGGCGACCAATCGACGTCGGCGGTGAACTCCCCGGCCTTGCCGTGGCGCCGCCAGCCGACTGCCTGCGTGTAGCGGTCGAACATGTCTTCGATTTCCTGCCAAGGGTCCCATTTGACGATAGCCATGACGTCACCTTTTTATCCGTGAAAGAAGGATGAAAGGCGCCCGATGAGCCTGTCCGCGAACGGGCGCCCGGATGCAACGCGGGCAGTATCGCGCCGACGCCGCGATCGGACCATTCCCTGCTTGTGATCTCCGACATGCCCGGGGGATGCGCTGGATCAAAGGCCGACGACGTGCACGGCGCCGTCCCGGCGCAGATCGGGATTGCGGAATCGGGATTGGCCCATCGGGATTGCCCCATCGGGTGGTCCTGTCGGCGAATCCCTTGCCGCCGGTCACGGCGCAGCGGCGATCGCAGCGCTAGTGTAGTGCTTCGTTCTGTTTGGAACTTAAATGCTGATTGGCGCGGATGACCTTCTGCAGGATGTCAGAGGCCTTGGCAGTCCAGATGAACGGCTTGGGGTTTTCATTGTGGATGGCGACATA
>JAKCCX010000080.1 GCA_021838715.1 Pseudomonadota bacterium | reverse complement strand
CGCCGCGATGAACCCCCGTTTTCTGCACCGGGATTTCGATCCGGCCGCCGCCCGCCGCCTGCAGGAGTCGGGCATTCCGGCCGCGCTCGCGCGCGCCCTCGCGGCGCGGGGCGTCGCAAGCGAGGCCGATCTGCAGTTGCGCACGCGCGAGATCCACCCACCCTCGGCGCTGACCCACGTCGAGCTCGCCGGGCGCCTGCTGGCCGACGCCATCGGTCAGGGCCAACGCCTGCTGGTGGTCGCCGATTACGATTGCGACGGCGCCACCGCCTGCGCCGTCGCCGTGCGCGGGCTGCGCGCCCTGGGCGCCGATGTCGATTTTCTGGTTCCCAACCGGTTTGAAACCGGCTATGGGCTGACGCCCGAGGTCGTCGATCTCGCGCTGCGGCATCGCGCCGGCAAGCCCGACTGGATCATCACCGTCGACAACGGCATCGCCAGCATCGAGGGCGTGGACCGTGCCAACGAACTGGGCATCGCGGTGCTCGTCACCGATCACCACCTTCCCGGCGAGCGGCTGCCCGCCGCGCGCGCCATCGTCAACCCGAACCAGCCGGACTGCGGTTTTCCGTCAAAAAACCTGGCCGGCGTGGGCGTGATGTTCTACGTGCTGATGCAGCTGCGGGCGGAGTTGCGGGCGCGCGGCCGCTTCAGCGAGGCGGACCAGCCGCGCCTGGACGTGCTGCTCGACCTCGTCGCGCTGGGTACGGTGGCGGACCTCGTGCGGCTGGACCGCAACAATCGGATCCTGGTGCAGGCCGGCCTCGAGCGCATCCGGCGCGCTGCCTGCCAGCCGGGCCTGCTGGCGCTCTTTCGCATCGCCGGGCGCGAGGCGCGCAAGGCGGTGGCGTCCGACCTCGGTTTCGCGCTGGGGCCGCGGATCAACGCCGCCGGGCGACTCACCGACATGACGCTGGGCATCGAATGCCTGCTCGCCGACAACTTCGATCGCGCGGACCAGCTCGCGTTGCGCCTGGACGAGATCAATCGCGAACGGCGCCGCATCGAGTCCACCATGCAGGCCGAAGCCGAGGTCGCACTCGCGGGAGCGGATGCGCAGATATCCGGCAGCGAATTTCGCCGCACGATCACCCTCCACCACGAAGACTGGCATCAGGGGGTCGTCGGACTCATCGCGTCGCGGATCAAGGAGCGCCATCATCGGCCGACCATCGCGTTCGCGTGCGCCGACGGCGATTGGCTGCGGGGGTCCGGCCGTTCGATCGAAGGGGTCCATCTCCGCGACGCGCTCGATCGCGTCACGAAGACGCACCCCGGCCTCATCGCCAAGTTCGGCGGCCATGCGATGGCGGCGGGCCTGACGATTTCCAGGTCCGCCCTGGAGCCGTTCATCGCCGCATTCGAAGCGGCGGTGCGCGAAACCACCGACCCGGCGCTCTATGCGCCGACGCTGGTGACGGACGGGCCGCTGGCGGTGGAGGAGCTCACGCCGACGCTGGTGCAGGCGATCGACGGCATCGTGTGGGGACAGGGCTTTCCGCCGCCGCTATTCGCCGACGAATTCGAGATCCTCGACCAGCGGATCCTCAAGGATGCCCACCTCCAGATGACGGTGAAGCTGGGCGAACGCCGTCTGCGGGCGATGTGGTTCCGGCACGCCGAAACCCTGCCGCCGCGCGCCCGCCTGGCCTACCGTCCGGTGTTCGACGAGTACCAGGGCGTCGCGCGGATTTCGCTGTTCATCGAGCGGCAGGAAGGCTGAGCGGAGCCGTTCCGGCGGGCGGAGGTCCGCCTGCCGAACGCGTGGCCCCGGCGGACTCCGCCGGCCTCAGGCGCGCATTCTTGCCGCATGCTCCCAGGCCAGATTGAGCACGGCGGGCACCGAGTGCTCTTCCGGCGTCACCAGCAGGCGGCGGGCGCGCAGCTGCTGTCCAAGGCGCGAGCGGCTCGTCATCACCACGAGGGGCACGGCGATCATCAGCGGAACGCTGGTGGGCACCAGCCACAGCATGGTGTTGGGGAAGAACGCCAGGATCGCACCGGTGACGGCGGCGGCGACGCCGCCGATCCAGCCGAAGTGGTTCGCGGCTTCGCCCCAGCCCACGTCGTTGGCCTCCCGGGGGGGCGACTTCCAGGTCAGGCGCAGGCCGGTCAGCGCGACGAACACGAACACGCTGTGGGCAATCATGCGCACCGGCGCCTGCACCATCGAAATCCCCATCTCGATGAGCGTGCTCTGCAGCAGCGCGCTCGACCCGCCGTAGAGATGTTGTTCGCCGCGCAGGATGATCGCCGCCGCGCCCAGCAGCCGCGGCAGGATCAGCATCGCCAGGGTCATGCCCCACAGCGCGGCCAGGGCCGCCAGATCATGGATCCGTCCGGCCGGCAATTCCGCCAGCGTGCGCAGTCCCGGGCCGATCAGCACGAACGCCAGCCACAGCGGCGCGGAAAGGTAGGCGAAGGCGCCCGTGAACAGCATCGCGCGATGCACGCCATGCAGGCCGGGTTCGGCGATCAGTCGCACGTTCTGCAGATTGCCCTGGCACCAGCGGCGGTCGCGGCGCAGCTCTTCGATGAGATTGGGCGGCTGCTGTTCGTAGCTGCCCTGCAGGTCGTGGACGAGCCAGACGTGGTAGCCGGCGCGCCGCATCAACGCCGCCTCGACGAAATCGTGGGACAGGATTTCGCCGCTCAGGCCCCCGGTTCCGGCGATCGGCGCCAGGGCGCAATGCTCCATGAACGGCGCGACGCGGATGATCGCGTTATGGCCCCAGTAGTGCGATTCGCCGAGCTGCCAGTACTGCATCCCGGCCGTGAACAGGCGTCCCACCACCCGGCCGGCGAACTGCTGCGCGCGCGCATGCACCGTCGACAGGCCGCAGGTCTGCGGCGCGGTCTGCAGGATGCCGGCGCGGGGATTGGCTTCCATCAGCCGGACGAGCTTGGTCAGCACGTCGCCGGTCATCACGCTGTCGGCATCGAGCACCACCATGTAGCGGTAGTCGCGCCCCCAGCGGCGGCAGAAATCGGCGACGTTGCCGGCCTTGCGCTTGGTCCGGCGCTGGCGCCAGCGATAGTGGATCCTGGCGCCCGTGCCCATCTCGTCGCGCAGCGTCCGCCAGGCCGCGACTTCGGCGTCGCGGATCGCAGGGTCACTGGTGTCGGACAGCACGAAGAGATCGAAGATCTCCGGCGTTCCACCCGCGCGCACCGATTCCCAGGTCGCGCGCAGGCCGGCGAACACGGTCCGCACATCCTCGTTGCAGATCGGCATGATGATGGCGGTGCGCGCCCGCGGATCGATCGGTCCGACGGCGCGGGCGCCCTCGAGCGAGGAGGCCGACATCGCGTGGCGATCGCCGCGCAGCAGCACGACGAATCCCATCAGCGCCGTGAAGAATCCCGCCGAAACCCAGGCGAAAAGAACCGCGAACAGCGTCACCTGCAGCGCGTGCATCGCGCCATCGGACGACGCCGGCAGCACCTGGGAGAACAGGTCGGTCGCGAGCCCGGTGCTCACCGCCACCGAGGCCAGCAGGACCCGGCGGCGTTCGCGCGCCGCACGCTCCCACGCCCGCTCGGCGCGCATCGGCCGCGCCTGCGACGACTGGGGCCGACCTTGCCAGACGGCGCGCGCCGCTGCGCGCAGGCTGGCGACGAAGCCGCGCCACGGCCGGGCCGGCATGGATCCGCGATGGATGGGCGGCGCGCTGTCCATGGGGACGGCGCGCGGCCGACGGACGACGGAACGCTTCACTGGGGAGGAATGACCATTGCCCATGTTTCGCTCAATATCTCGTTGTGGTGATGAAGGGCGGCGCGCAGCTCGACCGGCTGCGACGCCTGCAACCGGCGGAAGCGCAGCGTCAGCCGCCACGCGCCATCGGGGGAAATGCGGGACACCTTGGACGACAGGATCTTCGCGTTGGCATTGGCGGACACCATCGCGGTCACCTCGCCCGGCGCGTCGAACGCGGCCGGCAGCCGGCGCAAGGCGGGGCCGTCGAAGTCGACGGTGTACTGGGTCACCGTGCGGTCCTGATGCCAGACGTTCTCCGGAGGGCCGGATGGCGGCCGATGGCCGAGACGGGTCTGATGCACCCATCCCAGTTGATCGGGCCGCTGCTGCCGGTCGCCCTGCCAGTGCATCCGGTAGGCGAAATCGAGCGGCTGCCCCGGCGCCGGCTGGTGATCCGGGATCCAGAACGCGTCGATGTTGTCGAGATCGTCGTTGGGCGTCGTCCACTGATAGAGCTGGACTCGGCCGGCCCCCCAGTTGCCGATCGGGGTGATCCAGCAGCTCGGGCGCTTTTCGTAGTGGTAATCGGTGTCTTGATAGTGCGCAAAATCGCGGTTGCGCTGCATCAGGCCGAACCCCTGCAGGGCCGAGGTGGCGAACGAGGTGGTGAACGGATGCGGCGGATTTCCCAGCGGGCGCCAGACCCATTCGGTGCCGCCCTGCGGCTTGCCGAGCGCGAGCATCAAACCGCTGGAATCGTGCGCAGCGGGCCGGTCGTCGCCCGGCAGGGGTTGGGACGGCCCTTGCAGGAACATGCTGGTGAGGGGCGCCAGTTCGAGCGTCGCCACCGCCTTGCGCAGGTAGAGGCGCGCATGCACGTCGACCACCGTCTCGCGGCCCGGGCGCACGTCGAAGCGGTAGGCGCCGGTGGCGCTGGGCGAATCGAGCAGGGCGTAGATCGTGATCGTGTCGGCGTCGTGGGCCGGCCGCACGACCCAGAAGGAGACGAAGCGCGGAAACTCTTCCTGCGGAGCGCCGACGGTGTCGATCCCCAGTCCGCGCGCGGACAGGCCATACCATTGCCCCGCCCCCAGGGCGCGGAAGTAGCTCGCGCCGAGGAAGGAGATGACCTCATCCATGTATTTGGGCTGATTGAGCGGGTACAGGACCTGCAGGCCGGCCAAACCGTTCCGGCCGAGCGACTTCCAGGCCGTGGCCGAGGAGCGCGAGCCGTAGTCGTAATCGGCCGGATCGAAGGAGAACTGCCGGACGGAATCGCCCTGCACTTCATGGATCGCGACCGGCCGCGTGCGCATCCCGCCCAGCGGCAGGAATCGCAGGGTGAACGGCAGGCCGTCGGCGAGCCACACCGCCCGCTGCGGGCGATAGAGAACCTGGGCGTACTCATCGACCGAGATCCGGGCAAGGTCGCGCGGCAGATGCGCGACCGGCGCCTTGTACGGCTTGGCGGCCAGCACCTTGGCCTGCCCGGCGACGTCCTCGAAGCCGAAGGCCCGCGCCGGTTCGGCCGTGGCGAGAAACGCCAGCGAAAAGAAAAACGCCGCTGTCCATACCGGGAGGAAGAGGACAGAGCAGCGGCGGGGGGAAAGCTGCGAGAAACCCAAAAATCCGTTCGGCTTGCGCATCGGTGATCGGGGCGTCCCGACAAGGGGGATTCGCCGTCGATAGGGTTCAAGCAAGTCTCGTGCCAGAAAATTTACGTATTGTTTTTCAATGTATTGAACGACACATTGCATGTCGTTTCGAGATTTGGCGGGAGACTGCCCCGAAAACCGGGGCAAATGTGTCGCCGATTCGCGACAGATCGCCGATCGATCCTCGCAACACGGTGATTTACAAGCGATTTTCGTTGTCGCACGGCGGCGACAAACGGGGCGATCGACCGGAAATCAGGCGCGAAACTGCCCCGCCGTCAGGTTGTGGCGCTGCAAAAGGCGATAGAACTCGGTCCGATTGCGGTCGGCCAACCGCGCCGCGTCGGCGACATTGCCGTCGGTGAGCTTGAGCAGCCCCACCAGGTAGTCGCGCTCGAAGCGCTCCCGCGCCTGCGCATAGGTCAGGACTTCCATCGAGGGCGTGCGCAGCGCCCGCTGCACCAGCGACAGCGGGATGAGCGGCGTGGTGCTCAAGGCGCAGACCTGCTCGACCACGTTGTGCAGTTGCCGGACGTTGCCGGGCCAGCGCGCGGTGGTCAGGGCCTTGATCGCGTCCGGCGCAAAGCCGGTCACCCGCTTGCCGTACTTTTCGCCGAGTTGAAGCAAAAAGTGGTTGGCAAGCAGCGCGATGTCCTCGCGCCGCTCGGCCAGCGTCGGCACGCGCAGCGACACGACGTTGAGACGATAGTAGAGATCCTCGCGGAACTGTCCCTCGGCCATCGCCACTTCGAGATCGCGGTGCGTGGCCGAGATCACCCGCACATCGACCGGCACCGCCTGCGTCGCCCCCACGGGTCGGACCGAGCCTTCCTGCAGCACGCGCAGAAGCTTGACCTGCAAAGGCAGCGGCATATCGCCGATCTCGTCGAGAAACAGCGTGCCGCCGTCGGCCGCGACGAAGAGTCCGCGGTGACTTCCGACTGCACCGCTGAAGGCCCCCTTCACGTGCCCGAACAGTTCCGACTCGAGCAGCGATTCCGGGATCGCGCCGCAGTTCACGCCGACGAACGGCTGCGCGCCGCGCGGGCTGGCGCGATGGATCGCCCGCGCCACGAGTTCCTTCCCGGTGCCGCTCTCCCCCGTGATGAGCACCCGCGCGTCCGAGGCCGCGATCATCCGAACCTCGGCCAGCAGGTCGGCCATGCAATTGGAACGACTGACGATTTCCGCGCGCCATGCCTCGTCCTCGCCGCCGGTTTCCGGAACCAGCGTCGCCGGCGTCGCCAGCGCCAGCGCCGCATCGACCTTGTCGAGCAGGGCCTTGCCGTCGAAGGGCTTGGTGAGGTAGCTGAACACCCCGCGGGCGGTGGCCTCCACCGCGTCGGGAATCGTGCCGTGCGCCGTGAGCAGGATCACCGGAAGCGCCGGATAGCGCGCGTGGATCTCGTCGAACAGCGCCAGGCCGTCGCGGCCCGGCAGGCGCACGTCGCTGATGACGAGCTGCGGTCGCGCG
>JAKCCX010000079.1 GCA_021838715.1 Pseudomonadota bacterium | reverse complement strand
CCCTGCGTCGTCGGGCGCCGGTGCCGCCGCGGGCGCCGCCGACATGGTGTTGCCCAGCCGGTTGACGAGGTGGCCGACGCCGAAGACCATCAGCAGGCCGAACGCGATGCGCAGCAGGCTCCACTGCCATCCGAGTACGAAGCCCATGAATACCAGGGTCGCCGGATTGAGCATCGGATTGCCGATCCAGAAGGCGATCGCCGCGCCCGGCGCGGCGCGACGTGCGCGCAGTCCCGCGACCACGGGTGCGGCGCAACAGGTGCACATCATGCCCGGGACCGCCAGCAGGCCTGCCGTAGCGATGCTGCGGAAGCGCGTCGCACCGAGCGCACGGGCGATCGATCGCGAGGGGATCAGGACTTCGATCGCGGAACCGACCAGCAAGCCGAGCACCAGGGCCTTCCAGATCGCCTTCCCGTAGGTTCGCGCATAGTCGAGTGCGGCGTGCAGCGACGGAGCGGGCGGGGTTGCCGCGGATCCGGTAAGGATCGACGCCCCGATCGAATGGTGGGCGGCGGCAAAAAACGCGCGCTGGTAGTAGGGGAACCACTTCACGTAGAAGAGGCCGAGGATGACCACGGCAAGAAAGGTCATCCAGCGCAAGGCCGGGTTGGCGCCGGCGGCGGGGTACGGGGCGTTGTATTGGGGAGCGTTCATCCGGCGCATTTTACCGAGACATTCAGGGCCAGGCAGGCGGCGCCGTAGGAGGCTTCGGTGGTGGCGGCCTGCCGCACGGGTAGGCCCACGGCGCGCGCCCGCAGCCGGGTGTAGACCGGATTGCGCGCTCCGCCGCCGGCGCTGAGGATCTCGGTGGGCGGAGTGGCGCCGAGTTCCACCAGACGGGAGTACCCCGCGGCTTCGATGCGCGCGAGCCCCTGCAGCAAGCCGTGTAGGAATGCGGCGTCGTCGGCGGGCCGCGGCGCGAGTCGCGGTGCCATCTCGGGGTCGTTGACGGGAAAGCGCTCGCCCCGTCCCGGCAGCGGGTACAGGTCGAGGGGGCTGTCGGCCTCGGGGTCGATGCGGGCGCTGAGCGCCTCGATCTCGGCATCGGAAAACAGTGCGCGCAGGACGGCGCCCCCGGCATTGCTCGCGCCGCTTGCCAGCCAGAGATCGCCCCAGCGATGGCTGTAGACGCCGAAGGCCGGCGCGGCGACGCGGCGCGTCGAGAGCAGCTTGAGCGACAGCGTGCTGCCGAGGCTGGTGACGGCCTGCCCCGGACGGCGCGCGCCGGTGGCGAGGAAGGCGGCGTTGGCATCGGTGGTGCCGGCGTGGATGCGCAGCGTGGCAGGAAGCCCGAAGTGCCGGGCCGCCGCGGGGTCGACCGCCGCCAGGTCGGTGCCGGGCGCGACGATGGACGGCAGCAGGCTTGCGAAGGGCAGGCTCCCGACGGCGGCGGGCCATGCGCCGGCGGCGACGTCGGCTCCGGACTTCAGGGCGTTGTGCCAATCCGTCGCCGGAGCCTGCCGCAGCAGCTGCGCGGCGATCCAGTCGGCCTGGTGCATGGCATGGGCGGCGCGTCCGGCAAGCGCATGGCGCTCGAGTTCCTGCCACAGCCATGCGAAACGGGCCAGCGCGTCGATCTGGGCCGGCGGCGGCAACTGCTGTCGCAGGCGCTGCGCGAGCGATTCGGCGCGGTTGTCGAAATAGGGCAGTGCGGGCCCCACGGGCTGCAGATCCCGATCTGCGAACAGGACGGTTCCCGAGGTCGCGCAGATCGCGGCGTGTTGCAGGCGCGCGCGCAACGGCAGGGGAATTCCGAAGAGCAGGTCGGCGAGTGCGTCGGACCAATGCTGTGGTGTCTGGGCGCGGGGGGCGAAAAACGGATGTCGCGACGAAAACAGGACGGCGGGGGACGGCCCGGCTTCGACCACGCAGCAGCGTGCACCGCTGGTGCCGAAATCCAGGCCGACGGCGAGGGGGTTGGTCATCGCGTGCTGTCCTGCGGGTCCGGGAGTCCGTCGCCGAAGGGGCGGGTCGGGTCCGAAGTGTAGCCGCGTCGAGGTCGGGAGCGCGGCGTCGTCCCGGCGCCGGGGAACCCGGGCCGGGACGGCCGGTCATGGCGCATGACCGGCTTGCGGAACGTTATCGACCGTCATCCGCCTGGGCGACGGTGTCGCGGGCGGAATGATGGTCGCCGTGCTCCCCGTCGCGATCGTCGCGGTGGAACGAGAAGAGATCGAACAGATCGCCGATCGCCGGTCCGTTGGCGGGAACGTAGGGGTTGCGGCCGTATTGCGGATCAGGCAGGTTGTCGCGGCTGCGGTTGGTCAGCGGGTGAAGTCCCCAGTTGCGCTCGATGAATTTCAGCACCGACGCATGGTCCGCGTAATCGTGCGAGATATGACCCGCGCGCGTGTAGCGGGATACCACGAGGAACGGGACCCGCGTGCCGTCGCCGAAGAAGTCCAGCGGCTGCACGTAGCCCGAATCGTAGTAGCCGCCGCCCTCGTCGAAGGTCACGAAGATCGCCGTGTCCTTCCAGAGCGCGGGGTTGGCGCGCACGCCGTCGACGATCTTCTTCACGAACCCCTCGAAGAGATCGAGCTTCGACGATGCCGGATGCCCGTCGACGATGCCGCTCGGCTTGACGAACGAAACTGCCGGAAGGTTGCCGTCGGCGATTTCCGCATAGAGGTCGCGGGTGTCCCGGAGATGCTCGGCGCGCGCATTGGCGTCGGTCATGATCGAGGACGTGTACTGGAAGAAGTTGCAGATGGTGCAGTAGTTGTCGGTCGATCCCCACTTGAGCTGATACGGATCCGACAAATACTGGTTCCACTGGTCGCCGAAGTACGCGAACGAAACTCCCTTTGCCGACAAGGCATCGCCGATGTGGCGCAGGTTCGAGGGCGGAACCGTGAACACCGTGTTGTTCTTGCTCGGATCGGTGTATGCGTCGTTGCCGTTGCCGAAGTAGCCGGGGTTGTAGTTGTTGACGAGATAGTAGTGCCCGGGTTCGCAGTTGGGCTTGACCGGATGCGGAAGCGACGCCAGGTAGTGCAGAACCGACGCGACGCCAGGCTGGTTCGGGTCCGAGCAGTTGACGTAGGAGCCGCCGCCATACGAGGGCGAGCCATACGAACCGCCGCCGTAGCCGTCCTCCTGGTACCAGTTGTTGGTGCCGGGTGCCGGGTTCGGATTTTCGACTTCCGCCACGACCCCCGCATTGGCGGTGCCGCGGGCCACCGTCACATGGTTGGGGGGCGTCGCGGCGTTGCCGTTCCCGTCGGAGAACCACAGGACATCGGCGGTGCCGAGCATGATGTGGTTGGCCCCGGTGCCGCCGACCACGCCCTGGTGGTAGTTGTCGCTCATGGCGTAGTGGTCGGCCAGGTATTTCAGGTACGGCGCATCGCCCTCCTGGACGTTGTAGAAGGCCATCGAACTGGCGCCTTCCCAGGTCGTCGCGTCGTTGTAGTTCGCCGGGCGCGGATTGCCGTTGGCACCGGCGCCGACGGTCACTTCGACCCACGGGAACAGGTCTTCGCGGCAACCGCTGGCGTTGTCCGGCGTGATGTACCCGGCATTGCAGTCGAGCTGCTGCCACATCTGGAAGAAGCGGTGCACCGGGCTCGCCGTATATGCGTCATAGGGCAGGGTTGCCGAGGTCAGCTGGAACGGCCCGGGCGGCAGCGCGTTCACGCCCGGAATGCGCGTATCCGGCGTGCCCTTGGAAAGGCCGGTGCCGCCGGTGGTCATGTATTGCAGGGAATCGTTGGGCAGCCCGTCTTCGTATGCGGCGAGCGCGGACGCGGACATGCCGACCGGAAAATACGGCTTGGTCGGACCGCCGGCCAGCGGGGGCGGCAGGGTGGCATACGGCGCGGTCTGGGCGGGGCTTGCCGAGTACGGCGAGGGGTAGGTGTCGACCGCCGACTTCTGCACGGCCATCGCATAGTTGGGGCCGGGGCGGCCGTTGGCGTCGACGATGCCCTCGGAGAGCAGGTTCCGGACCTGCTCGTCCTTCCGCACCGGCTCGTAGGTTGCGAATACGTGGTCGAAGGAGCGGTTTTCCCCGATGATGACGATGACGTGCCGGATCGGCGTGCGGGTGTCGTAATCGGCGGAATCGGCGTGCGCCGGAAGCGCGGCGAACGGTCCCAATGCAAACGGCACGATGGCGCCCGCGGTGACCGCGCGGCGGAAACGGGTATTGCGCATGATGACTCCTGTTGCGAAAGGAGAACAGTGAACAAAGTGGTTCGGTGGCGCGCGCAGGGGTCACCATACGGGCGATCCATGAAGCGCGCGTGACGATCCTGCGGCCCGCGACGAGTGGTCCCGCGAATCGGTGGCAACCGAGTCATCAGACCCCCTAAAATGGCGAGCCCGAAGTCTCGGAAATTGGGAGAAACCTACGAATGAAACTCGAATCGAACCTGGTCGACGTCGAAGTGGCAACGCCCGCGGGGCATTGCGATGCCTTTCTTGCGCATGTTCCGGGCCGAGGCGAACTTCCCGCAGTGATCCTGTTCCCCGATGCGTTCGGTTTGCGCCCGGCGATCCGCGGCATGGCGAAGCGCCTTGCGGCGCAGGGGTATGCGGTACTGGTCCCGAATCCGTTCTACCGGGCCGGCAAATCGCCTGCCGACGGGATGGTCTTCGACTTTCAGGACCCGGCAGATCGCAGCCGCTTCATGGAATTGCGCGCACCGATGAACCACGAGGCCGTTGCGCAGGACACGGCGGCGTTCGTCGCATTTCTCGACGCGCAACCGTTCGTGCGCAAGCACGGCAAGGTCGGCGTCGTGGGCTATTGCATGGGAGGGGTTCTCGCCATGCAGGCGGCCGCCGGCGTTCCGGATCGGATCGGCGCCGGGGCGTCGTTCCATGGCGGCGGGCTGGCGACGGATGCGCCGAATAGTCCGCACCGCCTGGTGCCGAAGATGCGTGCACCGTTTTATTTCGGCATCGCGGCCAATGACGACGAACGCGAGCCCGAGGCGAAGTCGGTGTTGGCCGACGCGTTCGCTGCGGCGCAGCTTGCCGCAACGATCGTGGTGTACGAAGACACGCTGCACGGATGGTGCGTGCCGGATCTTTCAGAGCGGACCGGCCGCCCGGTGTACAACGAACCACAGGCGGAGCGCGCATGGGGCGAGCTGCTGGCGCTCTTCCAGCGCGCCCTTTGAGCACTACGGATTCCCGAGGAAGGCCATGAACAACGAAGATCGCGTCCAGCAGTTTCGCCAGCGCTCCCAGGCCGCGCTCAGCCTGAATATCGCCTATATCGGCGTCGTGAACGGCTTGTTCGCCGCCCTGCGTTCCCTGGGGATGGCGGCACCGGCCGCGTTGGCGCGGGCCGCCGCCATGGACGAAGGGTACGTGCGCCGCTGGTGCGATGCGGCCTATGCGTTCGAATATCTCGATGTCGATGGCGAAACGTTTTCGCTCACGGCAAGCGGAGCGGCCATGGTTCCGGGTGTGGAAGGCAGTGTCATGCCGATGGCGATCCAGTCGGTGTTGACCGCGCACATGGCCGAACGCGCGGCGGCATTGATGCGGACCGGCGAACGTCCGGGGGAGTCCGTCCTGGCGGAACGGCAGACGCTGCTGCCGTGGTTCGGTCCGATGCTCGAAGCCAACTTCGCGCCGATGTTCGAAAACACCATCGTTCCGGCGGTTCCGGCGTTTGCCGAGATCGATCGCCGCGGCGGCCTGGCGGTCGATCTGGGGTGCGGCAACGGCTGGTACCTGCGGGCGCTGGCGCGCCGGTGCCGCAATCTGCGCGGCCTGGGTCTGGACGGTTTCGCGGAGAACGTTTCGCAGGCGCAGCAGCGCGCCGATGCGGAAGGCTTGGGGGATCGCGTGCGGTTCTCGGTCGGCGACATCCGGCAGTTCACCCTCGACGAGCCGGCCGACCTCGTGGCCATGAATCGCGCCCTGCATCATGTCTGGGAGGAAGGACGCGAGCCCGTGTTCCAATGGTTCCGCGACAACGTCAGGCCGGGCGGGTTCATCGTGATCTGGGAGCCGGCGTGGCCTGCGCAGCGTTCCGACCTGCGTGATCCTTCCCGTCGTGCCATGGCGTTCCAGAACCTGGGCGAGCACGTGCAAGGGAATCACTTCCTGCGTCCGCAGGAAATCGTCGACGCCTTCGCCGCGGTGGACATGCCGGCCAACGTCCACCTCTTCGCCGGCGGCAACGAGGCGGTCATCGTCGCCCGGCGCTGATCGCGGGCCCCCGCCCGAGGCGGGGGCCGGCAGGCGCGAGCTTGTCGTTCAGGCGATTGCGGAGAACACAATCCCCAGAAGCAGGACGGCCGCCATCAGCAGCGCAAAAAAGCGCAGGCTCGATAGGACGTCTTCCATGATCGTCTCCTTTCCGGAAACGGAAACGCACCGGGATTCTTTTATACGCCTTCCGGGCCTGGGTTTGCAATCCAGCCCGAGCCAGTGTGCGGCGCGGAGGCGGCGATGCTCCATATCCGGACCTGGTTGCGCCCGCTGCTCTTGGCCGTGAGCAGGGCGCGGTCGGCCCGTTCGATGCTGGCTTCGATCGGGTGGTGCGTGTCCATTTCCGCGACGCCGAACGACGCGGTGATGGATATGGCGCCGCCGTCGGGGAGCGCGAGGTGCAAGGCCGCGATGTCCTCGCGGATCCGATCCATCGCGTTCCGCGCCTCGGGCGCGGAAATGTTGGGCATGCAGAAGAGGAATTCCTCGCCGCCGTAGCGGAAAATCAGATCGTAGCGGCGCAGGTGCTGCTTCGCGACAGCCACCACCGCTCGCAGGACGTGATCACCAGCGGCGTGGCCGTGGCGGTCGTTGACATCCTTGAAATGGTCCAGGTCCATCATCGACAGGCTGCAAGGGCCGCCGTGCCGCTGTACGCGGTCGCGTTCCGCCCCCAGACGGTCGGTCAA
>JAKCCX010000078.1 GCA_021838715.1 Pseudomonadota bacterium | reverse complement strand
ACCGTGGAGATCTTCATCCTGAGCATGACCGCGGCCTTCTTCACCCTGACCACCGCGGTGCTGCTGGGCATCGCCTGGAACGACTCGCGGGAGTAGCCGCATGTTCAGCATCCTGATCCCGAGCTGGAACAACCTCGACTACCTGAAACTGGCGATCGCCAGCATCCGCCGCAACTCCACGCTGCAGCACCAGATCCTGGTGCACGTCAACGAAGGCAGCGACGGCACCGTCGAGTGGTTGTGCGGCGAAGGCATCGAGTACACCTACTCCAGCCGCAACCTCGGCGTGTGCCTGTCGGTGAACCAGCTGGCCGGGCTCGCCCGCCACGACTGGATCGTGTTCCTCAACGACGACATGTACTGCTGCCCCGGCTGGGACGCCGCGCTGCAGCGCGCGATCGACCAGGGGGGCGACGATCTGGCCTTCTACAGCTCGCGCCTGATCGAGCCCACCGCCACCGGCAACCCGCTGGTGCTGGTGCGCGACCTCGGCCGCGGCCCGGCCGATCTCGACGAGCGGCGGCTGCTCGCCGGCTACGCCGATCCGCCGGGCGACGATACGCTGGGCGCCGGCTCGCAGCCGACGGTGGTGGCCAGGCGCTGGTGGCAGATGCTCGGCGGCTACAGCATCGAGTTCAGCCCCGGCATGACCAGCGACTGGGATCTCCTGATGAAATTCTGGATCGCCGGTTGCCGCGAGTTCCGCGTCGTCGATTCCAGCCGCATCTACCACTTCGCCTGCCGCAGCACCGGACGCATCCGCAAGAACCGCGGCGGGCGCAGTTTCGTGATGAAGTGGGGAATCACCGAGTCCGAGTTCCGGCGCATGCTGGCCGCGGCGCGCCCCGGCGATGCCGTGGGCACTCCGCTGCACGCGACCCCGCTGGGACGTCTGAAGCGCGCCGTGTACGGACTCAGCGGGGATTTTCCGCTGCACGATCTCGCGGCGTGGGACCCGGCCCCCGGGGCGCAGGCGCGCCGCTCGACGCGCTGAGTTCCGCGGGCGCGCCGGCCCGCAGCACGCGCTCGGCCAACCCCGCCGCCTGCGCGACGCCGACCTCGTCGAGGCACTTGCGGTTCGCGTCGCGCCGCGCCACCGGATGGACGCAGTTCCAGCGGCAGTCGAAGCAGCTCGTGTCGGCCGCGTGCGCCGCCGCGAAACGCGCATCCGGCGCATAGCCGGCATAGCTCGTGTAATCCGCCCCGGACACCATCGCCACCGTGGGCGTTGCGGTCCAGCGCCCGATGTGCATCGGCGCGCTGTCGCTGCACAGCAGCAGGCGCGCCGACGCGATGCGCTCGAACAGTTGCGCCAGGCCGTCCTGCCCGGCACGGTTCTCCGGCCGCAGGTCCTCGCCGATCAGCCGGCACAACTCGGCGCAGGCGGCCTGGTCGCCTGCCGCCCCCACCACCACCGGGCGCAGCCCGTGGCGCAGCGCGAGCCCGCGCGCCAGCTCGGCGAAGCGCACCAGCGGCCACATGCGGATCGGCGAGCTCGCCGCCGGCGCGATCAGCAGCGCATCGCCGCCCGGGCGCCAGCGCAGGCCGCGCAGCGCCGAGCTCACCGGCGGCGCCGGCGACGCCCCCGTCCTGTCCAGGCACTGCAGCGCCTGCCCGACCAGGTTCTCGAAGCGCTCGACCATGTGAACCTGGCCCACGCGGTCGGCGACCAGCCGGTTGAAGGCCCTGCGCTCGATCATCGCGTGACACGGCGAATGCGCGTCGGCGGCATGCCCGACCCGCCACGCGGCGGCGCTGGCCAGGGCCATCGCGTCGCCCAGATTGGTCCGCGAGATATCGGCATCCAGCCACAGGTCGAAGGACTCGGCGCGCACCGCCGACAGCAGGCGATGGCGCGCGCGCACGCTTCGGCGCGCCTCGCGCTGGTCGAACACGACGATGCGCCCGTGCAGCCCGATGGCCTCGATGATCTCGCGGTTGCGAGCCTCGGTGTAGATCACCAGCTCGGCGGCCTGCGGGCCGCCGAGGCCCTGCCACAGGCGCTCCAGTGCCGACGCGAAGATGATCCAGTCCCCGATCCCCCCGCGCTTGAGCAGGCCCACCTTCAGCACCCCCGTGCCCGGCCGCGGCGGCGGCGCCTGCAGCACGCTGTTGAGGGCCACGATGCGCAGGTAGCGGCGCGCGCATTCGAGCCGATAGACACCGGAGGACTTGAGGGCCGTGGCGAGGGTCATGATCGGGAATTCTCGCATGGCGCCCCCGCCCGTTTGCGCCGCGGATCGAGCGCCCGTCGCCGCCAAGCCGCCGCCGAAAGCGCCGCGGCGGTGTATCGTTGCAGCGCGGTCCGCAAACGGGTCTGCGGAGCGCGCCCGTCCCTGCGGACCCGCAACAGGAGCCACCATGGAACACGAGGTCTACGCGCGTCGCGCGGTCCTGCGCACACTCGCCTGGAGCGGCCTGGCCGGCTTGGGCTGCGGCCCGTGGGCGAGCGCCTTCGCCGCGCCCCGCGCAGCCGACGACAGCCTGCTGCCGCCCGGCGCCGACCATCTGGCGGCGCTGATGCGCGAGCTGGCCGCGGCACCGCGCCGGCGCGACTTCAAGACCGTGCCGATGACCCTGACCCGCCACGATCAGTGGGATTTCGAGGCGATGCACGAGGTGCTGCACTATCCGTCCGGTCCCAGGGTGGTGTGGCACAACACCGAGCTGGCGGGCCCGTGGCTGAACCTGATGCGCCTGACCCTGAACTCGCAGATCTGGTCCTTCGGCCACCCGAACACGCTGGTGGTGTCGGTCACCCACGGAGCGGCCTCGCTGGCGTTGTTCGACCAGGCGGCGTGGGACAAGTACGATTTTCCGAAGCTGACCAAGGGGCACTTCAAGCGCAACGTGTTCCTCGACATCCCGCCGGCGGCGCACGCGCTGCCGCGCTCGCCGCAGAACCCCGACGGCCCCTACTCCGTGAAGGCCGACACCGTCACCGTGCTGCAGCGCCGCGGCGTCGTGTTCCTGGCCTGCCACGACGGCATCTGGCTGCTCGCCGGGCACCTGCTGGCCAAGCACATGGCGCCGGGCAAGCCGACACAACCCGAACTGGCCGCCGAGTTGAGCAACCACCTGATCCCCGGCGTGATCCTGACGCCCGACGTGGTCGGGGAACTGGTCGAGCTCGAGCAGGCGGGCTTCGTGTACGCGCACAGCTGAAGCGCCGCCTCCTGCCTGCACCGCGACGCCGCGCCGATGTTGCCCGAGGAGACCGCCATGACGCCACGCATCGAGCACCTGCAACTGCTGGCCACCTACAACCGCTGGATGAACGAGAAGCTCTACGCCGCCGCGTCCCGGCTCGGCGACGAGGAACTCGCACGCGATCGCGGCGCCTTCTTCGGTTCCGTGCTCGGCACTCTGAACCACCTCGTCGTCGCCGACACGATGTGGCTGCAGCGCTTCGCCGGACATCCGCGCGGCTGGCCGCAACTCGCGCCCGTGCTGCGGCTGGCGACCCCGCCGAGCCTGGACACCATCGTGTTCGCCAGCCTGCCCGATCTGGCGCGGCGCCGGACCGAGCTGGACGCGTGCATCGCCGACTGGATCCCGGCGCTGCGCGACGAGGACCTGGACGGCCCGCTGCGCTACGCGAACTCGAAGGGCCAGGCGCAGTCGCGCAACTTCCACGGCGTGCTCGGCCATTTCTTCAACCACCAGACCCACCACCGCGGCCAGGCCACCACGCTGCTGACGCAGGCGGGGGTCGACGTCGGCGTGACCGATCTGGTGCGGCTGGTCCCCGAGCAGATCGATTAGGACCCATCCGGCGGGACTTTCCTGTGCCCAGAGGACTCCAGGGTCCCGACGGCTGCGGGGACTCGGATGCATTCCGGGGCTGGGACATCCTGCACGCAGAGCGCCGCCAGGCGCACCGCGGCGCCGTGTTCATGCTTTGGCCAGCAGGAGGGCGCCGCTGACCCTGGCGCTTCGAACTTCCGATCTCCTGCATCCCCTGTAGGACATGGCCCGGGTGTGGCTCATGGGCTTGCTTGAAGCTGTACCTTCAGCCAGGGGGGGTCTTCAATCGGACCATCCCCCCTCCAGTGCCATGCAGAGCCGCCCTGGACAAAGCCATTCTCCGGGTACACGGTCCGAGAGGGTTCGTTGTAGGCGGATTCCTCGCAAAGGCCGGTGAGCGGCAGGTCGAGGTCTCTAGCCAGGCGCTTCGCGGCATTCACGACGACCTTCTCGATGCCGTAGCCGAAGACGCGGCAGCTCAATACGAAAACGGGAATCTCGACCCGATCGGGCTTCTTGCGGACAACACAAACCGAAACCGTTCCCATCGTCCCGAATTTGTCCTCGCAATCGATGATCAGGATCCGGTGGTCTTCCGAACCATGAAAGGCGGAGACATCGCGCATGCTCACCCGACTGGCACAGGTATTGAACTGATTGGTGCGGTTGATCAGCTCGGCAGCGCGCTTCAGATCGGATTTCTTCGCTTCGCGAAGCGTCACGACGAGGTCCAGCTTCTCGAAGAGGTGGCGCTCCCCCTCTTCCTCCCCGGCAGACAGCTGACTCTGCAGAAAGTCTTCGCGCGCATTCTTCTCCTTGTAGAGTTGCGTGCGATCGGTGCCGTCTTCGTCAGCGAGCATCTGCGACCACAGGTCGAGAAGGTGCCACGAGCGATCCGCAGTCGCATCGAGAACATGCACCTCAGGCATGGCCATATGGACCATTGCGCGCTCGTCCGGGCGATCGTCGATGAAGATGAAGTCCTTCCCCTTGAGATTCAGGTGATGGGCAATGCGCTGGATGTTCGTTACCTTGCTGTCCCAGTTGATCTGGGAATGAACGAAATCATCGGCGTGGAGCACCCCGCCATCCCACTTGACATTTATCGGGTCGTTCTTGGAATTGATCGCAAGAAGCACGCCCTTGGACTTGAGGGTTTTGAGGATGCGCTGTCGATCGATGTGGTGCCTCACGCTTCCTTCGCCGATTGCTCCCTGCCAGAGGGTTTCATCGAGGTCACAGACGATCAATTTCTTCCGCAGCAGATGGGCCTGCACCGCGAGCAGGTCCCGGTAACGTAATGAGACCCATTTACCCATGGCGGCAGGATGCCGCGAGTCATGGTCGTAGAACACTTTCCCGAGTTGTGTCTCCCCATGAAGTCTGAGCAGATCCATCTCGTTGAAGAGACGGAGATTGCCGGAGTTGATGCCATGGTTGTGCCGGATGTATTCATCGAGTCTGGCGTTGATGAATCGGCGCCCCGCTCGTCGCACCCTCCATGTCAGCAGATTCTTCACCCGCTCCTTGAGACTTGAGTCGTGCCGACGTATGTGGATCGAGTTATGAACGAAGATATTGCCATCGAATCGATCGACCAATACATCAAGAGTCTTGATGACGTTGCCGATCGCGGACCCTGAAAGGGCATGAACCGCCCTGGTCGAACATGCCGACTGGCGCCACTCCATCAGGCGGTTGTACTCCGGCGCGAATTCATAGGTGAAAGGGCTGTAGAAGATCAGATCGAATTTGCGATCGCCCAACTGGTGCAAGGTGCTGCGCAACTCGACCGGATTCCTGGTGCTGACCAGGGTCGGGTTCATGGAAATGCCGTCCTCCAGCGCTGGGCCAGCGAGGAAGGCTGTCACGTCCAGGAACAGGCAATCACCGATCAGCAGTACCTCGACCGAGCGGGCAGCACGCGTGGTCAAAATCCTGGCAATCTCGGAGAGTTCTGCTTCCAGGTCCTTGTGTTCATGCTCGGAGAGCTTGTCCCGGAAGAGCGCGAGAAGCCCACGAGCATCCGACTCCACAATCTGCCGACGGCGCTCGATCTGCGCGTCGATCGACGAATCCTTTTCAAAGAAGGCCTGCCTGATCTTTTCGCCTACAAAGAGATCTCGATAAGTGAGGTCGCCCGTGCGAAAGCGCAAAGCCAAGTAGTCGACCATGAAGGAGAAATCGCGCCAGAGAAACTGCTCCATGTCCTTTGCTGCGGCGATCTGACTGGAATACTTCTCCCACTTCGCCACGGAATTCATGAGGCAAAGCGAAGCATCCTGGCGATGCGCAATCAGAGTCTGGGCAATTCGCTCGCCGGCGGGCGATGCCAAAGTACGTGACGCGGCGAAGGGCTTTGGCATGGTTCTTGGCACTTGGCTTGACAGGCTGTTGAAGAACCGGCGCGCCGTGCCCGGATCGGCGCGGATTCCGGCAGAGCACGCACGCGGGCCCAGGACGCAGGACGCGAGGAGCGGACAGCGACCGCGAGACCCTGTTCAGCACGGCAAGGCTCGACGAATTCACCTCAGAAATTATCATCTGGTGAAATAAACCATCGCTCGTGACCGTTCCGGCCCAAGTCGTTGGTGTTCCCGACAAACACTAGCACATTATGCGGCCACGGAAGCGGCACCCGCGCGCAAGCGATCTGCTCCCAGGGTCGCTGGCGCAGCATCCCGATGGACGATCGGCCATTCAGACGCGACGCGACGGCGGCCCCCCCAGCCGTCGCGGTGGCGTGTGTCGTGCTTGCGCTGTCGTCGTGGGTGATGGGCGGGTGATGGACGTCTGCATCACCACCATCGCAGGAGTGCGAGCGCCGGACCGCCAACGGCAACGCCACTGGCACCGGCCTCCGCCGATTGGCAGAGGATGGGCAAGGGACGGGCAAAGGATTGACCACACATCAGCGCCCACGAAAAAGCCCGCCCATGACACGTCACGGCGGGCTTCTCTGGACCTGGGGCAAGTCCTTGATGCTCTTTCGGTCTAAATGGTCGGGGCGAGAAGATTCGAACTTCCGACCCCCTGCACCCCATGCAGGTGCGCTACCAGGCTGCGCTACGCCCCGACTGACCAAAAGCGAAAAGTGTAGCAGATCAGTCGCCCAGCAGGAGCT
>JAKCCX010000020.1 GCA_021838715.1 Pseudomonadota bacterium | reverse complement strand
CCGATCTCGCAGGACTACGAAAACCTGG
This sequence comes from Pseudomonadota bacterium, assembly GCA_021838715.1. Lineage (GTDB taxonomy): Bacteria > Pseudomonadota > Gammaproteobacteria > Burkholderiales > Burkholderiaceae_F > GJ-E10. The sequence goes on along the minus strand of JAKCCX010000020.1, from coordinate 36,686 downwards.
TGAAGGCGGCCGACGCGGCGATGTACCAATCCAAGCGCAGCGGCAAAAGCACATATACCTTTTTCGACGCGCGGACACGCGACTAGCGCGGCTACGCTACCTGCAGCACGATCTTCCCGACGTGCTCGCCGCGCTCCATCACTGCGTGCGCCTGCGCGGCCTGTTCGAGCGGAAATACGCGATCGACCACCGGCCGGATTGCGCCGGTTTCGAGCAGCGGCCAGATGTGATCGTGGAGCGCCCGCGCGATCGCCGCCTTCACGGCGACGGGGCGCGCACGCAAGGTCGAACCCGTGATGGTCAGGCGCTTGATCATCACCTCGAGCAGGTCCAGCGTCGCCTTGGCTCCCCCCATGGCATTGATCAGCACCAGGCGGCCGTCCTCGGCAAGAGCGGCCGTCTCGCGGGGAAGGTAGTCGCCGCCGACCATGTCGAGGATCACGTCGACGCCGCGGCCCGCCGTGCGCTCGCGCACGACGGCGGTGAAGTCCTCGCGGCGGTAGTCGATCGCCCGCTCTGCGCCCAGACGTTCGCAGACCGCGCATTTCTCCGCGGTTCCCGCGGTTGCGAACACCCGGCATCCGAACGCCGTCGCGAACTGGATCGCCGCCACGCCGATCCCGCTTGCGCCGCCTTGCACCAGGATGCTTTCGCCGGGTTGCAGGCGGGCGCGATCGAACACGTTGCTCCAGACCGTGAAATACGTCTCGGGCAGCGAGGCCGCTTCGATGTCCGTCAGCCCGTCCGGCACCGGCAGGCACTGCAACGCGGGCGCGACGCAGTATTCGGCGTAGCCGCCGCCCGACACCAGCGCGCAGACATGGTCGCCGAGCGCCGGCGTCCATGTCGCCTCCGGGTGTACACCATCGCGCTCGATACCCGGGAGATAGCGCGTCGCCCCGCCTTCCCGCGCAGCGCCGCCCGCCGGCAGCGGCTCGGCCGCCGGGCCGATCTCGACGACCCGGCCGGAAACCTCCAGTCCCGGAATGTCGGTCACGCCGGGCGGCGGCGGATACCGCCCCTGTCGCTGAAAGATGTCCGGGCGGTTCACGCCCGCCGCGGTGACGCGGATCAGCACCTCGCCGGGGCCGGGCCGCGGGCGATGGCGTTCGACAAGCCGCAGCACATCAGGGCCGCCGGGAGCGGAGATTTCGATTGCGCGCATCGCCTCGTCTCCGCGCACCGGGTCACCCGGTGTTGCGCAACCCTGCGGCCACGCCGTTGATCGAGATGTGGATGGCGCGGCGCGCGCGCTCGTCCAGATCGGTGCCGTCGACGCGATGCCGACGGATGAGTTCGACCTGCAAGTGGTTGAGCGGATCGATGTACGGGAAGCGCGCGCGGATCGAATTGGCGAGCATCGGGTTGTCCTGCAGATTCGAGGAATACCCCAGGATGCCCAGCACATGCTGCGCCGTCCGCGCGTGCTCGGCTTCAATCGCCCCGAACACCGCCGTGCGCAGCGCTTCGTCGGCAACGAGTCCGGCGTATCGCGATCCGACGCCGACATCCATCTTCGCCAGAACCATGTCCATGTTCGACAACAGCGTCGCGAAGAACGGCCATTCGCGCGCCATCCGCTGCAGCAGCGCCCAGCGCTCCGCGCGCGACTCCGGGTGCTCGTTGATCCAGTCCTCGACCGCTGAGCCGAAACCGTACCAGCCGGGAATCATCAGGCGACACTGTCCCCACGAAAACCCCCACGGAATCGCCCGCAGATCCTCGATCCGGTTGTCCGCCTTGTCGGTCCGCGGCCGGCTCGCCGGCCGACTGCCGATGTTGAGTTCGGCGATCTCGGCGATCGGCGTGGATGCGAAGAAGTATTCCGCGAATCCCGGCGTCTCGTACACCAGCCTGCGATATGCCTGGTAGGCCCGCGCGCTCAATGCCTCCATCGTGGCTTCAAAGCGCCGCAGCCGTTCGACATCCTTGCCGTTGTGCTCCAGCACCGGCGCAAAGCTCGCCTCCAGCGTGGCGGCGACGAGGATTTCCAGGTTGCGCCGTCCGGTCTGCCGGCTGGAAAATTTGTTGGCGATGATCTCGCCCTGTTCGGTGATGCGGATCTGGCCGTCCACCGTCCCGGGCGGCTGCGCCAGGATGGCATCGTAGGTCGGGCCGCCGCCCCGCCCGACGGTGCCGCCACGGCCGTGGAACAGACGCAAGGGAATCCCGGCGTCGCGGAACAGCGAGACGAGGGCGATCTCCGCCTTGTACAGTTCCCAGTTCGACGTGAGAAAGCCGCCGTCCTTGTTGCTGTCGGAATATCCGAGCATGATCTCCTGCGCGCAGTTTGCGCCCTGCGGATAGAACCGCAAGGTGCCGCGCAGATCGAGGGCGGCGCGCATGATGTCCGGCGCGTTCCGGAGATCGCCGATCGTTTCGAACAGCGGGATGACGTGGAGGTCGACTTCCGCCGGCAGGCCGCGGCCGGCGGAGCGCGCCAATCCCGTCTCCTTCAGCAGGATCGCGACTTCGAGCAGGTCGGAAAGCGTTTCGGTGTGGGAGATGATGGTGTTGCGCACCGCGCGCTCGCCGTAGCGGCTGCGCAAGGTGCGCGCCATATCGAACACCGCCAGTTCCTTGTGGGTCTCGTCGGAGTACCGGCTGTACGGGGTGTGCAGCAGCCGCGGCTGGCCGATTTCGGCGAGCAGCAGCGCGATCCGTTGCGGTTCCGCCAACGCGCGGTAGTCCTCGCACACCCCCGCGCCGCGCAGCAGTTCCGCAACCGTGCGCTCATGCACGTCGGAACTCTGCCGCAGATCGACCGCCGCCAGATGGAATCCGAACACGTCGACCGCACGCAACAGACCGCGCAACCGCGGCTTGATCAGCACCGAGCCCCGATGCCCGGCAAGCGAATCGGCAATGGTGCCGAGGTCGGCGGCGAACTCCTGCACCGACGCGTACGGCTGCGCATCGGCGACCTCCTCGCGCAGCACGGCCACCTGTCCCAGACTCCGCGCGGTCGCGGCCAATCGTGCGTAGATTCCGGCCAGCGCACGGCGGTATGGCTCACCGTGCCGATGCGGGGAAAGCTGCGGCGAGTGCGCCGCCAACTCCAGCAAGGGCTCGCTGACCGGCGCCAGCAGCGCGGAGATCGACAACTCGTCGCCCAACGCATGCACTTCCTCGAGGTAGTGCTGCAGCGCCATCGCCGCCTGGCGGTCGAGCGCGCGCGCGAGCGTCGCGGCATCGACGTTGGGATTGCCGTCGCGGTCTCCGCCGATCCACGACCCCATCTGCAGGAACGGCGCGAATCGGGGGCCGACTTCGGCCGCCTCGCCCCGTCCCACGCACAGGCGATCCTCCAGATCCCCATACAAGCGCGGGATCTCGCTCAGGAACGTCAGCCGGTAATAGGAGAGCACCGTCTCGATCTCGTCGGCAACCGAAAGCCGGGCGTCGCGCAGCATGCGGGTCTGCCAGAGAACGGTCACGCAGGCACGGATGCGCTCTTCGTTGACCGTGCGTTCCCGGGGCGTGAGCGGCCCGCCCCGCTCGATCAGGAGGCGTTCGACTTCCCGTTCGGTATCCAGGATGCTCTTGCGCTGTACTTCCGTGGGATGGGCGGTCAGCACCGGCACGATCAGGGCACGGTCGAAAAACTCCGCCACCGCCTCCTCGGACACCCCCGCACCGTCGAGGCGCGTGAGGGCGTAGTCGATGCTGCCGCGCTCGGCGGGCTCCTGCGCCAGTTCCCGCGACCGCTGGGTGCGGATCGAGTGCAGATCTTCCGCGATGTTCGCAAGATGCGAGAAATAGCTGAACGCGCGCACCACCGAGTTGGTCTGGATCGGGGTGAGCCGGTTGAGCAGGCGGCTCATCTGCGCGCCGGCGTCGGAGTCCGTGCCGCGGCGGAACTGCACGGCAAGGCGGCGTACGGTCTCCACCAGATCGAAGATCTCCTGGCCCGCCTGCTCGCGGATCACGTCGCCGAGGATCCGGCCGAGGAAACGGATGTCCTCCCGCAACGGGTCAACCCCGGGGCCGGCGTCGGACCTGGATTCGGCCCCATCGGGCGCAGTCGTCATGAAGCCGGACTCTTTCATTCGGGGATATCCGCAGCGGAAAAAGGGAAACCCTTAATCTTACAAGATGCCGTGCGCGCCGATCAGAGTCGCTCGAAAACGCCCGCCGCGCCCATCCCGGTGCCGACGCACATCGTCACCATGCCGTAGCGCAGGTTCCGGCGGCGCAGGCCGTGCACCAGCGTGGCGGCGCGGACCGCCCCGGTCGCGCCGAGCGGGTGGCCCAAGGCGATCGCCCCGCCCAAGGGGTTGACCCGCTCCGCGTCCAGTTCGAGCGTCTGCATCACCGCGATCGACTGCGCGGCAAACGCCTCATTGAGTTCGATCCATCCGAGTTCGTCCTGCTGCAGTCCGGCGGCACGCAGTGCGGCGGGAACCGCCTCCACGGGACCGATGCCCATGATTTCCGGCGGCACGCCGCGCACCGCGAAGGAAAGGAACCGCGCCAGCGGCGTAAGGTTGAAACGGCGCAACGCCGCATCGCTCACCAGGATCAGCGCCGCCGCACCGTCGGACATCTGCGAACTGTTTCCCGCAGTCACGCTGCCCTGGGCGGCAAACGCCGGCTTCAGGCGGGCAAGCGCCTCCAGACTGGTGTCGACGCGCGGACCCTCATCCGCTTCCAGACGGCGGTGACGCTGCGCCACCTCCCCGGTTGCGAGCTCAGGCACGCGATCGATCACGTCGAGCGGCGTGATCTCGTCCCGGAATTCGCCGCGCTGCTGCGCCATGACGGCGCGTTCATGCGAAGTCAGGGCGAACCGGTCCTGGGCCTCGCGGGGGACCTTCCACTGCGCGGCCACCCGCTCCGCCGTCAGCCCCATGCCGAAGGCGATGCCCAGATTGTCGTCCTCGAACAGGCGCGGGTTGTAGGAGGGCTTGTTGCCGCCCATCGGCACCATGCTCATCGACTCGACGCCGCCCGCCAGCACGACGTCGGCTTCGCCCACCCGGATGCGATCCGCAGCCATCGCCACCGCGTTGAGTCCCGACGCGCAAAACCGGTTGACCGTACATCCCGCCGTGGACTTGGGCAGGCCGGCATACAACGCGGCGGCGCGCGCGACGTTCAATCCCTGCTCCGCCTCGGGCATGGCGCAGCCGATCAGGGCGTCCTCGACGGCCGCGGGATCCAGGCCGGGAACGACAGCAAGCGCCCCGCGGATCGCGGCGACCAGCAGATCGTCGGGGCGCGTGTTGCGCAGCACCCCGCGCGGCGCCTTGCCGATGGGCGTGCGGGTCGCGGCGACGATGTAGGCGTCCTGGACATGCCGATTCATGGAATTCCCCCTAATTCCGCACCGGCTTGCCGGTCTGCAGAAAGCCCATCAACCGCTCCTGCGTCTTGGGATGCGCGAGCAGCGGAACGAAATGCCTGCGCTCCTGTTCGAGGAACCAGTCCTCGTCGACCAGGGCGCCCGCGTCGATGTCGCCGCCGCACAGCACTTCCGCGATCTGCGCAGCAAGATGGTAGTCGTGTTCGCTCGCGAAACCGCCTTCGCGCAGATTCGCCGCGAACGCCTTCAAGGTTGCCAGCGCCGAACGGCCGGCGGCGGCGAACCGCCGCCCGCGCAACGGCGGCCGGTACCCCGTGGCGTGCAGGGTAAACGCCTCGAAGACCGCCGTCCACAGCAATTCCTGCGGATGGAACACCACGGTATCGGACGGCAGGAGGTAGCCCATCCGGCGCGCCTCATAGGCGGACGTCGCGACCTTCGCCGTCGCCGCGTTCTCGAACCAGTGGCGCAGGAACGGCAGCAGATCCGCGCTTCCGACCGCCGATGCCGCGGCGGCCGCACGGATCGCCCCCTCCTTCAAGCCGCCGGCGCCGGGAACGAGCCCGACCCCGACCTCCACCAGGCCGACGTACGATTCAAACGCGGCCACCCGCTTGGCGCAATGCAACAGCAGCTCGCAACCGCCACCCAGCGCCATGCCGCGCACCGCGGCGATGACCGGCACCTGGGCGTATTTCACGCCCAGGAACGCCTCCTGCATCTGCCGCTGCAGTTCTCCGACCGCCGGCGGGCCGCCGCGCAGGAACGCCGGCAGCATCCCTTGCAGGTCCGCTCCGGCCGAGAACGGCTCCTCCGGCGACCAGATCACCAGCCCGCGATAGCGCGCCTCGGCCAGCGCCACCGCCTTGGCCAGGCCGGCGACGACGCCGGGCCCCATTGCATGGACCTTGGTCTTGATCGAAAACACCAGCACTTCGGCGGGCATGCCCCCTTCGAGGTGCCAGATCCGGCACGACTCGTCTTCATACTGTGTGATCCCGCTCGCCATCGGCGAAGGCGATCCGTCGCCCACCACCGTGGGGCGGAAAAGCTGCCGGCGGTGGGCCGGAAGGTCGTCGCGGACGACGAAGGCCTCGTGCGCCGGACTCCAGGAACCCTCGGGCGTATGCACCGCCTGCGCGTCGGCCACCGGACCCTCGAAAACCCACGCCGGCAGCGGTGCGTCGGACATCGCCTCGCCGGCATCGATATCCGCGCGGATCCATTCCGCGACACGGGTCCAGCCCGCCTCCTGCCAGATCTCGAACGGTCCGAGATCCCACCCGAACCCCCAGCGCATGGCGAGATCCACCTCACGCGCCGAGTCGGCGATCCGCTCGAGATGGAGCGCCGCATAGTGGAAGACGTCGCGGAAGATCGCCCACAGGAAGCGCGCCTGCGGATGCTCCGTCTCCCGCAGCAGGGCAAGGCGCTCCGCGAACGGCTTGCGGCAGATGCGCCCGATCAGTTCATCGGCCTTGCGGCCGCCGTCGGCATAGTCGCCGCGCTGCGGATCGAACACCCGGATCGCGCGCCCGTCCTTGCGGAAAAAGCCGGCACCGCTCTTCTGTCCCAAGGCGCCGCGGTCGATCAGGCTCTGCAAGACCGCCGGTACGGCGAAATGGGGCGCGAACGGGTCGTCCGCGGGGCCCAGGTTGTCCCGCATGGTGCCGATGACGTGCGCCAGCGTATCGAGTCCGACGACGTCCGCGGTCCGGAACGTCGCGCTCCTGGCGCGCCCGATGCGCGTCCCGGTGAGATCGTCGACCACATCGAAAGGCAGACCCGCCTTCCCGGCCTCATGCATCGTCGACAGCACGCTGAACACGCCGATCCGGTTGGCGACGAAATTGGGAGTGTCGCGGGCGCGGACGACGCCCTTTCCCAATACCGCCGTGAGGAAGGTTTCCAGTTGGTCCAGTACCTGCGCATCCGTCGCAGCGTCCGGAATCAACTCGACCAGGTGCATGTAGCGCGGCGGATTGAAGAAGTGCACGCCGCAGAACCGCGCGCGCAGATCCTCGGCCAAGCCGTCGGACAACCGCGCGATCGAGAGGCCCGACGTATTGGATGCGAGGATCGCGTGCGGCGCCAGATGGGGGGCGATTTTTTCATACAGCGCGCGCTTCCAGTCCAGACGCTCGGCGATCGCCTCGATCACCAGGTCGCAGTCGCGCAGCGCGCCGAGATCCTCGGCGTAGTTGGCCGCCGCCAGGAACTGCGCGTCCTCGGGCACGCCCAGCGGCGCGGGACTGATCCGCGGCAGACCCTCGATCGCCCGCCGCGCCGTCGCACTGCGGTCGCCGCCCTTCTCGTTTGGCAGATCGAAAAGCAGCGCCGGCACCCGGGCATTGACGCAGTGCGCGGCGATCTGCGCCCCCATCACGCCGGCGCCGAGGACCGCCACCTTCCGGATTCGAACGTCCTGCATCGTCAATACCTTTCTCAGAACCAGTCCGATGCAAAATCCATCAGGTTGCCGGCGCCCGAGCGCGCCGCGCGGATGTGGAACGCAGTTTCGGGCAGCAGGCGCTGGAAATAGAACCGCGCCATCGCGAGCTTCGCCGGATAGAACGGGTCGACCTGCTCGCCGTCCGACCGGATGCGAGCGAGTGCGCGCTCGGCCATCCGCGCCCAAAAGTAGGCGAACACGAGGTGACCGACGACGCGCAGGGTGTCGACGGCCGCGGCCCCCATCTCGTCCTTGTTGCCGACCGTCTTGAGCCCGAGTTCCAGCAGCAACTTCTCCACCTTGCCCGCGATGTCCGCCAGGGGCGTGACGAACTCGTTCATCGCCACGGACGCGCCGTGCTCCTCGACGAACTGCCGGACCAGCCCGCCGAACGCGCGCAAGCGCGCGCCGCCGTCGAGCAGCACCTTGCGGCCGAGCAGATCGAGCGCCTGGATGGTGTTGGTGCCTTCGTAGATCATGTTGATGCGCGCGTCCCGCAGGGTCTGTTCGACGCCCCATTCACGGATGTAGCCATGGCCGCCGAACACCTGCATACACTCGGAGGCGCAGTAGAACCCGTTGTCGGTCAGGAACGCTTTCACGATCGGGGTCATGAGCGCCGTCATGTCGGCGCCGAATCGGCGCTCCGCGGCATCGGGATGGTGATGCTGCGCGTCGGCCATGAGCGCGACCCAGTACGCCAGCGCCCGGCCGCCTTCCGCGTACGCCCGCGCGGTGAGGAGCATGCGCCGTACGTCGGGGTGCACCACGATCGGATCGGCCGGGCGATCCGGCGCCTTGGGACCGGACAGCGACCGTCCCTGGAGTCGGTCCTTGGCATATGCCGCGGCATTCTGATAGGCGAATTCCGTAAGTCCCAGCCCCTGGACGCCGACGTACAGGCGTGCGCCGTTCATCATCACGAACATGGCGGCGAGCCCCTTGTTGGCTTCGCCCAGCAACCAGCCTTTCGCGTCTTCCAACTGCATCTGGCAGGTGGCGTTGCCGTGGATCCCCATCTTGTGTTCCAGCCCCCCGCAGGCCACGCCGTTGCGCGCGCCGCACCCCGCTTCGGCGCCGGCCCCTGCGGGCAGGAACTTCGGCACGATGAACAGCGAAATGCCGTGCGTGCCGGCAGGCGCGTCCGGCAGGCGCGCCAGCACGAGGTGCACGATGTTCTCGGCGAGATCGTGCTCGCCGCAGGAAATGAAGATCTTCTCGCCGGTGATCCGGAAGCCCCCTTCGGGATCGGGCACGGCCCTGGTCCGCAACAACCCCAGGTCCGTCCCGCAGTGCGGCTCGGTGAGGCACATCGTTCCCGTCCATCGGGCCGATGCCAGCTTCGGCAGATAGAGCTCCTTCTGCGCCGCGTCGCCGTTGCGGAGAATGCACTCGTAGGCGCCCATGGTGAGTCCCGAGTACATCGCCCACGACTGATTGGCTGCGCAGCGCGTTTCATCGAACGCGATCTGGAGCAATTGCGGCAACCCCTGCCCGCCGTATTCCGCATCGGCGGTCAACCCCTGCCACCCCGCGTCGCGAAACTGCGCGAACGCGGCCGCAAAACCGTCCGGCGTGCGCACGGCGCGTGTCGACGGATCGTAGGCGCAGCCCTGCTCGTCGCCCTTGCGGTTCAACGGCAGCAGCACCTCCTCCGAAAACCGTCCACCCTCTTCGAGGATCTGGTCGACCGTCGCGGCATCCAGTTCGGCATACCGCGGCATCGCGCGCAGCGCATCCACCGCGCCGAGCAGTTCGTGGATGACAAAGCGCTGGTCGCGAATGGGTGGTTGGTACAAAGGCATGATCGTTTCTCCGGAGCGCGGTCGGGGATTGCGGTTGACCGCCGCATCACGGCGCAGTATTTCACGAACGAGGACGGATCGGCGGATCGGCAAGGCGCCGCAACCAATGTGCCGCCTGCCTCGCCGCGTCGCGTTGCCGCGCCCGCCCCCACTTCCGGGCCTCGGTCCGCACGGCGCCCGAGCGCGTGAGCCGCGCGATGGCGTCCCGCGCAACGTTCACGTCGACACCGCGTCCCGCCGCGTCCTGAAACTGCTCCAGGGCATGCATCGTGTCGCGCGCGGCCTTTTTCGGAAACGCGGCGTGCGCCGCTTCCAGCACGTAGCGCAGGCGCTTGGCCGTGATCCGCAGCTTGTGCCGCTCCGCGTCGGACAAGCGGGAAAACCGCGCCCCCCGTCGGGCGAACCGACGCAGCAATCGACCGATCGCCGCCGGGGCAACCACCTGCAACGGTGCCGAATCGCGCGGCGGCGCCGCGCTCCAATGGACCAGTTCCAGCGCCCAGTGCGCAAACGCCGGGCCGGCGATCTGTGCGCGCAACCGGTTCCGCGCAGCCTCGCATTTGCCGTGCGCGCGCCGGAGCACGCCCCGCCATGGGCCGGAAGTCGCGGCCTCGGGGGGGGCGGCAGACGCGCCGGCTCCGGCATCGCGGCCGTAGGTGCGCAAGTCCGGCAGGGTTTCGGAACAAAAGACATCCCAATCCCGTGCCGCGCCGAAGCGCCGCGCCCATCGGCGCATCTCCTGAACCTGCGCCCGGGAAAGCCCCGTCTCCGCCCGCCCGCCGTCCGAGGCGTTGGCCAGGATCTCGACCACCGCACGCATGCGGCGCAGCGCCACCCGCGCCTGATGCACGTATTCGGGATCATCGGAACCCGATGCCCCGTCCGCATTGGCCAACACGACGTTGAGCGCAGCACCGACCAGCTTCCGGCACACCGCATCGACGCCGTCCCGGCCGTCGATGCTCCCGGCATCCGCGATCGCCCGGCTCGCCGGGATGGGCCCCGCCGTCACGCCCATCGCCAGGCGGTACCCTCGGGCGGCCTTGGAATCGCCATAGGGCATCAGCCGCAAGTCGGCCTTCTTCTTGCGACGCGTCGCGCCCGCCAGGTCGAGCGCCAGCGACGTCAACGCGGTCGACGGCCCGGACCGCAGTTCCAGTTCCACCTCCAGGATGGGCGCGCGCCGCGTTCCGGCGCGGATTTCTCCGACATCCAATGCGACTTCGATGTGTGCGCCGTACGCGGAAACGTCCCAGGTCGTGCGGACGAACACCGTACGGAACATCGCGCGCAGGCCTTCCGCCGCCGCATCCGCCCCGAATATGCGCGGCAGCGGCGCTCCGGCGAACCGCGACAGGTCGAGCGCCGCACCGGGCAGCGCCGCCTCCCATTCGCCCCGCGTCGACAGCGCAGAATCGCCGCCCTCGCCCTCGGTCTTGAGCGTCTGCACCCAGCGCACCCGCTTTCCGGTGCCGATCCGACGCAGCCGCAAGGCCGCGCGACTGCGAGCCAGCCGCAGATCCGGCGTGTCGTAGTACGTGCTGTCGACCCGATCCCGGCGCGGGCTTGCGAGCCGGTCGAGGCGGGTCCGCAGCGATTCGACGTCTTCGGCGCGCAGGGCCAGCTTGAGTTCGGTTTCCGGGGCGCCGCCGCCCGCCTGCTTCTCGTGGTTGGCCATCCGCCTCCCGTTCCCAATCCTGTCGCAAAGTGGCACACTGGGCGCATGCGCGGATTTGAGGCCACCCCTCGCATCCTGATCGTCGACTCCCACGGACAACCGGTACGATGGGCGGGACTTCCTCGCGCCGCTCGATACTACGCCTCCGGAAAAGTGGTGAACGACCTGGGCGAAGCCGTATTCGCCATGAACGGCGGAATCCAGAAGTCCCTGGGAACGCCGTCCACCCTCCACACCAGCTCGATCGTCATGATCCGCGGCCGCTGCCGCAGCCCCGCCGGCGGCTATCGGGTCGCCCTGAGCAAGCACCGTCTGTTCGCACGCGACCGCCATGTCTGCGCGTACTGCGGCGCCGCATTCCCGGAAACCGAACTCACCGTGGAGCACATCGTCCCGCTCTCGCGCGGCGGCCGCAACGAGTGGACCAACGTCGTGACGGCGTGCCGGCCCTGCAACACGCGCAAGGGCAACCGCGCGCCGGAAGAGGCGAACATGCCGCTGCTCTACGTACCGTATGCCGTCAGCCGCAACGAGGGGTTCATTCTGAGCAACCGGCGCATCCTCGCGGACCAGATGGCTTTTCTGCAGGTGTCCCTGCCCCGCCATTCCCGGTGGGCGCAGAGCTGAGACGCGCGACGCGCGGCGCGGGCGATACCCCGCGAGGGATTGGTCGGGACCTGCGCACGACCCATGCGGCCCCGACCGTCCCCCTCTCCCGCAGCGCGGGAGAGGGGGCGGCGGTTACTTCAGGTTCTTGCTGACGTACTTCGTCAGCTCGAACATCGAAACCTGCGACTTGCCGCCGAACAATGCGCGCAGCTTGTCGTCGGCATTGATGTTGCGGCGGTTGACCGTGTCCTGCAGCTTGTTCTTCTTGATGTAGACCCAGACCTTGCTGGTGACCTCGGTGCGAGGCATCGGGGTGCTGCCGATCACTGCCGCCAGCGGGCCGACCGGCGTCAACGGCTTCATGAATGCCGCGTTCGGCGTGCGCACCGCCTTCTTCGCCGCGACCTTCTTGGCCGGAGCCTTCTTCACGGCCGCAGTTTTCGCTGGTGCCTTCTTCGCCGCGACCTTTTTTGCCGGAGCCTTGCTCACGGCTTTCTTCACAGCTTTTTTCGCGGCCTTCTTGGCAGTAGCCATCGACGATCTCCTATAGATTTTGCAAAAGCGTTCGGGGCAGCGGCGCGGACGGCAATCGCGTCCCGCCGGTTGCGGGGCCGCAAGGAACGGGCCCCGCTGCGTGACCGCAATACTATGCGAATCGGCAAGAGACGCAAGCGTTTTCCGAGGGGAAAGTATGTTTCGCGCGACCATTTTTCGCAGCGGCGCCACGGTGCGGCCGCGCGGCCCGGAAATCGCCGCCGTTCCCCACCCACAATATATGGCCCGATTCCGGATCGGCGCACAAGTCCATGTAGGGGGCCCCGGAACCGGAGGCGGACGATAGAATCGCCGCGCCGATGCTGTCCACTCCCCCCCACTCCGATCTGCGCACCTCCGGCCTGGTCGCGGCGTTCGCCGCACTCAGTGCGCTGGCTGCGCTCGCGCTGGCCGACGGCGGCCTCGACCATCCGCTCTTTGCCGCAATCAACGGCTTTGCCGCCCGCGACCTCCCGCGGGGGCTGCCCAGCGATCTGACCATCCTCGGCCACGGGCTGGTCGCCGTGATGCTGCTGGCCCCGTTCCTGGCGTCGAACCCGCGGGTGCTCGCCGCGGGGATTCTGGCGGCGCCGCTGGCCGGCCTGTTCTCCTGGGCCGGCAAGACCGCATTCGGCCGCGCACGGCCTGCCGCGGCGCTGGGCGCGAGCCACATCCACATCGAGGGACAGACCTTGGCGGGCCACAACTCCTTTCCATCCGGGCACTCGATCACGATCTTCCTGGTCGCGACCGTGCTGATCCTTGCATGCCGGCCCATCCGGAGCCGTCCGGTCCTGGCCGGCGCGGCGCTCGGCGCGGCGCTGATCGCGGCATCGTCCCGCGTCATGGTGGGAGCCCACTGGCCCTCCGACGTCCTGGGCGGCGCGGCGCTCGGCGTCGTCACCGGCGGGTTCGGGGTGTGGGCGTCGATGCGGTTTCCGGCGCAGTCCAACCGGGCCCGGGGCGCGCTCGGCGTCGTCGTGCTGGCCTGCGCCGCAGCGCTTGCGATCACCGACACCGGATACCCGCTGGCGCAGCCCCTGCAGTGGATCGCCGTCGCCGTCGGGGGCGCGATGGGCCTGTGGGCGATCGCGCGCTCGGCCTGCGCGGGGAGGACCCGATGCGGATGAACCTTGCGCCGGGATGGCTGGCACGCAACGACAAGGCGCCGCCGCCGGCAGTCGCCGCGCTCCTCTTTCTCGCCGTGTGCGCACTGCTGCTGCTGCCGACCCTGGGCCGCTACCCGCTCTTCGACATCGACGAAGGCGCGTTTTCCGAGGCGACGCGGGAAATCCTGCGCAGCGGCGACTGGATCTCGACCACACTGAACGGTCTGCCGCGCTACGACAAGCCGATCCTGATCTATTGGCTGCAGGCTTTGAGCGTGAAGGCGTTCGGCCTGAACGAATTTGCCCTGCGCCTGCCTTCGGGCCTCGCCGGGCTGGCGTGGGTCGCCGCGATCCTCCGCTTCGGCGCTCCCCGCCTGGGCATCCGCAGCGCCTTCGCCGCGGCGACGATCGCGTTCACGAGCCTCGGCGTGACGGCGATGGCCCATGCCGCCACGGCGGACGCCCTGCTCAACGCACTGCTTGCCGCCACGATGTTCGACCTGTGGCGTTACCTGGAAGGGCAAGGCCGCGCCGCACTGCTGCGCTGCTACGCCTGGATCGCGCTCGGCGTGCTGACCAAGGGACCGATCGCCATCTTGATTCCCGTCGCGGTGGGGATCCTGTATTGCGCCGTTGTCGGGCGCTGGCGCGATGCCCTGCGCGCGGCCGCCGATCCGATCGGCTGGACGATCCTGACCGCGATCGCCGCCCCGTGGTATGCCGCGCAGCTCGCCATCCACGGCTGGGATTTCGTCCAGGGCTTCCTGATCCACCACAATCTGCAGCGCTTCGGCGGGACGCTCGAAGGCCACGCCGGCGGCCCCTTCTATTACCTCATCGTCCTGCCGCTGCTGCTTGCGCCCTGGAGCGGGCTGCTCTGGCGCACGGTGCGGCCGCTGCGGCAGGACTGGCGCGGCGATCTGCCGCGCTTCCTGTGGTTGTGGTTCGGCTTCGTCCTCGTCTTCTTTTCCCTTTCCGGCACCAAGCTGCCGCACTATCTGCTCTACGGCATGACGCCGGTATTCCTGCTTGCCGCGCGGCGCATCGAAGGGCGCGGCACCGCGGGGCTGCTGTTGCTGCCGGGTGCGCTGTTGCTGTTGCTGCCGGCCGCGCCGGCGATCACGCAGTGGTTTGCCGACGCGCGCGCGCATGCCGATGCGGATTTCTATGCCGCCCAGACGCAGCGCGCCTTGGCGACCGCGGCCGGAACCTATTACGGGATCAGCGGGGCCGCGGCCGTCGCGGGCATCCTGCTTGCGACGCGACGCGCCATCGCACCGGCCTGGCGGGCCGCCGGGATGTGCTTCCTCCTCACCGGGTCGCTGGGATTCGCATTTCTTCCGTGGCTCGGCAACCTGCTGAGCGGTCCGACCAAACGCGCCGGGGAAATCGCCGCCACCCTGCCGGGACCGGTCGTGCAATGGAACATCACCGTCCCGAGTTTCAGCGTCTACCGCGGGCACGTGACGCCGTCGCGCCCGCCGGAGCCCGGCGAATATGCGATCACCCGGACGGATCGCCTGGTGCCGGGCGTGCCGGTGAAGGTGCTGTTCCGGGAAGGCGGTGTCGAACTGGTGCAGCGACTCCCGTCGCGCTGACGACTCCGATTCCGCGGCCGAACGGCCGGGGCCCGCTATCCGCCTGCGGCGCTCCGTCCGGTTCCGCCGACCGCCGCCACCGCCGTGGCCACCCAACCCGACAGGAAGCAAAGTCCGCCGAACGGCGTGGCGAAGCCGATGATGCGCGGCGCCCCCAGCGCCAGGGCATAGAGGCTGCCGCTGAACAACAGGATGCCGACAATGAAACAGCCGGCGGCGATCCGCGCCGCACGTCCGGGCCAGCGCTGCTGCGCCGAAGAAACGAACAACAGCGCGAGCGCGTGGATCATCTGGTAATGCGCCGCAGTCTGGTACACCGTCATCAGGTCCGGCGCCAGCCGGGCACGCAGGGCATGCGCACCGATCGCGCCGGCGGCAACCCCCACGAATCCGAAAACGGCGCCCGCCAGTGCGGAAAAACGGGAAGAATCCATGCCCCTGTCCAGTCGCGTCGGAATGATTCCGGCATTTTCCCCCAACTAGGCGTCGTAAATCCTGGCGCGAAAGAAACCCGGACCCACTGGTGAACGGAGCGGATGGCCGCGCGCAGGGAATGGGCGTGCGATTGCGGCGATGACGCAGTCGCCCCGCAGGCGAGCGGCGGCTGCACTCCGCCAGCATCTCGACCACCGCCTCGATTGCGTTGCCACGGCCCGGTCGGGTAATGCCTCAATTTGAAAACGGAATTGTTGACAGCAATTGCGATTGCTGGTCTGATTCCCGCGCAAAGGCTTGACACACTGTAAGTATTTACAGTACATTGTTCGTCTTAGCTCGAGATGTCTCTTGTTGCCGATATGCGGCTGGTGGGCGCTTGCACGATTTAACTAACGGAGGACGAAATGAGCACACTTAAGTCCTTGTCGGTGGCCCAATACATTTTGGATCAGTGCAGGGAAGCTGGGCACGATGCAATTACGCCCATGCAATTAATCAAGCTCGTCTATATCGCCCACGGTTACATGCTCGGGAAGCACCGCCGTCCATTGATTGGGGAGTCAGTCCAAGCATGGCAATATGGCCCCGTTGTCGCTTCCGTGTATCACGCAGTCAAATGCTTCGGCAGCGAGCCCATCAAAGAGGTGCCGGGCGCAAATAAGAACTCTCCGTTTTCGTCGGATGAAAGGGCGATTATGGACATGGTTGCCAAGGAGTACGGCAAATACAATGGCATAACACTGTCTTCCGCCACGCATTGTTCTGGGACGCCGTGGGACCAAACATGGTCCGAAATTGGAAGGAATGGTCCGATTTCGAATGACCTGATTGAAAGCTTTTATGAGGGCATTCTGAAGAAGCCCGTGCATTCCTCGCTATGAGCGATGAAACACAAGAAACGGGAGCGCAAGGCGCTCCCATTTTTTCGCCGACAGATTCCGCCGCCGGTGATCGTCGGGCGAAGATGGAAGCTGTCAAGATGGCAGCTGGGGACGATTTGGAGTTGGATGGCAAGAAACGCGAGCACCGTCGCCACCAATCATTTCGTGACCACGTTAATCTGGCGGTGTTAATCATCATCTGGCTAATCGTAATTTCGATCTGCCTTGGCATCGCCGTTTTTGCATGGCACTTGCTGACGCCCATCTGTTGGCATTTCCTTGACGAAAAGGCATTGGATAAGCTGCAAACAATCTTGGGAGCCGCCGTGCTGTCTAGCGCCTTGACCGGCTACGCAAATCGTCGGATGAACGGGTAGCGCGTCAAGCGCTTGGGGGCTATATTGCGCCATGCCTAACCGCTCAAGCAAGGGTCGCAAGGACATAAACCAGCTCGCCAAGTCTATTGTCGGGATCGCAACCGGCGAGGAAGATCGTCCGCCCGAGAAAAACAAGGCCGCCCAGGAATTGGGGCGGCTTGGAGGGAAGAAGGGCGGGAAGGCGCGGGGAGGGCATGCGCGGAATTCCAGGATCAAGCCCTGCGCGGCATCGAGACGAAGCGCGTTCAGTGCGACGAAATCTGGTCGTTCTGCTACGCGAAGGAAAAGAACGTCTCGGGTGATGTGAAAGGCGTTTTCGGCTATGGCGACGTGTACATCTGGACCGCGATCGACGCCGATACCAAACTCGCCATTTCCTGGCTTGTTGGTCGCCGTGATGACTTCTACGCCGAGGAATTCATCGCCGACTTGGCTTCGCGCCTGGAAAGCCGGATCCAGCTAACCACAGACGGCCATGGCCCATACCTGGGAGCGGTGGAAAAGGTCTTTGGCGATGCCATTGACTACGCGATGCTGGTCAAGGTCTATGAAGGCCAGCAGCAGGCGGACCAGCGCCGCTACAGTCCAGCCCGGTACGTTTCCTCGGATCGTCGCCGCATCTCCTGTCGCCCGACATGACGAAGGCCAGCACGGCCCATGTGGAGCGCCAGAACCTAACAATGCGGATGGGGATGCGCCGGTTTACCCGTCTGACCAATGGATTTTCCAAGACAGTCGAGAACCTGGCGCATGCCGTGGCCCTGCATTTCATATTTCACAACTTCGGCCGCATCCATAAGACGCTGCGCGTAACACCGGCAATGGAAGCCGAGATTACGGATCATGCTTGGACGATTGAAGAAATCGCCAACATGATTCCGGTCCCCGTTGCCAAGAAGCGCGGACAGTACCGCAAGCGCGCGACCGAAGCGCAAGTTTCAAACTGAGACACCAACCCCGGTCGGAGCGACTTCCCTCTTGCAATGCCACGGCGTTTGCCGAGATCCGGGCGCCCTGCACCGGTTCCGGCCCCATTGGGGGGCGCGGTGCGCAGCGCAGGCGCCGGGGCGGCGCGCGACCGCGCGCCTCCTCTTCTGACTCACGGCCCCTGTCCGAGCGTAGCGTCCCGGAGGGACGCAGAGCGAGTTGGCCGTGCGCCCCGGCGCCGAGCAGCACAACGCAGTCGGCCCGCAGGGCCGACCGCGGCCCGGGGCCGGAACCGGTGCAGGGCGCCCGGATCTCGTTCATGACCCTGTGTGCGACGCCCTTCCCCCGTCCAATGCGCATGGATGACTCTCCCCAAGAGAACGCCAAGAACTGACGTTCCTCCGCCGCATCAATCGACACACGCAGCGCCACAGATCCTGCAGAAAATGATCCGCACCAATCCGTCGTTACGTTCCAAACGGATCGAAGCACGACACTCGACCGCGGTCGGCGCGTCCGGATCAGGGCGCCGGAACCGCAAGACGCCGCCCCTGCGTCAGCAATCTCGCGAAGTCCTCGGCAAGGATCGATTCACTGAACAGATATCCCTGCATGGCGTCGCAACGCGCGCGGGAAAGGAACGAAAACTGCTCCCAGGTCTCGACCCCTTCGGCGACCACCTGCATCTTCAACTCCCGTGCCAGCGCGATCACCATGCGGGCAATCGTGGCGTCGTTGGGATCCGTGGCGATGGAGTCGACGAAAGACCGGTCGATCTTCAGCCCGTCGATGGGGAAGCGCTTCAAGTATGCAAGGCTCGAGTAGCCCGTGCCGAAGTCGTCGAGCCAGATTCGAACCCCGACCGCCTTCAGTTCGGCAAGCACGCGGATGCTTTCCTCCGGCGCGGCCATGGCGACGCTTTCGGTGACTTCCAGTTCGAGGCACCGCGCCGACAGCCCATTGGCATCGAGCGCCCGCGCAATCTGGCGGGGAAGATCGCGCGACTGGAATTGCAGCGCGGAAAGGTTGACCGCCACCGCGACTTCCGGCAAGCCCGCCGCCACCCAGTCGCGGATCTGCGCGCAGGCCGATTCGATCACCCACTGCCCGATCGGCACGATCAGGCCCGTCTCCTCCGCCAGCGGAATGAACTCCATCGGAGACACCATGCCACGGGTCGGATGGCTCCATCGAACGAGCGCTTCCGCGCCGACGACACGCCCGTCCCGCAAGCGCACCTTGGGCTGGTAGTGCAACACCAGTTCCTGCCGCTCGAGCGCGCGGCGAAGATCGCCTTCGAGGTCCAGACGATCGGCGGTCCGTCGGTTCATCTCCGGCGAATAGTGCTCGAGGCAATTGCGCCCGCGCGCCTTGGCGCCGTACATCGCGGCATCCGCGTTCCGATACATCTCCGCGAAATTCGCACCATCCTTCGGGTATGAAGCGATCCCCAGACTCGCCGTCATCGTCAACTCGTGGGTTCCAACCCGGATCGGCCGCTTGATCGTTTCCAGAAGGCGATTGCCGAAATCCGTCGCCGCCTCGTCATGGGTGTCGCGCATCACGATCATGAATTCGTCGCCGCCCAGCCGCGCCACGGTATCCCCGGAACGGGCAACCGCGGCCAGCCGCGCGCCGATGTCCCGCAGCAATGCGTCCCCGACGGCATGTCCGAGGCCGTCATTCACGATCTTGAACCGGTCGAGGTCGATCAACAGCATGGCGACACACCGATCCGAACCCCGGGCCAGGGCCAGCAGCCGGGCGGTCCGCTCCTCCGCCAGCAGGCGGTTTGCGAGCCCGGTCAGGGAGTCGTGGGCGGCCTGATGGCGAAGCTCCCGTTCCTGCCGCCTGCGCTCGGTGATGTCCGAGAAGAAGCCGACCAGAAGCCGACGGCTGTTGCATTGCAGCGAGGAGGCCTTGATCTCGACGTCGACCACGTCGCCGCGGCGGGTCAGGACCTGCGCTTCGATCACCTGCCCATCTGCGGCCCATCGGTGGCGGGAACATCCCGGCGAAGACGTTCGGGAATCGCGCGACGGCGGATGCAGCACCCACTGCGGCCGGCCGAGCAGTTCGGCACGGCTCCAGCCGACCAGCCGCTCCATCGCCCGGTTGATGTCGCGCAATTCCCCCGTCTCCGCATCCGCCAATGCGATCGCCGTCGTTGCGTCCTCGAATATGGTGCGATACATGCAGTCGTCGGCATGCCGGTAGATGGATTCCAGCAACGGAACTACGGGCATGTCCGCCGGACAATGATCTGCCTGCTCCGCTGATTTCACGGCATCGCCCCCAACTTTGCGCTCCTCCGCCTGAAACTCCGTACCATGATGCGGAGTTGGATTGTATTACGTCAAACATGTTGGGGAGCGAAGCAAAAAGCGGCGATTCTCGACGCCAGTTTGAAAAATCAGCGGGAGCGGACGGCGGGATCGATGGGAGCGAAGAACGCCATGGAGAACGCCCGGCGCCCGGGCCGCGCAGCGCATCCGCGGCAAAAAAAGAGCGGTCCCAGGCCCGAACTTTGGAGGGGATCGGCCCCGGGACCGCAACGACCCAAGGTGGTGAGGGTCATGTGTCGCCCGCAACAAACAAGCAAACGTGATGCATCTTATATAAAACCACCGCCTACCGCAACCGTATTGATTCTCCATAAGAAATGCATGGATCACATCTTTTCGGGAAACCGGACTCCGGCTCCCACGACTGCCCCATCGGAAGGAGCGGCAAACCGGGGAAATCCTGCTAGGCTGCTCGCATGCAACTCACGAGATTCACGGACTATTCTCTTCGCGTACTGGTCTACCTGGGTGCCCACCCCGAGCGGCTGTGCACGATCTCTGAAATCGCAGAGAGCTACGGCATCTCGGAAAACCACCTGATGAAGGTCGTCAACCGCCTGTCGACGGCGGGATACATCGAGACCCTGCGCGGGAAGGGCGGCGGGATGCACCTGTCGCGCGCACCCAAGCTGATCAACATCGGCGATGTCGTACGGCACGTGGAAGATCGCCTCGACATCGTCGAATGCTTCAACGCCGAGCACCAGGACTGTCCGCTGCTCCCCGCCTGCACGCTGAAGTCCGTGCTGGCCGACGCGCGGCGCAACTTCATGGCGACGCTCGACCGACACACCCTGCAGGACGTCCTCGGCAGCGGCATGAGCGGCGTATTCGCCGTCGCACGAACGATGCGGATCTCCCCCCAGATTCCCGTCCGCCAAAAGAAACGGGCCGAGAATCCGCTGGCGGATTGACGGCCCGTTCCGGCATAAGCCCTCCCCGATCTGCAACCTCCCCCTCTCCCGCCGCGGCGGGAGAGGGGGCCGCCATCAGTAGTGATAGGCGGTCTCGCCGTGGTACGAGGTGTCGAGACCTTCGCGCTCTTCCTCTTCCTTGACGCGGATGCCCACGAGCAGGTCGGCAACCTTGAAGGAGATGAACGACACCGTCGCGGTCCACACCACCGTCAGGCCGACGGCCTTGGCCTGGATGAGCAGTTGGGCCAGGATGCCGGGATAGCCGGTCTTCATGGTGACCCAATCCTGCACGGAGCCCGGACCGCCCAGGCTGGGGTCATTGAAGATGCCGGTGAGCAGCGCGCCGGCGATCCCGCCCAGCGCATGCACTCCGAACACGTCGAGCGCATCGTCGACGCCGATCATCCGCTTCAGGCCGGTGACGCCCCAGAAGCACAGCGGTCCGACAATCAGGCCGATCACGAACGCGCCGGCGATGCCGACGTTGCCGGCGGCGGGCGTGATCGCCACCAGACCCGCCACCGCGCCCGACGCGGCGCCGAGCATCGACGGCTTGCCCTTGATCATCCACTCGACGAACATCCACGACAGCACCGCCATGGCCGTTGCCAGATAGGTGTTCATGAAGGCCAGCGCGGCGGAGCCGTTGGCTTCCAGCGCGGAACCGGCGTTGAACCCGAACCAGCCGAACCACAGCAGCGAGGCGCCGATCATCGTCATGGTCAGGCTGTGGGGCGCCATCGATTCCTTGCCCAGGCCGATCCGCTTGCCCAGCAGGATCGCGGCGACCAGGCCGGCAACGCCGGAGTTGATGTGCACCACCGTGCCGCCGGCGAAGTCCAGGGCCCCCCATTGCCAGAGCAGACCGGCCTTGGCGTTCATCGCATCGACCACCTTGGCGCTCGTATAGGCGTCCGGTCCCTCGAAGAACCACACCATGTGGGCGATCGGCAGGTAGCTCAGCGTGAACCAGATCGTGATCGCGATCAGCACGGCGGAAAACTTGATCCGCTCGACGATCGCCCCCAGCAACAGACAGCCCGTGATCGCCGCGAACGTCGCCTGGAATCCGACATAGACCAATTCGGGCAGCGGCGTGGCCTTATCGAAGGTCGACGCCATCGAGAAGTTCCCCGTTGCCGCATCGAACGTGCCGTTCAGGAACAGGCGGCTGAACCCGCCGATGTAGGGTGCAAGGCTGCCGCTTCCTTCCGTGAACGCAAGACTGTAGCCGTACACGCACCAGAGCACCGTGATGAGTGAGAACACCACCAGCACCTGCATCAGGACCGACAGCATGTTCTTGGTCCGCACCAGGCCGCCGTAGAACAGCGCCAGGCCCGGAACGGACATCAGCAGCACCAGTGCGGTCGAGGTCAGCATCCACGCCACGTCGCCCTTGTTCGGGGTCGGTGCCGGCGCCGCGGCGGGTGCCGCGGGCGCAGCCGTCGCGGCCGGTGCGGCAACGGCGGCCGTGGCCGCCGGCGCCGAGGAAGGCCCATTGTCCGCCCAGGCCGGTGCCAACCCGGCCACTCCCAGCACGGTCGCCGCAGCGACCCATGCAAGCCACTTCTTCAATCGTTTCATTTTGGTCGATTCCTTGTCCGGGGTTACAACGCGTCCTTTCCGGTTTCGCCGGTGCGAATCCGGATGACCTGCTGCAGGTCATAAACGAAGATCTTTCCGTCGCCGATCTTGCCGGTGCGTGCGGCGGCCTCGATCGCTTCGATGGCGCGATCGACGATCGCGTCATCGACTGCGGCCTCGACCTTCACCTTGGGCAGGAAGTCGACGACATACTCGGCGCCGCGGTACAGCTCGGTGTGCCCTTTCTGCCGCCCGAACCCCTTCACTTCGGTCACGGTGATGCCCTGCACGCCGACACCGGACAAGGCTTCCCGCACCTCGTCGAGCTTGAATGGTTTGATGATTGCCGTGATGAGTTTCATCGATGTGCTCCCGTGGGTTCCTCTCCGAGTTCGGTCAAATTGCGTCGTGGCGGACCCGGCGCGCGAAGTCCGGATCTTCCGCGGGATTCACCGCAAGTTATGTGCCAGGGATTGCGATGACGGGATGGACGGGACGATGGGGCGACGACTCGCCCGGCGCGACAGTGGCCCGCGAAGGGGCGCACCGGGAGGAAGGAGCCCCGCGGCGCAAGAGCGCGACCGCAGGAAGCCGCCGCGAGCATTGCACCGGCATGGATCTGCGCCCCACCGCGGTGCGGACGCCCGGCGGATGCCCTCTTTTCGTGCATCGAAAGGGCGTACTATTCGGCATCCACCTGAACTCGGTCCCGGCATGGATAACCCCTCATTCCTGGAAGATCTGCAGCAGCGCCTGTCCGCGTTATTCGCCGCCACGCCGGCTGCCGACATCCAGAAAAACCTGAAGGCGCTGCTCATCCAGCAGTTCGCCAAACTCGACCTGGTCACGCGCGAGGAGTTCGACGTGCAGCGCGCCTTGCTGGAGAAGGCGGCGGAACGCATCGACATTCTGGAGGCGCGGGTGGCGGAGCTCGAAAAGCGCTGAACCGGCGCGCCGTCCGGCGGCATCGCCGACCCCATGCGAGAGCGCTACTGCGCCCGGTCAGGTAAATTCGGGGCTTTGCGCCGATACTGCGGCCTCCCACCCTCGCACAATCGATCCGAAGGCACGCTTCGCCCAGGATTTCGCCCTTCATGACGCTTGCAGTCGTTCGCAGTCGCGCCCTATCCGGCATGCTGGCGCCGGAAGTGACCATCGAGGTTCACCTGGCAAACGGCCTGCCGGCCTTTTCCCTGGTCGGGCTGCCCGATGCGGAGGTGCGCGAAGCGCGTGAACGCGTGCGGGCCGCGCTGCTCAACTGCAAGTTCGACTTTCCTGCCCGCCGGATCACGGTGAACATGGCGCCCGCCGGGCTCCCGAAGGAATCCACGCGCTTCGACCTGCCGATCGCCATCGGCATCCTCGCCGCCAGCGGGCAACTCCCGACCCGGGCACTGGACCAGTTCGAGTTCGTGGGAGAGCTGTCGCTGTCCGGCGAACTGCGCCCCGTCACCGGCACGGTCGCGATGGCGTACGCCGTTTCCCGCAGCGTCCAGAAGCGGGTGCCGCGCGGCTTCATCCTGCCGCGCGAAAATGCCGATGAAGCCGCCCTCGTCGGCGACGTCACGGTCTATCCCGCGAAGGATCTCCGGCAGGTGGTTTCGCATCTGCATCACGCGGCGGGCGACGCGGAGGCGGAAAAGCTCGCCATGCATTTTGCGCAGGTACGGCTCACCCCGCCGATCTACCCGGATTTCGCGGACGTGAAGGGCCAGGCCGCGGCCAAGCGCGCGCTGGAAATCGCCGCCGCCGGCGGCCACAGCGTGATCCTCGTCGGGCCGCCGGGCACCGGCAAGTCGATGCTGGCGCAGCGCCTCCCGGGCATCCTGCCCCCCATGGGCGTGGACGAGGCGCTCGAATCCGCCGCCGCATTGAGTCTCGTCGGAAAGTTCGCACCCCAGCGCTGGGCAACCCGCATGTTCCGCGCCCCGCATCACAGCGCCAGCGCCCCGGCGCTGGTCGGCGGCGGCGCCCAGGCGCTGCCGGGCGAGATCTCCCTCGCCCACCATGGCGTGCTGTTCCTCGACGAATTGCCGGAGTTCGACCGCCGGGTGCTGGAATCCCTGCGCGAACCGCTGGAAACCGGCAGGATCACCATCGCGCGGGCGCAGCGCCATGTCGAGTACCCGGCCCGGTTCCAGCTGATTGCCGCCATGAACCCCTGCCCCTGCGGCTATCACGGCCACCCGCAGATCCCCTGCAGCTGCACGCCGGAGATGGTTTCGCGCTACCAGGACCGCATCAGCGGACCCCTGCTCGACCGCATCGACATGCGGGTCGACGTGCCGGCGCTCACGCCGGACGAACTGACCAGCCTGCCCGACGGCGAATCGACGCAGCGCATGGCGCGCCGCGTCGCCCTCGCGCGCACGGTGGCGCTGCAGCGCCAGGGCAAAGCCAACGACGCCTTGATCTCGTCGGAGATCGAGCGCGTCTGTCGCCCGGAAGGCGCCGTGAAGCAGTTGCTGCACGCCGCGACCACCCGGCTCGGTTGGTCGGCACGGGCATACAACCGCGTGCTGAAAGTGGCGCGGACGATCGCGGATCTGGAAGATGCCGAAATGATCGACGCGAAACACATCGCGGAAGCGATCCAGTATCGGCGATCGCTGCGGGAGACGTAGGCGACACGACGCGCCGCGGTCCGCCGCGCAGGATCCTCAGCCGAGCTTCCGCCGCAGGATCTCGTTGACCTGCTGCGGATTGGCCTTGCCGCGCGTGGCTTTCATCGCCTGCCCGACCAGGGCCTGGAAGGCCTTCTGCCTGCCCGCGCGGTATTCGTCGACGGCGACCGGATTGGCCGCGAGCACCGCATCGACGATGGCCTCGATCGCTCCGGAGTCGGAGATCTGCTTGAGCCCCTTCGCCTCGATGACGGCATCGGCCGAGACGCCCTCGCCCGCCCAGAGCAGCGCGAACACATCCTTGGCCGTCTTCAGGTTGACGGTGCCGTCGGCCACGCGCGCAATGAGCGCGGCGACCTCGGTTGCCGGCACGGGGCATCGGTCGATCCCGATCTCGGCGGCGTTCAACGCGGCGCATACCTCGCCCATCACCCAGTTCGCGGCGGCCTTCCGATCGGCGTCGGCGACCGCGGCGGCCACCTGCTCGAAGTACGCCGCCAGCTCGCGGCTCGCCGTCAGCGCCGCCGCGTCCTGCGCGGACAGGCCGTACTGCAGCACGAAACGCTCGCGCATCGCTCCCGGCAGTTCGGGCAGCTGCGCCCGCACCGTTTCGACCCAGTCGGCGGCGATCTCCAGCGGCAGCAGATCCGGGTCGGGGAAGTAGCGATAGTCCATCGCGTCCTCCTTCGACCGCATCGCGCGGGTCTCATCGCGGTCCGGGTCGTAGAGACGCGTTTCCTGCACCACCGTGCCGCCGTCTTCGATCAGCTCGATCTGGCGGCGCGCTTCGTGGTCGATCGCCTGCTGCAGGAAGCGGAAACTGTTGAGGTTCTTGATCTCGACGCGGGTGCCGAAGACCTCCGAACCCGCCGGCCGGACGGACACGTTGGCATCGCAGCGGAAGCTGCCCTCCTGCATGTTGCCGTCGCAGACGCCCAGCCAGACGACCAGCGCATGCAGCGTGCGCGCATACGCCACCGCTTCCGCACTGGAGCGCATCTGCGGTTCGGTGACGATTTCCAGCAGCGGGGTACCGGCGCGGTTCAGATCGATCCCCGACATGCCGTGGTAGTCCTCGTGCAGCGACTTGCCGGCATCCTCTTCGAGGTGGGCGCGCGTCAGTTGCACCGTCTTCCAGTAGGGCTCGCCGGTGCGCGGCGTCACCGGGAACTGCAGCGTGCCGCCCTGCACCACCGGGAGTTCGTACTGGCTGATCTGGTAGCCCTTGGGCAGGTCGGGATAGAAGTAATTCTTGCGCGCGAAGATCGAGCGCGGCGCGATGGCCGCATCGACCGCGATGCCGAAACGGATCGCACACTCCACCGCGCCGCGATTGAGCACCGGCAGCGTGCCCGGCAGCGCGAGATCGATCACGCTCGCCTGCGTGTTGGGCGCCGCGCCGAACGCCGTCGAGGCGCCGGAAAAGATCTTCGATGCCGTGCGCAGCTGCACGTGCGTTTCGAGGCCGATGACGATTTCCCAGGACATCGGCATGTCAGACCCCCGCCGGCACGCGCGCGTGCCAGTCCGTCGCCTGCTGATAGCGATGCGCCACGCCCAGCATCCGCGCTTCGTCGAAATGGTTCGCCATCAACTGCAGGCCGATGGGCCGGCCGGCGCGGCCGAAGCCGCAGGGCACGCTCATCGCGGGAATGCCGGCCAGGCTGCCGGGCACCGTATAGAGGTCGGACAGGTACATGGCGACGGGGTCGGCGGACTTTTCGCCGAAGCCGAAGGCCACGCCGCCGGTGACCGGGCCGGCGATCACGTCGCAGGCCGCGAACGCCTGGCGGAACTCCTCGGCGATGACGCGCCGGACCTTGGACGCCTGCAGGAAATAGGCGTCGTAATAGCCGTGGGAGAGGACGTAGGTGCCCACCAGGATCCGGCGCTTGACCTCGGCACCGAACCCTTGGGCGCGGGTCTTGCGCATCATGTCGAGCAGATCGCCGTACGCTTCGGCGCGCCGGCCATAGCGCACGCCGTCGTAGCGCGACAGATTGCTCGACGCCTCGGCCGAGGCGACGACGTAGTACACCGGGATGCCCAGCGCGGCGCTGGGCAGGCTCACCTCGACGAGCTTCGCCCCCTGCCGCTCCAGTTCTCCGATCGCCGTGCGCACCGCCGCCTCGACCTCGGGCTCCAGTCCGTCGGCGAAGAATTCCTTCGGCACGCCGACGCGCACCCCGTCGAGTTCGGCGCCCAGGAAGCGGGTGTAATCCTCGGTCGGCCGATCGATGCTGGTCGAATCCTTGGGGTCGAATCCCAGCATGGCATTGAACACCCGTGCGCAGTCCTCGGCCGTCTGGGTCAGCAGCCCCGCCGTATCGAGGCTGGAGGCGAAGGCGATCATGCCCCAGCGCGACGGGCGACCGTAGGTCGGTTTGGTGCCGGTGACGCCCGTGAAGGCGGCGGGTTCGCGGATCGACCCCCCCGTATCGGTCGCCGTCGCCACGGGGGCCAGGCGGGCCGCCACCGCGGCCGAAGATCCACCAGACGATCCGCCCGGGACGGCGCCGTGATCCCAGGGATTGCGGACCGGGCCGTAGGCGCTGTTCTCGTTGCTCGACCCCATCGCGAACTCGTCGCAGTTGAGCTTGCCCAGGGACACCATGCCGGCCTGCGCCAGCGCATCGACGACGGTGGCGTCGAAGGAACTGCGATACCCCTCCAGCATGCGGCTTGCCGCCGTGGTGTTCCAGTCGCGGGTCACGAACACGTCCTTGTGCGCGATCGGGATGCCCAGCAGCGCACCGCGTTCGCCGCGCGCCCGGCGCTCGTCGGCGGCGCGCGCCTGCCCCAGGGTGATCTCCGGCCGGACGTCGAGAAAGGCGTTCAGCGCACGGTGGCGCTCGATCCGGTCGAGATAGCACCGGGCCAGTTCGACCGCGGAAACTTCCCGACGGTCGAGGAGATCCCCCAATTGCGTGAGCGTGCAGTGGGCCAGTTCGTGGGCCAATCCGTGGGTCGGCTCGGTCATTCGATCACCCGGGGAACCAGAAACAGGCCGTCCTGCCGGGCCGGCGCGTTGCCCATCGTCCGTTCGCGATCGGGCACCTCGGTCACGGCATCGGCGCGCAGGCGCTGGACGCCATCGAGCGGATGGGACATGGGCGCCACCCCGGCCGTGTCCACGCGCGCAATCCGCTCGATCATCGCAAAGATGTCGTTGAGCTGGCCGGCGGCTTCCTGGGCTTGCGCGTCGGTGATCTCGATGCGCGCGAGGTGGGCGATACGGTAAACGTCGGATAAATTCAGGGACATGGTCTATTATCGCGCATTCGGCGCCGCGCCCGTGCGGCCTGCCGCCCCGGATCGTTCCATCGATCGCTTATTCCTGTCAGAGTCCCGATGTTCGGTTTTCTCCGTAGCTATTTCTCCAGCGATCTCGCCATCGACCTGGGCACCGCCAACACGCTGATCTACGTCCGCGGCAAGGGGATCGTACTCGACGAGCCCTCCGTCGTCGCCATCGCGCGCGAGGGCGGTCCCAATGCCAAGGAAGTCGTGCGCGCGGTCGGCCTCGAGGCCAAGCAGATGCTGGGCCGCGTTCCCGGCAACATCGAAGCCATCCGCCCGATGAAGGACGGCGTGATTGCGAACTTCACCGTCACCGAGCAGATGCTCAAGCACTTCATCAAGGCGGTGCATCCTTCGAGCCTGTTCGCCCCCAATCCGCGGATCATCATCTGCGTGCCCTGCGGATCGACCCAGGTGGAACGGCGCGCCATCAAGGAATCGGCCGAGGCCGCGGGCGCCAGCCAGGTGTACCTGATCGAGGAGCCCATGGCCGCCGCGCTCGGCGCCGGGCTGCCCGTCTCGGAAGCCTCCGGCTCGATGGTCGTCGACATCGGCGGCGGCACGACCGAGGTCGGCGTGATCTCGCTGGGCGGCATGGTGTACAAAGGTTCGGTACGCGTCGGCGGCGACAAGTTCGACGAGGCGATCATCAACTACATCCGCCGCAACTACGGCATGCTGGTCGGCGAACCCACCGCGGAGTCGATCAAGAAGGCCATCGGCTCGGCGTTCCCGGGCTCGGAAGTGCGCGAGATGGAAGTCAAGGGCCGCAACCTTTCCGAGGGAATCCCGCGCAGTTTCACGATTTCGAGCAACGAGATCCTGGAAGCGCTCACCGACCCGCTCAACCAGATCGTTTCGGCGGTGAAGATCGCCCTCGAGCAGACCCCGCCGGAACTCGGCGCGGACATCGCCGAGCGCGGCATGATGCTCACCGGGGGCGGCGCGCTGCTGCGCGACCTGGACCGCCTGCTGATGGAGGAGACCGGCCTGCCCGTCCTGGTGGCGGAGGATCCGCTCACCTGCGTCGTGCGCGGCTGCGGAATCGCGCTCGAGCGGATGGACAAGCTCGGCTCGGCATTCACGACCGGCTGAGGCCGGCAGGAACGCGGCCCCGACACCGCGAGCGACCATGGAATACGGGCCCCCGCCACTATTCAATCAGGGCATCTCGGCGCGCGCCCGGCTCGCCTTCTTCTCCCTGCTGTCGATCCTGCTGATCGTCATCGATGCGCGGGTGAAGGTGCTGGATACGATCCGCGGCGGGGTCGAAACCGTGCTGTACCCGGTGGAGCGGGTTCTCCTCTGGCCGCGCGATCGGATCGAAGCCGTCGGCAGCTATTTCACCACGATCAACCGCCTGGAGGCGGACAACGCCCAGCTGCGCGCCCAGGCGACCCAGGAGGCGCTGCAACTCCAGGAAACCGCGCGGCTGCGGGCGGAAAACGCCCAGCTGCGCGCGTTTGCCGGCCTGCGCGAGAGCCTGCCGGTGCCGACCCGCCTGGTCACCGTGGTGTATTCGCTGCGGGACCCCTTCTCGCGCAAGGTCATCATCGATGCCGGCATCCGCGACGGAATCCACACCGGCGATCCGGTCCTGGACGACACCGGCGTCGTCGGACAGGTCACGCGCGCCTACCCCATGGCCTCCGAAGTGACGCTGGCCACCGACAAGAGCCAGGCGACTCCCGTGCGGGTCGCGCGCAACGGGCTGCCTGCCGTCGCCTTCGGATCGGCCGAGCCGGCGCGCCTCGAACTGCGCTTCCTTCCCGCCAACGCCGACGTGCGCACCGGCGATGAAATCGTCACTTCCGGCCTCGGCGGCCTGTATCCGAGCGGACTGCCGGTCGGCACCGTCATTCGGGTCGAACACGACGCCAAGAACGAGTTCGCGCGGATCACGATGACGCCGGCCGCCGGCAAGACCCTGGGCCGCCTGCTGCTCGTGCTGACCGTCCCGCCGCCGCCGCCCTTGCCCAGCGGCCTGGATCTTCCGGACTCCGAAGCCAAGGGGGCGAAGGCCGCCGCCAAGCGCCGGCACCATCCCGGCCACAATCACGGGCACCACCCCGTGCACCGACAGGCCACTCGGCACGAAACGCGATGAAGCGCCGACTGCTGCGATCCGTGCCGTCGTCCGCCCCCTCGCCGCTTGCCGGCGGGGAGCGCGCCTCGGCGACCGCCCTGCGCCGCGCTGCGCGCCGGGAGCAGGTGCTGCGACCGGTGCATGCGCCCTTCATCTGGGGCACGCTCGGCGCCGCGTTCCTGCTCGACCTCCTACCCTGGGGGCGGGCCCTCTGGGTGCCGGATTTCCTTGCGCTCGCGCTCGTCTTCTGGAACGTCCACCAGCCGCGGCGGGTCGGCATGGCCGCCGCCTTCGCGTTCGGCCTGCTGATGGATGTGCATGACGGCGCGCTGCTGGGCGAGCATGCGCTCGCCTACACGCTGCTCTCGTACGGCGCGATCACCTTCCACCGGCGGATCCGCTGGTTTTCGGTGCTCAGCCAATGCGTCTACGTGCTGGGCCTGCTGCTGGTCGCACAACTGGCCTCGCTGGCGGTGCGTCTTTGGGTGGGAGGCGTATCGCGGGACTGGTGGCTTTCGCTGTCGGCCAGTCTGTTCGGGGCGGCCCTGTGGCCGCTGGCGACCAAATTCCTCCTCGCCCCCCAACGCCGCCCGGGGAAACGCGACGATACCCGTCCGTTGTAGGCGGGCGCCCGGCTCCCGCCATCGTCCCCGAACGCTGCCCCGCCCTTTTCCCCGGAATGGACGCCTCGTCCCCGCATCCATCGCGCACCGCGATCTCCCCCAACCCCGTCACGGCGTCGCCATGGACCGAAGCGGCATGGTTCGCGGCGGCGTTGCTCGGCCTGCATGCGACGACGTTCTATAGCTACCTGCTGTTTCACAGCGTTGCGGAGCTGTTCAGCGTATTCGTTGCCGTTTCGATCTTCATCATCACGATCAACAGCTGGCAGAACCTCGGCAGCCCGTATCTGCGCATCGTCGGCATCGGATACCTGTTCGTGGGCATGCTCGACGTCCTGCACACCCTGTCGTTCGACGGCATGGGCGTGTTTTCGGGATACAACTATTACAGTCCGCAATTCTGGATCGCGGCCCGCGCCGTCGAGTCCCTGACCCTGCTCGCCGGGTTCGCCTTTCTCGGCACCGGCCGCCGCGTCCGACGCGGCGTGCTGTTTGCCGGCTATGCGACGGTCACCACGGCATTCGTCCTGGCCATTCTGGTGTTCCGCTGGTTTCCGGTCTGCTTCGTGCCCGGGCAGGGCCTGACGCCGTTCAAAGTCGACAGCGAATACGCGATCTGCGCGATCCTGGCCGCCAGCCTCGTCATGCTCCACCGTCGTCGGCGGTTCTTCGATCCCCGCGTCCTGCACCTCCTCACCGGATCGATCGCGCTCACCATCGCGTCCGAGCTCTGCTTCACGCGATACCACGCGAACGCGATGAACGATGCGTTCAACGAAACCGGGCACCTGTTCAAGATCGGCGCGTTCTACCTGATCTACAAGGCCTTCGTCGTCACCGGGCTGCGCGACCCGATCAATCTGCTGATCGGCGATCTGCGCGAAACCGAAGCGCGCGCCGCCCGCGCCAAGGAACTCGCGCGCGAGCGCGAGCACTTCGCCGTCCTTCTGCAGACCGCGGGCGACGGCGTCCACGTCTTCGATTCGGACGGGAACATCCTCGAGGTCAACGAAAAATTCTGCAGCATGCTCGGATATGCGCGGGCGGAAATGCTGGGCATGAACGTGGCGCAATGGGACGCGCGCCTCTCCCCGGAGGAGATCCGGGCAAAGATCCTCGATCTGCTGCAGCACGACGCCGTGTTCGAAACCCGGCATCGGCGCAAGGACGGGTCCAGCTTCGACGTCGAGATCAGCGCCAAGGCCATCGTCTTCGACGGGCGCACGGCGATCTGGAATGCCTCGCGCGACGTCACCGAGCGCAAGCGCACCGAACGCCGGCTGCAACTGGCGGCCAGCGTGTTCACCCACGCACGGGAAGGAATCATGATCACCGATGCCGCAGCGAACATCGTCGCGGTGAACAGCGCATTCCGCACGATCACCGGGTACGCCGCCGAGGAGGTGGTCGGCCGCAACCCGCGCATGCTGCAGTCGGGACGCCAGGGGCCGGACTTCTATCGCGCGATGTGGCAGGACATCCTCGAGCACAAGCACTGGTCTGGCGAAGTCTGGAACCGCCGCAAGGGCGGCGAGGTCTACGCCGAGGCGCTGACGATCAGCGCCGTGCTCGACGAATCAGGACAGGTGCAGCACTACGTCGGCATGATGATCGACATCACGCTGATCAAGGAACATGAGCGGCAGCTCGAGCGCATGGCGCACTATGATGCGCTCACCGGCCTGCCCAACCGGGTGCTGCTCACCGACCGCCTGCGCCAGGCCATCGCGCACGCCCAGCGCCACGGCAATCTCGTCGCCGTCGCGGTGCTGGATCTGGATGGGTTCAAGGCCGTCAACGACCGCTACGGCCACTCCGTCGGCGACGAATTCCTGATCGCGGTGGCGCACGGCATGAACATGGTTTTGCGCGAAGGCGACACGCTATCGCGCATCGGCGGCGACGAATTCGTCGCCGTGCTCGCCGACGTGGATCGCGCCGTGGACTGCGAGCCGGTGCTTCTGCGCCTGCTCGCCGCAGCGTCGCGGCAGATCACGGTGGACGGTCGGCTGCTGCAGTCCTCGGCGAGCATCGGGGTGACGGTCTACCCGAACGACGGCGAATCCGACCCCGACCACCTGCTGCGGCGCGCCGACCAGGCGATGTATTCCGCCAAGCAGGGCGGGAAGAACCGCTACCACTTCTTCGACGCGGCGCAGGACAACGTGATCCGGGCCCAGCGGCAATGGGTGGACCGCATCGAGGCCGGCATCGAACGCGAGGAATTCGTGCTGCACTACCAGCCGAAGGTCAATCTGCGCACCGGCGCGGTGGTCGGCGCGGAGGCCCTCGTCCGGTGGCGCCATCCCGAACGCGGACTGCTGCCCCCGTCGGAATTCCTGCCGCCGATCGAAGGACACCAGGTCGGCATCCGCATGGGAGAGTGGGTGCTCGGCAGCGCCCTGCGCCAGATCGGCGACTGGCAGGCGCGCGGACTGCGGGTGCCCGTCAGCGTCAACCTCGACGCCCCCCAGCTCCTGCAGCGGGATTTCCTGGCGCGGCTCGCGGCGCAACTGGCCCGCCATGCGGACGTGGATCCCGACCTGCTCGAACTGGAAATCCTCGAAACCAGCGCGCTGGAGAACCTTTCCGCAGGGAAGACCGGCGCACTGGAAGGGATCGCGCGCGTCTCCGAAATCATGCATGCCTGCGTCGAAATCGGCCTGCGGTTCTCGCTCGACGACTTCGGCACCGGCTATTCCTCGCTTACCTACCTGAAGCACCTCCCGGTCGAGGTGATCAAGATCGATCAGAGCTTCGTCCGCGACATGCTCGAAGACGCCGGCGATCGCGCCCTCGTCGAGGGGGTGATCGGATTGGCGAAGGCCTTCCATCGCACGGTCATCGCCGAGGGCGTCGAAACCGCGGAACAAGGGCAGGCGCTGCTTCGCTTCGGCTGCGAACTCGCCCAAGGCTATGGGATCGCGCGGCCGATGCCGGCGGAACACCTGCCGGAGTGGATCACGGAATGGGCGGCCGAATGGACCATGCGATGGAAGCCGTTCGTCGCGCCGGGAGGAGCCGGCGCAGCGCCGGGTTGACCGCCGGACGCCGAGAACCGGGGACCGGGGACACGCCGCGGGACGGAACATGCCCCCGTCGGTGCCGCGCGCCCCTCCCGTGTCAGAACTTGTAGAGCCCCTCGACCGCGAACGACATCATGGTGCTATTGCGCGTTCCCGACGACTCCAGGAACACCGCATTGCTGGCATGGTCGCCGCGGACTTCCGCACGCAGTTCGACGTGCTCGGTCTTCAGCCAGGACAGCGTGGCGGTGAACTCGCGGTAGGTCGTCGATTGCCCGGCGTAGGGCTGCGCCGGATCGACGCAGGCCCCGCCGGACGCACAGCCGGCCGTCCCCAGGAAATGGAAGCCGTTGCGGTCCTGGAAGTTCTCGCCCCGCAATGCCAGCCGCCACTGCGGCGTGAAAAGGTAGGTCGCGTACAGCGCAAAACCGTCGTAGCGCGCCAGAACCGGCGTCGCGCCGGTATAGGCCTGGTAATTGTCCTGGCTGACGTTCAAATATTCGGCGCCGAAACTCAGCGGATCGCTGACGGTGTAGGTCACCACCGCATCGAAGCTGTTGCGCTCGCCATAGGGCCCCTTGGCGTCGGCCTGGACCGGCGTCGGAACGGCGTTGGCGGTGGACAGCGCCTGTCCGTTGAGATCGGATAGCGTAATGCTCAGCGCCTTGGTCGGCGTGATCACCGTCCCCAGTTCAATCGTTTTCGACGGGGTCGTCGCCGAGACCTGGTCCCAGCCGTTGTTGACGCCGCCGATCCAGGTGAGCTTGTCGTTCTCGACGTAGGTGAGGCGGACGCCGGTGTGGGTGAACGGCACGGCACCGAAAAGGATCGAGCGCGAGGTATTGTTGTTGGCCGGCGCCCAGATCACCTCATAGCTTTGCAGGGTGGTGAACTTGCCGGCAATCACCGTGAACGGGCCCGATGCGTACTGTCCATAGGCCTGCGTCACGTCGAACTGATTGTTGCTCGGGCCGGTGTTGTAGGGGTACGACGAGAAGATCGATGCATCCGAACCGGCCATCACGTTGATCAGGCCGCCAAACCCCTCTTTCGGCTGCTTCGCGATCTGCAGCGCCGCCTGGTTCAACGTGAAGGAATTCTGCTGCGTCGTGAATACCCGAACGGCGGAAGGATTCGTCCGATCGATATATTTGTACGAACCGTCCAGATAGCCGCTGACGGCGATCCCGGACGCACCCAGGATCTTGTCGATCGTTGCCGGCACATCCGTTGTGGTTGTGCTCGTCTGGTCTTCCGCAAACACCAAGCCCGGCGTGAGCAGCGCAAGCGCCACACTCGCAGCCCGCAGCGTGCGATCAAGCATGTCCCCTCCACCCCTTTACGTAGACGGTACGAATTCCTGAGCGTCATACGCGGTCGCGCCCTTGCGGCATCAAAGACGCACTGCAGTGGGAGTCGCCGTGTGCAACGTCATGCCGGAGCAATAGAGTTATGTGATGTTTTCCGGCGGGGGAAATATACGGGCTTCCCGTAGAAATGGGGAGGGTTGCGAATGAAAAGCGCGCGTCGTTGCGAAAAAGTTACATTCGCGCCGGCTGCCCCTTCCGCCAACGGAAAGGGCAGCCCCGGACGTCAGAACTTGTACAGTCCTTCGATCGCGTACGTCGTCAGAGTCTTGCTCAACGCGGATCCGGACGCAACCGTGAAAACGGGGTTGCTCGCATGGTCCCCGCGAATTTCGCCGCGAAGCTCAAAGCTGTCGGACTCCAGCCAGGACAAGGTGGCCGTGGCCTCGCGATACGTGGTGTCGGCGACGCCGAAGTGGAATCCGTTCTGGTCGTTGAAGTTCTCCGCGCGCAGCGCCAGCCGCCACTTCGGCGTGAACATGTAGGTCGCGTACAGCGCATAGCCGTCGTACTTCGCCGTGATCGGATTGCCGTAGACGGGACTGCCGACGACCGAGCCGGGCACCAGTTGCCCGAAGTTGCGCTGACTCACATTCACATAGTCCAGGCCCAGGGTCAGCGGATCGATCGGATTGTAGTTCACCACCACGTTGAGAAGGTTGCGATCGCCCGTCGGCACGACATTGGTGACGCCGCCGATGGTGGCCGTCGTGCCGGCGAAGCCGCCGACCGCGGAATTCATCTTGCCGTTGTAGTCCGAAATCGTGAAGCTCAAGGGCTTGATCGGCGCAACGGTGGCTGCCAACTCGACCGTTTTCCCGCCGCTGGCGCCGCCGGAAACCTGATCCCAGCCATTGATGACGCCGCCGACCAAGGTCACGCTGTCGTTGAGCGCGTAGTTCACGCGCACGCCCGTTTCCGTAAACGGCTCGGCCGAGTACAGGATCGATCGACTCGTGTTGTAGTTGGACGGTTGCCAGATCACCTCCATCCCCGGAATGGCGGTGAACTTGCCCGCCATCACCGTCACCGGGCCGTGCGCATACTGCCCATACGCCTGCGTGAGGTCGACCTGCTGATAGCCGCTGCCGGCGGTGT
>JAKCCX010000077.1 GCA_021838715.1 Pseudomonadota bacterium | reverse complement strand
CCGTCGCGGCAAGGCGATGACCGGCGCCAACAAGCGTCCGCTCAAGTCCCTTGCCGACATGATCAAGGGCAAGGGCGGCCGCTTCCGGCAGAACCTGCTGGGCAAGCGCGTCGACTACTCCGGGCGTTCGGTGATCGTGGTCGGCCCGCAGCTCAAGCTGCACCAGTGCGGCCTGCCCAAGCTGATGGCGCTCGAGCTTTTCAAGCCGTTCATCTTCAACAAGCTCGAACTCATGGGGCTGGCGACGACCATCAAGGCCGCCAAGAAGATGGTCGATTCGCAGGAACCCATCGTGTGGGACATCCTGGAAGAGGTCATCCGCGAACATCCGGTCATGCTGAACCGGGCGCCGACCCTGCACCGCCTCGGCATCCAGGCGTTCGAGCCCGTGCTGATCGAGGGCAAGGCGATCCAGCTGCACCCGCTCGTCTGCGCGGCGTTCAACGCCGACTTCGACGGCGACCAGATGGCCGTGCACGTGCCCCTGTCGCTCGAAGCGCAGCTGGAGGCGCGCGCGCTCATGCTCGCCTCGAACAACGTCCTCTTCCCGTCCAACGGCGATCCGTCGATCGTTCCCAGCCAGGACGTCGTGCTGGGCCTCTATTACGCGACCCGTGAGCGGATCAACGGCCGTGGCGAGGGGATGCACTTCATCGACGTCGCCGAGGCGCAGCGCGCCTTCGACGCCGGCCAGGTCGAGCTCCAGACCCGGGCCACGGTCCGGATCCGCGAATACGACGTCGACCGCGAGACCGGCGAGCGCACCGAAAAGATCACGCGCTACGAGACCACCGTGGGCCGCGCGATCCTCTCCGAAATCCTGCCGCCGGGGCTGCCGTTCTCGGTGATGAACAAGCCGCTCAAGAAGAAGGAGATCAGCCGCCTGATCAACGCGGCCTTCCGCCGGTGCGGCCTGCGCGAGACGGTGATTTTCGCCGACCGCCTGCTGCAGAGCGGTTTCCGCCTTGCGACCCGCGGCGGTCTGTCGATCGCAATCGGCGACATGCACGTGCCGGCGCAGAAGGAAGAGCTCATCCGCGGCGCGGAAAAAGAGGTGAAGGAAATCGAGGCGCAGTACACCTCGGGCCTCATCACCCAGGGCGAGCGGTACAACAAGGTCGTCGACATCTGGGGCCGCGCCGGCGACCAGGTCGGCAAGGTGATGATGGAACAGCTCGCGGTCGAGCGCACCACCAACCGCCACGGCACCGAAGTCACGCAGGAATCGTTCAACTCGATCTTCATGATGGCCGACTCGGGCGCGCGGGGTTCCGTTGCGCAGATCCGCCAGCTTGCCGGGATGCGGGGCCTGATGGCCAAGCCCGACGGCTCGATCATCGAAACGCCGATCACCGCGAACTTCCGCGAAGGGCTCA
This sequence comes from Pseudomonadota bacterium, assembly GCA_021838715.1. Taxonomy (GTDB): domain Bacteria; phylum Pseudomonadota; class Gammaproteobacteria; order Burkholderiales; family Burkholderiaceae_F; genus GJ-E10. The sequence goes on along the minus strand of JAKCCX010000077.1, from coordinate 5,517 downwards.
ACGTTCTCCAGTACTTCATCTCGACCCACGGCGCGCGGAAGGGTCTGGCGGACACCGCGCTGAAGACCGCGAACTCCGGCTATCTGACCCGCCGTCTGGTCGACGTCACGCAGGATCTCGTCGTGACGCACGACGACTGCGGCACGGCAAACGGCGTGGCGATGCGCGCGCTGGTGGAAGGCGGGGAGGTCATCGAGGCCCTGCGCGACCGGATCCTCGGGCGCGTGGCTGCCGCCGACGTGATCAACCCGGAGATGCAGGACGTCCTGTATCCCGCGGGAACGCTGATGGACGAGGATGCGGTCGACCGCGTCGAGGAGCTCGGCATCGACGAGGTCAAGGTCCGCACGCCGCTCAGCTGCGAGACCCGCTACGGCATCTGTGCCAAGTGCTACGGGCGCGACCTGGGCCGCGGCGTACTGGTCAATTCCGGCGAGGCGGTCGGCGTGATTGCCGCGCAGTCGATCGGCGAGCCGGGCACGCAGCTCACCATGCGGACCTTCCACATCGGCGGTGCGGCGTCGCGCGCGGCGGTGCAGAGCTCGATCGAGGCCAAGAGCAACGGCACGGTCCGGTTCACCGCCACCATGCGCTACGTCACCAACGCCAAGGGCGAACTGGTCGTGATCTCCCGCTCCGGCGAGGTGCTGGTCGCGGACGACAACGGCCGCGAGCGCGAGCGCCACAAGGTGCCGTACGGCGCGACCCTCAACGTCACCGACGGCAAGGCCGTCAAGGCGGGTACGCAGCTGGCGCAATGGGATCCGATGACCCGCCCGATCGTCACCGAATACGGTGGTACGGTCCGGTTCGAGAACGTCGAGGAAGGCGTCACCGTCGCCAAGCAGATCGACGAAGTGACCGGCCTGTCGACGCTGGTCGTCATCGACGCCAAGCGCCGCGGATCGTCGTCCAAGGGAGTGCGCCCGCAGGTCAAGCTGATCGGCGACGACAACCAGGAAGTCAAGATCCACGGCACCGACCACGCCGTGACGATCTCCTTCCCGGTGGGTGCGCTGATCGTCGTGCGCGACGGCCAGACCGTCGGCGTCGGCGAGGTGCTGGCGCGGATTCCGCAGGAATCGCAGAAGACCCGCGACATCACCGGCGGTCTGCCCCGGGTCGCGGAACTCTTCGAGGCCCGTTCTCCCAAGGACGCCGGCATGCTGGCGGAAGTCACCGGGACGGTGTCGTTCGGCAAGGACACGAAGGGCAAGCAGCGCCTCATCATCACCGACATGGACGGCAAGGAACACGAGTTCCTGATCCCGAAGGACAAGCACGTCCTGGTTCATGACGGCCAGGTGGTGAACAAGGGCGAGTCCATCGTCGACGGCCCGGCCGATCCGCACGACATCCTGCGCCTGCTGGGGATCGAAGCGCTGGCCCGCTACATCGTCGACGAAGTGCAGGACGTGTACCGGCTCCAGGGCGTGAAGATCAACGACAAGCACATCGAGGTGATCGTGCGCCAGATGCTGCGGCGGGTGCAGATCACCGACGCCGGCGACACGGCCTTCATCCCGGGCGAGCAGGTCGAACGTTCGGAGATGCTCGACGAGAACGATGCCGTCATCGCCAAGGGCGGCCGCCCGGCGATATACGAAAACGTCCTGCTCGGCATCACGAAGGCGTCCCTGTCGACCGATTCGTTCATCTCCGCAGCGTCCTTCCAGGAAACGACGCGGGTGCTGACCGAGGCGGCGATCATGGGCAAGCGCGACGAGCTTCGCGGCCTCAAGGAAAACGTCATCGTCGGCCGGCTCATTCCGGCCGGATCGGGCCTCGCCTTTCACCGCGCCCGCAAGGAGAAGGAGGAGATCGAGGCTGCCGAACGGCAGGCGCTCGCCGAACTCGAGGCGCAGGAGCGGGAGCAGCAGGCGCGGGCGCTGGCCGCTGCCGATCACGACACCGAGCCGGGCTCCGAAGGGGGCGGCGAATCGGTTTGACGGATTCGACACAGCCATATTAAAATCGCCGGCTCCGCAGAGTCCGTGGAGCCTTTTTTATCCGTAGCCGCACAGGTTTCGGGCGTACGCCCGGGCGCGGCGAGAGAGTCCCGTCATTCCTGGGAATGACGGGGCCGCCGAGAGCAAGAAGATGCCAACCATCAATCAACTGGTACGCAAGTCGCGCGAACGTGCGACGACCAAGAGCAAGAGTCCGGCCCTGAAAGGCAGCCCGCAAAAGCGCGGCGTCTGCACCAAGGTCTACACGACCACCCCCAAGAAGCCGAACTCGGCGCTGCGGAAGGTCGCGAAGGTTCGCCTGACGAACGGATTCGAGGTCATCTCGTACATCGGCGGCGAAGGCCACAACCTGCAGGAGCACTCGGTCGTGCTGATTCGCGGCGGCCGGGTGAAAGACCTGCCGGGTGTCCGGTATCACATCGTTCGCGGCTCGCTCGACACCCAGGGCGTGAAGGACCGCAAGCAGGCGCGTTCGAAGTACGGCGCCAAGCGGCCCAAGGCAAGTTGATCGCCGCCGCCCGTCTGCCTCGGAGCGGATGAGCGCGGAGCAGTTCATCGCCGCTCTCCCGGCTCGGGATGGGCGGCCAGGGCGAGGGGGATGCCCCCGCCAGTAAGTCGCGACCCGGCGGATGGGGTCGCTCGGCGGCGCTAGCACGGGCTGCGCCGCGACACCACTGAAACGGAAAGAGGTGCAAGATGCCGCGTCGGCGCGAGGTTCCCAAGCGGGAGATTCTCCCGGATCCGAAGTTCTCGAACTCGGACGTCACGAAGTTCATCAACGTCGTCATGCTCGACGGCAAGAAGGCCGTCGCCGAGCGCATCGTCTACGGCGCGTTCGCGCAGATCGAAGGCAAGGGCGGCAAGAATCCGCTCGAAGTCTTCACGCAGGCGATCGCCAACGTCAAGCCGGTCGTCGAGGTGAAGAGCCGTCGCGTCGGCGGCGCCAACTACCAGGTTCCCGTCGAAGTCCGCCCGGTCCGCCGCCTGGCCCTGGCGATGCGCTGGGTGCGCGAGGCCGCCAAGAAGCGCGGTGAGAAGTCGATGCCGCTCCGCCTCGCGGGCGAACTGATGGACGCCGCGGAAGGGCGCGGCGGCGCAATGAAGAAGCGCGAGGAAGTGCACCGCATGGCGGAGGCCAACAAGGCCTTCTCGCACTTCCGTTTCTGATCGATCCCATCCATGATGCCGCCCCGACTCCGGGCGCGGCATCTTCCGCGGCCGCGCCGGCGTGCGGGAACAATAGGTGAATGACATGGCACGCAAGACACCCATCGAGCGCTACCGCAACATCGGGATTTCCGCGCACATCGATGCCGGCAAGACCACCACGACCGAGCGGATCCTGTTCTATACCGGCGTGAACCACAAGATCGGCGAGGTGCATGACGGCGCCGCGACGATGGACTGGATGGAGCAGGAACAGGAGCGCGGCATCACCATCACGTCGGCTGCGACGACCTGCTTCTGGAAGGGCATGGACCTGTCCCTGCCCGAATACCGCATCAACATCATCGACACCCCGGGGCACGTCGACTTCACCATCGAGGTCGAGCGTTCCATGCGCGTGCTCGACGGCGCGTGCATGGTGTACTGCGCGGTGGGCGGCGTGCAGCCGCAGTCGGAAACCGTCTGGCGCCAGGCCAACAAGTACCACGTGCCGCGGCTGGCGTTCGTCAACAAGATGGACCGCACGGGCGCGAACTTCTTCAAGGTCTACGATCAGATGCGTACGCGCCTGAAGGCCAATCCGATCCCGATCCAGATCCCGATCGGCGCGGAAGAGGGTTTCAAGGGCGTGATCGACCTGGTCAAGATGAAGTCCATCCTCTGGGACGACGCCAGCCAGGGCATGAAGTTCCAATATGCCGACATCCCCGCCGAATTGCAGGACTCGGCGACCGAATGGCGCGAGAAGATGGTCGAGGCCGCGGCGGAAGCCAACGAGGACTTGATGAACAAGTACCTCGAGAGCGGCGACCTGAGCGAAGAGGAAATCAAGCGCGGCCTGCGCGCCCGCACGATCTCGCACGAGATCACGCCGATGCTCTGCGGCTCCGCGTTCAAGAACAAGGGTGTCCAGGCGATGCTCGACGGGGTCGTCGACTATCTGCCGTCGCCGGTCGAGATTCCCGCGGTGAAGGGCCATGCCGAGAACGACGCCGAAATCGAGCGCAAGGCGGACGACAAGGAGCCGTTCGCGGCGCTGGCGTTCAAGATCATGACCGATCCGTACGTCGGCCAACTCACCTTCCTGCGCGTCTATTCCGGTGTGCTGACTTCCGGCGACACCGTGTACAACCCGGTGAAGGGCAAGCGCGAGCGGATCGGCCGCATCCTGCAGATGCACGCCAACCAGCGCGAGGAAATCAAGGAAGTCTGCGCCGGCGACATCGCCGCCGCGGTGGGCCTGAAGGACGTGACGACCGGCGACACGATGTGTGATCCCGAAAAGATCGTCACGCTCGAGCGCATGGAGTTCCCGGAGCCGGTGATTTCGCAGGCCGTCGAACCCAAGACCAAGGCCGACCAGGAAAAGATGGGCATCGCCCTGAACCGTCTGGCGCAGGAAGACCCGTCGTTCCGCGTGCGTACGGACGAGGAGTCCGGCCAGACCATCATTTCCGGGATGGGCGAACTGCACCTCGAGATTCTGGTCGATCGGATGAAGCGCGAGTTCGGCGTCGAGGCATCCGTCGGCAAGCCCCAGGTTGCATATCGCGAAACGATCCGCAGCACGGTGGAAAACGCCGAGGGCAAGTTCATCAAGCAGTCCGGCGGTCGCGGCCAGTATGGTCACGTCGTGCTCAAGCTCGAGCCGCAGGAAGCGGGCAAGGGCTTCGAGTTCGTCGATGCGATCAAGGGCGGCGTGGTCCCGCGCGAGTTCATTCCCGCGGTTGAGAAGGGGGTCGTCGACACGCTGAAGGCGGGCGTGCTGGCCGGCTACCCGGTCGTCGACGTCAAGGTCACGCTGCACTTCGGTTCCTACCACGAGGTGGACTCGAACGAAAACGCGTTCAAGATGGCCGGCTCGATGGGCTTCAAGGACGGCATGCGCGCCGCCTCGCCGGTGCTGCTCGAGCCGATCATGGCGGTGGAAGTCGAGACGCCCGAAGAGAAGATGGGCGACGTCATGGGCGATCTCTCGTCCCGCCGCGGCGTGATCCAGGGCATGGACGACATCGTGGGTGGCGGCAAGGCGATCAAGGCGGAAGTGCCGCTGGCCGAGATGTTCGGCTACTCGACGACGCTGCGCTCGCTGACCCAAGGCCGTGCGACGTACACGATGGAGTTCAAGCACTACGCCGAGGCGCCGCGCAACGTCGCCGAGGCGGTGATCAACGCGAAGACCAAGTAGGTTTCGGGAAACTGGCTCGCCCCGGGCGGCCGCTTTTTTATCCTTAATTTCGAGAGAGCAAAGAAATGGCGAAGGGCAAATTTGAGCGGACCAAGCCGCACGTGAACGTTGGGACGATTGGGCACGTTGATCACGGGAAGACGACGCTGACGGCGGCGATCACGACGGTGCTGTCGACGAAGTTTGGCGGCG
>JAKCCX010000076.1 GCA_021838715.1 Pseudomonadota bacterium | reverse complement strand
GCCTGCGCGCCCACCACTGGATCCACCACGGCTACGACCCTCGGCTGCTGGCCTGCGCCGGGGCGGTGGGCTTTGCCGCAAGCTTCTGGTGGATGGGCGAGTACGTCCGCCCCACGACCTGGGAGACCCTGCTGTGGCCGCAACTGCTCGAGGGCGCGGCGCTCGGCGTGTTCATCACCGCGATGAACGCGATCATTCTCACCAACGTCCCTCCGCCGGAGCAGATCCACGCCGTCGACGTCATCAACACCGCACGCACGATCGCCGCCGCCTGGATCATCGCCATGTCCGACGTTTTCTGGGACCGCTACGCCGCCTCGGCACGCAACCATCTGACCTCGCCGGACATCGGCAACGCCGAGCGCTGGATCGCCGGCCGCTACCCGGAGTCGGTCGCGCCCGGAACCACGTGGTTCCACGAACTGGGGACGCGCGTCACGGAGCAAGCCGGCTGGATCACGTTCAACGCCATGTTCCATACCCTGGCTGTCTGCTTTGCGGCATTCGCCGCGCTCATCTGGCTGGCGAGCGCCCGCCACATCTCGCATCGGGTGGACGACCAGGAACGCGTCGTCGAATCCTTGGGAGAGGACCTGTGAAGCATTTCCGCATCGCCTGCGGGCTCCTGGCCGCCGGCGCACTGTCGACCGGCTGCGTGGCTCCCGTGCCCAAGCCGCCGCAACCCATCACCTCCCTGCATGTCGGCACGACCGGCGGAAGCGGGAACCCTGTCACGCCCGGCTGGTGGCGGCAGTTCGCCGACCCGCAGCTCGACCGACTGGTGGCGGCCGCGCTCGCCGACAGCCCGGGCCTGGCCGAAGCCCGCGCCCGCGTGATGGCGGCCAACGCCGACGTCTCCCGCGTCGACGCGCTGCTCTATCCGCATGCGCAGGCGGGCGCCACGGTGATCCACGGCCACAACTCGTACAACGGCAACCTGTACATCTACAACGGCAAGACCTATTCCCTGGGCGTCATCGATCCGCTGCAGGTCGATTACCACCTCGACATCTGGGGGGAGGATCGCGAGCGGATCGCCGTCGCCGAGGCCGATGCCCAAGTCATCCGGGCCCGCCAGGCGCAGACCGAGCTCCTGCTGACCGCCGCGGTGATCAAGACGTACTTTGCGTGGCAGACGGCGAACCACCTGGTGGCGGAACAGGAGGCGCTGGTCGAACTTGCCGAGGATGCCCGCCGCATCCTCGCCACCGCCGTGCGCGCCGGCGTGCAATCGCCGGCGGCGGAGGTGACGCAGCGCGCCGCCTGCGATCAGGCGCGCGCCCGGCTCACCGAACTGGCGCAGCGCCGCGCCGCACTGCGCTACGCGCTGCTGGCGCTGCTGGGCAAAGCCGCCTCGGCCACCCTGCCCGGCACACGCGCGGATCTACCTGCACCGAAGACCTTTCCCTTGCCCGCGACGATCGATCTCGACGCCCTCGCGGCCCGCCCCGACATCCAGATCGCGCTATGGCAGGCGCAAGCGGCCCGCCACCGCAAGAAGCTGGCGAAGATCGCCTATTACCCGGACATCCACCTGACCGCCTTCGCCGGCCTGACCAGCCTCGGGCTCGCCAAGATGTTCTATTCCAGCAGCGAGGGGTTTGCCGTGGCCCCGGCGATCCGCCTGCCGCTGTTCGAGGGTGGAGCGCTCGACGCCAATCTGCATGCGCGCGCCGCCGCCTATGACGCCACGATCTATGCCTACGACAAGACGGTCCTCGATGCCGCGGCGCAGGTGGCGACCGACCTCGCCGAACTCGACAACAGCAAGCGGAATTTCGCCGATGACGCCGATGCGCGCGAGGAGGCCGATCGCCTGACCGCAATCGCCGATACCGCGTACCGCAGCGGCGTGCTCCCCCGCCTCGTGCGCGTGCGCGCGCAGATCCGGCAACACGGCGCCGACATGGCGCTCCAGAACGGAACGCTGCGCTGGCTCACCGCGATCACCGATACCGCAACCGATCTGGGCGGCGGCGCCCAGCCCTCAGCCCAGCCCCTGTCGGACCCACGATGAACCCCACCCCGAAGATCAAGACCCGCTATCGGCGCCTGCGAACCGTCGCCGTGCTCGCCGTCGCTGCGGCGCTGATGGCCTACGCCTATTGGGATCTCTTCCTGAGCACCACGATCCGCAGCGATGATGCCTATGTGTCGGGCAACATCATCCCGGTGCAGGCGCTGGTCCCCGGCGTCGTATGGAAGATCGAGGCCGACAACAGCATGATGGTGCGGGCGGGCCAGCCGCTGGTGGAGCAGGATCCGAACCTGCTGCGCGCACGCATGGACGACAGCGCCGCAGCCCTGGCCGAGGCCGTGCGCCGGATCCGCAGCGAAATCGCCCAGGCGGCCCAGTCGGACCACCAGCTCGCCGCATTACGCCTGCAACGCAAGAAAATCGCCGACGATCTGCAACGCTATGCGCTGGCCGAAGCCGGGGGCGCCGTCTCCCACCAGAAAGTCGCCGACACCCGCGCCGACCTGGCGATCCTCGACCGGCGGATCGCCGCGGCCCAAGGCAACTACGCCAAGGCGCAAGCGCTGGTGGCCAACACCGACACGCGGAACAACCCGCTGGTGCTGCAGAAACGCGCCGACTTCATCGAGCGCTACATCGAACTCCGCCGCAGCCGCGTGGTGGCGCCGGTGGACGGCTTCGTCGCCAACCGGCGGGCCGAGGCGGGTCAGCGCGTCGCCGCGGGCCAACTGTTGATGAACGTCGTCTCGCTGGGGGACCTCTGGGTGACCGCGAACATCAAGGAGACCGAGATGGCGGGCATCCGGCCGGGACAGCCGGTACGCATCACCAGCCATCGATACGGGACTCCCGCGACCTACCATGGCAAGGTCCTGGGAATCGAGCCGGCCGGCGGCAGCACCTTCAGCCTGTTCCCTCCCGACAACGCGACCGGCAACTACATCCACATCGTCGAGCGCGTCCCGGTGCGCATCAGCCTCGACCCAAAGGATCTCGCCGGCAATCCGTTGCGCCCGGGCATGTCCGTGCACGTGGCCATCGACACCGCGCACGGCGGCGCGTCGGCGCCGGATTCGGTGCTGCGTTCCGACGTGACGGCGGCCAGCAGCAGCTACGCCACCCGCATCTATCAGACGGAAATGGCCGCCGCCGAAGCGGCGGCCGACCGCATCATCGGCGCGAACTGACCAGGGGGGAAGCCGCTTCGCGCTCGCCGGGCAGCGGCTCCCGCGCGACGATCCGATCCGCTGGCGCGGGCCGGCCGAACAGATATCCCTGCGCCGAATGACAACCAATCGAGCGCAGGAATTCGACCTGGCCCGCATTCTCGACCCCCTCGGCAACGCTGCGCATCCCCAGGCTTTCGATCAGCATGACGCTGGCATGCACCACGGCTCGCACGTCGGCTGCGGAACCGAGGTCGGCGATGAAGTCGCGGTCGATCTTCACCACGTCGAACGGATACCGGCGCAGACAGGCGAGCGACGACATGCCGGTTCCGAAGTCATCCATCGCCAGCCCGACGCCGAGCTTCCGCAGTTCCCGCAACAGGTCCACCGCTGCGTCGGGATCCCGCATGACGTCGCGCTCGGTGACTTCGAGCCGCAACGCCCCCGGCGGCATCCGGGCCGCCTCCATCACGGCGCGGATATGCGCCAGAAACGCCTCGGGATAGGCCATCTGCACGCGCGAGACGTTCACGCTGACGCTGCGCGGCGCGCGCTCGGCATCCCGGTCCTGCCATGCCCGCCATTGCAGGCACGCCTGCCGCTGCACCCACTCGTCCAGCGGGATGACGAGTCCCGATTGTTCGGCGATCGGAATGAATTCTTCCGGATTGACGATCCCGAACCGCGGATGGTTCCACCGGACCAGGGCCTCGACCGAATCCGCCGTCAGGCGATCGAGCGCGACGATGGGCTGATACAACAGCGAGAGCTGCGCCGTTCCGATCGCCTTGCGCAACTCGGTTTCGATTCCAAAATCCCGCGACGCCTTCCGCCGCATGTGGGGGGCGAACGTGGCGACTCGTCCCGGCCCCGAGCGCTTCGCCCCGTACATGGCGGTGTCGACATCGCGCAGCACCGAATCGGCACACGCGATGCATTGCTCGCTGCGGATGATCCCTACCGATGCCGTCATACGGGTTTCATGGCCCCGAACCCGGTAGGGCGCATCGATCGCCTCCTGGATCCGGGCCGCGATCCGCTCCGCTGCCCCCGGCTCCGCGACACCCTCGAGCAGCACCGCGAACTCGTCCCCTCCCAGTCGTGCGACAAGGTGGCGATCGGGGCGCAGCGCGGCATTGATCCGCGCCGCCACCTGCCGCAGGAGGTCGTCGCCGGCGGAGTGCCCCAGGGCATCGTTGACCAGCTTGAATCGGTCGAGATCGAGGAGCAGGACCGAAAATCCGTCCTCACGGCAGGCGGACAGGCGCCCGAGCGCCAGATTCAACCGGTGGACGAACCACGAACGATTGGCCAGGCCGGTCACGCCGTCGATACCGGTCGAGAAAGCCGCGCGCCGCCGCGACACCCGGACATGCAGCCCCCGCAGGACCTGCCGCGGACCGCGCAGCAACCCGCGGACCGGCAACGTGAGTCCGATGCCATAGAGCATCGCGCCCAATGCGATGAACAACCCATGGCGCCCCGCGGCGCCATGGCGAACCAGGCGCTCCAGCGCGAACATCAGCGCCGCGCCGCCCAGCAGAACCGTGACTCCCCAGACCCCCAGGCCCCACGGCGTGACGCGGGCCCCGCTTCCTGATTGCTGCATCAACTTCTCTTTTCGATCCTGGACCAACCGCCGCGCGCGGAGCAAATGGCGACTGCCCGGATCGCTATGCGGGCCCGTATGATGCGTGCATTCCGGAAGGCGCGGCGGCGTCGCCGGGCGTGGAACCCCCGAAGATTGACCAAAGTCAACCACGCGCAACGTCATCGCGCGGAATTGCCATCCAGCGACCCAATCCGGGGCGCCGCGGCGGCCGATCGACGGCAGCGGCCAGGCGGCCCCCGCTCACGCCGCCGCGGTCATTCGCCAGCGGCAGGCGTCACGTCCCAGCGCCGTGAACTCCAGATCCCCCGCGACCACCGGGGGAATTTCATCGGGACTGCCGCGCACCAGGCGTACGGTTCCTTCGTTGCGCGGCAACCCGTAGAAATCCGGCCCGAATTCGGAGGCAAACGCTTCCAGCCGATCCAGGGCGCCCGCCTGCTCGAACACCGTCGCATAGAGCGGCAGTGCGAAGGGCGCGGTGAAGCAGCCGGCGCAGCCGCATGCCGACTCCTTGTCCTGCCGCGGATGCGGCGCGCTGTCCGTCCCCAGAAAGAAACGCGGGTTGCCGCTCACCGCCGCCTCCACCAGCGCGCGGCGATGGTCCTCGCGCTTGAGCACCGGCAGACAGTAGTAGTGCGGATGCATGCCGGCGGAACCATCCGCCCCGACGAACATCGCGTTGCGGTTGTATGCCAGATGGTGCGCGGTGATCGTTGCCGCGATGCGCCCCGGCGCCTCGCGCACGATCTCGACGGCTTCCCGGGTCGTGATGTGCTCAAGCACCACACGCAGTTCCGGAAAATCGCGCCGGAGGGGAATCAGCACCTCATCGAGAAAGATCCGCTCGCGATCGAACACGTCGGCATCGGGCCGCGCCACCTCGCCGTGGACCAGCAGCGGCAGATCGGCGCGCTGCATGGCCTCGAGGACCGCCGTGCAATCGGCGATCGACCGCACGCCGAACTGGGAATTGGTCGTCGCGCGCGCCGGATAGAGCTTGACGCCATGGACGAAGCCGCTGTCGCGCGCACGGCCGATCTCGTCCGCCGGCGTCGCGCCGGTCAGGTACAGGGTCATGAGCGGCTCGAATCGCATGCCCGCAGGCAGCGCCGCGAGGATGCGCGCACGGTATGAGCGCGCCTGTTCCACCGTCGTCACCGGGCTGCGCAGATTGGGCATGACGATGGCGCGCGCAAATGTCCGCGCGGTCCAGGGCACCACGGCCGCCATCACGGCATCGTCGCGCAGGTGCAGGTGCCAGTCGTCAGGCTGGCGAATCGTGATCGGTTCCATGATGATCCTCCCGGACCGGCCCGGAGATTGCCGCGGGAACGCTCCGCAAAATTGGTCGCTGTCGATATATACAACATCCGGGGCGGACACCGCCTTCGCCTGTCCGCCGGCGACCCAGCTCACCGCCCCGCAGGCGTCGCCGCCCAAGGAGAACGCCCGCCAATGTACGCCAAACCTTGCCGGGCCCGCCGCCCGGAACCGGACCTGCATTGCCGACGCGCCCAGGCCGGTGCCGAGCGCCTTGCCGATCGCTTCCAGTTCGCACCAGCGCGCGATCGCCTCGGCATCACGCCACCGGATGGCGCTCTCGCGCCAGGGCCGCAGGAACGCGCGCACCGCCTCCGCAGCGCCGGGTCGCACGCGCTCGACGTCGATGCCGACGCGCGCCTGCTCGCTGAACACCGCCGCGAAATGGGTCCCGCGATGCGACAACGAGCAAAACACCGGCCTTCCGGCGACGGACAGCGCCACGGGACCCGGCCCCGCGGACGCCTCGACGCGCGACCACGCCACCCCGAGCCAGCGCGCCGCCAGGAACCGCAGGACGATCCGCCCGTAGACGTAATCGAGCTTGCGGTGCGCGCGCAGAATCCCGCGGGCACGCGCGATCTCGGCCGCGGTGAGCAGGCCGGCCCCCTGCCGCAGCACGCGCATGCGATGCGCCGCCACGTTGGCCACGACGTATGCGGCCGGCGCCGCCGTCGGCGACGCCGGATCGCCCCTGCGCTGGACGGGAACCATCGGCAGGCCGTCAGAAGAAGTACCGCGCCCCGAGCGTCACCCGGTTTTCCAGGAGACTGGTGCCGAACTCCGATCCGACAGGGCCGGCGGTATGCGTGATCGCCAGCCGGAAATCGGCGTGTTCGGTAATCGGCTTGATGAGTTCGAACTCGGTCAACGTGCTGCCGTCCA
>JAKCCX010000075.1 GCA_021838715.1 Pseudomonadota bacterium | reverse complement strand
GTCGTGGTGCCCAGGAGAGGACTCGAACCTCCACACCTTTCGGCACTAGTACCTGAAACTAGCGCGTCTACCAATTTCGCCACCTGGGCAACTCAGCGAGGGCGAATTGTACCGTATGCTGCGAGTTTTTGCGGGACACCGCGGATCTTTTGCAAACGGAACGAAACGGGGGACGAAATCGCTAGTCGGAATCGAGGAAAGGGAACCCACGCCGGCGCGGCGGCAGCCGCGAACGGCAGCCGGGGCGCCGACAGCGCCATCGCGGAGACCACGGCAGCCGGCGTAGGCCGGCAGGCAGTGCTGGATGCGCTGACCGCCTCGGGCGCGCCGATGCGCATCGAGGATCTGGCCGCGCAGCTTGGGCAGGCGGCCGCCGCCGAGCCCGCGGCACTGGATGCGGTGCTCGCCGACCTGGAGCGCAGCGGGCAGGTGATCCGCAACCGGGCGGGCCTGCTACTGCTCTCGGCGCGGGCGAATCTGCTGGCCGGCCAGGTGCAGGGCCACCGCGACGGGTTCGGCTTCCTCATCCGCGACGACCGCGGCCCCGATGTCGCGCTTCCCGAGTCCGAGATGAGCAAGGTCGTCCACGGCGACCGGGTGCTGGTGCGGGTGCGCGGCACCGATCGGCGGGGGCGGCCCGAAGGCGAGATCGTCGAGGTGGTCGAACGGCGCACCCACCAGCTGGTGGGACGTCTGATCAACGAGCGCGGTGTCAGCATCGTGGTGCCCGAGGATCAACGCATCCGCCACGACATCCTGGTGCCGCCCCATGCGGCCGGCAAGGCCCGCGACGGCCAGGTCGTGGTCGTCGAGATCGTGCAGCAGCCGCAGCGCGACCTCCAGGCGGTGGGGCGCGTGATCGAAGTCCTGGGCGAGATCGACGATCCCGGCATGGAAATCGAGATCGCCGTGCGCAAGTTCGGCGTACCGCATCAGTTCGCCGAGCCGGTGCTGACGCAGGCGCGCAGCCTGCCGCCGGAGGTGGGCAAGGGCGATCTGCGCGGGCGGGTCGACCTGCGCGACGTCCCGCTGGTCACGATCGACGGCGAGGATGCCCGCGATTTCGACGATGCCGTGTATTGCGAGCCGATCGCGCGCGGCGGCTGGCGCCTGATCGTCGCCATCGCCGACGTCGATCACTACGTCGCGGCGGGTTCGGAACTGGACTTCGAGGCGCAGAACCGCTCGACGTCGGTGTATTTCCCGCGCCGCGTGATCCCGATGCTGCCCGAGGAACTGTCCAACGGCCTGTGTTCGCTCAACCCCGAGGTCGACCGTCTGGTGATGGTCTGCGACATGGTGGTGGCGAAGAAGGGAACCGTGCGTGCCTACCAGTTCTATCCGGCGGTGATGCACTCGCATGCGCGCCTCACCTATACCGAGGTCTGGGAGGTACTGTCCAATCCGGCGAGCCGGGCGACCGAGCGCCGCCGGACGCTGCTGCCCCAGTTGCACAACCTGCATGAGCTCTACCTCGCGTTTTCCAAGGCGCGCATCGAACGCGGGGCGCTCGATTTCGAGACCACGGAAACGCAGATCCTGTGCGACCCGCAGGGGCGAATCGAGCGCATCGTGCCGCGCACGCGCAACGACGCGCACCGCCTGATCGAGGAATGCATGCTCGCGGCCAACGTCTGCGCCGCCGATTTCCTGCACCGCAAGCGCCATCCCGCGCTCTACCGCGTGCACGAAGGGCCGACACCGCAGAAGCTCGAAGCCCTGCGCGCAACGCTCAAGGCGTTTTCGCTCCAACTCGAGGGCGGCGAGAACCCGAGCCCGCACGACTATGCGCGCCTCGCGGAGCGGGTGCGCACGCGGCCCGATTCACCGCTGCTGCAGACGATGCTGCTGCGTTCGATGCAGCAGGCGATCTACAGCCCGCACAACTCCGGCCACTTCGGGCTGGCGTACGAGGCGTACGCGCATTTCACCTCGCCGATCCGCCGCTATCCCGACCTGCTGGTGCATCGGGCGATCAAGGCATCGCTCGGAGATCGGCAGTATCAGCCGGCGCTGGGTCCTGTTTTCGGCGAAGGCGACGACGAGGGCGGCGAGGCCCTGGTGCGCTGGGAGAAGCTCGGCAACCTGTGCTCGGTCAACGAGCGTCGCGCCGACGACGCCTCCCGCGATGTCGAGGCGTGGCTCAAGAGCTACTACGTTCGCGAGCGGGTCGGCGAGACCTACACGGGGTCGATCAGCGCGGTCGTGCCGTTCGGCATCTTCGTCGTGCTGGACGAACTGTTCGTCGAAGGGCTGGTACACGTTTCCGAACTGGGCAGCGAATATTTCCAGTTCAACGAGGCGACCCACGAGTTGCGCGGCGAGCGCACCGGCATGCGGTTCCGGCTCGGCGACCGGCTCGTCGTCCAGGTCGCGCGCGTCGATCTCGAGGCGCGCCGCATCGACTTCCGGCTGGTCAAGCCGGGCGAGGACCGCCGCCCCGAAGGCGAAAAGCGCCCCGCGGCCGCCAAGCGGGCGCCGGGCGAGGGCGTGGAGGAACGGCGCCGCAGGCAGGCGATCCGCGCCGAGCGTCTGGCGGCGCGCCGCGAAAAGCCGCAACCGGCGACGGCGCATGACAAGAAGCCGCGGGCGCGGAAGGGGCGGAAATGACTTCGGCCGCACCGCATCGGGTCCTGGCCGGATTCCATGCCGTGGGCGCACGCCTGCGCGCCGAACCGGAGTCCGTCGAGACCGTCTATTTCGATGCCAATCGGCGCGACGCGCGCATGCAGCGCCTGCTGGCGCAGGCCAAGGAACGGGCCGTGCGCTGCGTGGCCGCCGATGCGCCCCGTCTCCAAGGGCTGTCACCCGACGTTCCGCATCAGGGAGTGGTGGCGCTGGTGCGCGCGACGCAGCGCACCGGCCCGAGCTTCGAGGAACTGCTCGACGGCGCCGGACCGGCCACGTTCCTGCTGCTGCTCGACGGCGTGACCGACCCGCGCAATCTCGGCGCGTGCATGCGGACCGCGGCGGCGGCGGGGGTGGATGCGGTGATCGCGCCGCGCGACCGCTCGGCGACGCTCGATGCGCCGGCGGCCAAGGCGGCGGCGGGTGCAGCGGAAGTGTTGCCCCTGGTCACGGTCACCAATCTCGCGCGCGCGATGCGCGACCTGCGGGACGCGGGCGTCCGGATCGTCGGCGCGGACGCCGAGGGACCGCGCAGCCTCTACGAATGCGACCTCACCGGGCCGCTCGCCTGGGCGCTGGGTGCGGAAGGCACCGGCCTGCGTCGACTGACGCGGGAGAATTGCGACGAGTTGCTGCGGATCCCGATGGCCGAGGGGGTGGAAAGCCTCAACGTATCGGTGGCGGCGGGCGTCTGCCTGTTCGAGAGCCGCCGGCAGCGGGGCTTGCCGTAGGCAGGCACCGCCTGCATTTGACCGCCGCCGCAGTCCGGTAGCACAATGGCGCCGCTCCGGGGTGCGCGCATGGCGCGTTGAGATGGGCGGAATGCCCGAACCCGCGAACTTGATCCGGTTCATCCCGGCGGAAGAAGAGCGTCCGTCCTGCGCGTCGAGGTCTTCGCAGAAGACCGTGGCAGGACTCCTCGGGGCACGAATCGTCGACCGGAAAAGGAGTCCTGCCATGAACGCCCCCGAAGAGCTTGGCGCCGCCGAGCGCGCCGCTGCACGGTTCTGTGAACCGTTTCCGGCCTCCCGCAAGATCTACCTGGAAGGCTCCCGACCCGACCTGCGCGTGCCGCTGCGGGAAGTGGCGCTCACCAATGGCGAGACCGTCGCCCTCTACGACACGTCCGGCCCCTATACCGATCCGGCGGCAGTGATCGATGTGCGTTCCGGACTGCCCGACGTGCGCGGCGGCTGGATCCGCGACCGTGCCGATACGGAAGCGGTCGCCGGCCGTGTTCCCCAGGCGGTCGACGATGGCGTGCGCAGCGCGCATGCCGGCACCGACGCGCATCTCGCCGCCCTGCGCGAGGCGGCATCCGGCCTGCAGCGCACGCCGCGGCGCGCGCGCCCCGGCGCCAACGTCAGCCAGATGCACTACGCACGCCGCGGGATCGTGACGCCCGAGATGGAGTTCATCGCCCTGCGCGAAAACGGCAAGCGCGAGTGGATGCGCGAATATCTTTCCGACCCCGAGCGGGAACAGCGGCTGCGCGGCAACCCGATGGGCGCGATCCTGCCCGAGGTCATCACGCCCGAATTCGTGCGCGACGAAGTGGCGCGCGGCCGGGCGATCATTCCCGCGAACATCAACCACCCCGAGCTCGAGCCGGTGATCATCGGGCGCAACTTCCTCGTCAAGATCAACGCCAACATCGGCAATTCGGCGGTGCGTTCGAGCATCGACGAAGAGGTCGAGAAGCTCGTCTGGGCGATCCGCTGGGGCGCGGACACGGTGATGGATCTTTCGACCGGCCGCGACATCCACACCACGCGCGACTGGATCCTGCGCAATTCGCCGGTGCCCATCGGCACCGTGCCGATCTACCAGGCGCTGGAGAAGGTGGGCGGCGTGGCCGAGGACCTCACCTGGGGGATCTTCCGCGACACCTTGATCGAGCAGGCGGAGCAGGGCGTCGACTACTTCACCATCCATGCCGGCGTACGCCTGGCGTACGTGCCGCTCACCGCCAAGCGGCGCACCGGCATCGTCTCGCGCGGCGGCTCGATCATGGCCAAGTGGTGCCTGGCCCACCACCGCGAGAATTTCCTCTACGAGCACTTCGAGGAGATCTGCGAGATCATGAAGGCGTACGACGTGAGCTTCTCGCTGGGCGACGGGCTGCGCCCGGGCTCGGGCGCCGACGCCAACGACGAGGCCCAGTTCGCCGAATTGCGCACCCTGGGCGAGTTGACGCAGCTGGCCTGGAAGCACGACGTGCAGACCATGATCGAAGGCCCCGGCCACGTGCCGATGCACATGATCCAGGCCAACATGGACGAGCAGTTGAAGCACTGCCATGAAGCGCCGTTCTACACCCTGGGGCCGCTCACCATCGACATTTCGCCCGGCTACGACCACATCGCCAGCGCGATCGGCGCGGCGATGATCGGCTGGATGGGCACGGCGATGCTGTGCTACGTCACGCCGAAGGAGCACCTCGGCCTCCCGGACCGCGAGGACGTGCGCCAGGGCATCGTCGCCTATCGCATCGCCGCCCATGCGGCGGACGTGGCCAAGGGGCATCCCGGCGCGCGTGCGCGCGACGAGGCGCTATCCAAGGCCCGGTTCGAGTTCCGCTGGACCGACCAGTTCAACCTGAGCCTCGACCCCGAGGTGGCGCGGGAATTCCACGACGAGACGCTGCCCAAGGAATCGTCGAAAGTCGCGCACTTCTGTTCGATGTGCGGGCCCAAGTTCTGTTCGATGGAGATCTCCCAGCAGATCCGCGACGCGGCGCAGAGCGGCGAGTCGCGGATCGCCGCGGCGATTCCGGTGGTCTCCCCGCGCGCGCCGGCGGCCGGAGCCGGGCAGGAGTGACGGTGTGCGGGTAGGAATCGCCGGCGCCGGCCTGCTGGGCCGCCTGCTTGCCTGGGCCCTCGCCGAAGCCGGCGACGAGGTCGACGTCTACGACCCGGCCCCGGGTCCGGAGTCGCGCTTCGACGGACGCGGCGCGGCCGCATTCACCGCGGCGGGCATGCTCAGTCCGCTGGCGGAACTCGATGCGTCCGAACCGGAAATCGCCGCGCTCGGCCTGCGGTCGCTCGACCTCTGGCAGGCAATCTGCGCGCGCCTGCCGGAGCGGCCGTTTTTCGCGCGCAAGGGCAGCCTGCTCGTCGCCCACCGCGCCGATCTGGGCGCCGCGCAACGGATCCTCGCGCGCCTCGAGCACGGTCGGGCGGCGATGCCGGCCGCGACCTTGCCCGCACCGGTTGCGCTCGATCGCGACGGCCTGCGGACCCTCGAGCCCGCCCTGCACGTCGAGGGCCACGCCTGGCATCTGCCCGGCGAAGGGCAGATCGACCCGGTGCAGGCGCTGCACGCCCTGCACGCCGCCGCGCCCACGGTGCGCTGGCACTGGGGCCACCGGGTCGAGGTCGTCGCAGCGGGAGCGATCCGCCTCGAGGACGGCACGGAGCGCCGCTTCGATCGCGTGTTCGATGTCCGCGGCGTCGGTGCGCGACCGGATCTGCCGGTGCGCGGCGTGCGCGGCGAGGTGGTCTGGCTTTCCGTGCCGGGCCACGATCTCACGCGGCCGGTACGCCTGCTGCATCCGCGCCATCGCGTCTACCTCGTGCCGCGCCCCGGCGATTTCATCGTGGTCGGGGCCAGTGAAATCGAAAGCGAAGACCGCTCGCCGGTGTCGCTGCGCACCGCGGTCGAACTGATGGCGGCGGCGCACAGCGTGCTCCCGGCTCTGGCGGAAGCGCGCATCGCGCTCCTGGACGTAAACCTGCGCCCGGCGCTGCCCGACAACCGGCCCCGCATCGACACCGAGGACGGCCTGGTGCGGATCAACGGCCTCTACCGCCATGGCTGGCTGCTGGCGCCGGCCCTGGTGGAACAGGCCGGCGTTGCGCTCGTCGCCAACGGAGGCGGCGCATGAACGCGATCCGCATCGAACTCGACGGCGCGTCCCGGGAACTGCCGGCCGGCACCACCCTTGCCGATTTCGTGCGCGAGCGCGGCTACGCCGAAGGCACCGTCGCAACCGCCGTCAACGGCGAATTCGTCCCGCGCGACCGACGAGCGGAAACCGTCCTTCGGGATGGCGATGCGGTGGCGATGTTCCGACAGATCGTCGGGGGCTGACGCGGCAAAGAATATGCCAAACACGATGCCAAACCCACCTGATCCGACTCACGACGTCTGGCACGTCCAGGACGTCGCCCTGACCAGCCGTCTGCTGCTCGGCACGGCCGGCTATCCGTCGCCCGCCACGTTGCGGGACGCGATCGCCGCATCGGGAACCCAGATCGTCACGGTCGGCCTGCGCCGCACCCTGGGCGCGGCCGGCGACAACGGTTTCATCGCCATGATCGAGGAAGCCGTGCGCGAACGGGGGGCGCGCTTGCTGCCCAACACCGCGGGCTGCCG
>JAKCCX010000019.1 GCA_021838715.1 Pseudomonadota bacterium | reverse complement strand
GGCTGCTCGGCGTCGGGGTGGCGCTCCCAGAAGGTCCGAAGGGTAGACACGGCAATCACTTGCATTGGTCGAATGTAGTCCCATCTTGGGACTGGCGCAACCAGTGGTCTGGCCGATGCGCGACGTTATCACGATGCGAAATGCTCGTTTCGTACAGGTGAGCACCTGCGATGGCCCCGTTTTCGTATCTGGTTCAGATGACGGATGCGGGTTCGGTTCCGTGTTCCACCACCATTAATGAAACCTCAACCGTTCTCGGTTGGGGTTTTTTCTTGTCCGACTGCGCCAGTTCCCGCGTGTTTGCGGGTATTCGTGCGGAAGCCTGCGGACTTCGCCAACCGCCAGAATTGGCCGTTCCCGGCCACATTCCACTCTCTCCTGGCCATTCCTCGCTCCGGCCTCGCTCCCTGCGTCAAAGATCGGCGTATAGGAGCCAAACCGGGATCGGCATAAAGGAGCCAGCAGACCGGGAATCCGGGCATTTCGAACGAATTCATCAACCGCCTTCCCTGCGAGTCATCACACTTGCAGTTTGTCAGAACATCGCATATATTTTCGTACATGAACACGGCGACCAAGACTGCCGAGCTGATTCGCCAGCGCATCGAGGCGATGCCGATCGGGGAGCCTTTCACCCCAACGGCATTCCTGGAGTGCGGCACGCGTGCGTCCGTCGATCAGACCCTCTCCCGCCTCGTCAAGGCAGGGTCGATCGAGCGCGTGACGCGCGGCGTCTTTGTGCGTCCCGAGGTCAGCCGTTTCGTCGGCAAGGTTAGCCCCTCGCCGCTGAAGGTGGCCGAGACCGTCGCCAAGACCACTGGCGCCGTCGTCCAGGTTCACGGTGCCGAAGCGGCGCGTCGGCTCGAACTGACCACACAGGTTCCGACCCAGTCGGTATTCGTGACATCCGGTCCGTCGAAGCGCATCCGCGTGGGGAAGATGGAGATCCGCCTGCAGCACGTCTGTCAGCGCAAGCTGGCCCTGGCGGGTCGACCCGCCGGACTCGCGCTTTCGGCGATGTGGTACCTCGGCAAGACGGAAGTAACGCCAGCTCTCGTCGAGAAGATTCGGCGCAAGCTGGGATCGAGCGAGTTCGAGGTGCTGAAGTCAGCCACCAGGTCAATGCCCGCGTGGATGAGCGACGCCATCTTCCGGAGCGAGCGGACGGCCGTTCATGCCTGAGTCCTTCCTGCACCTGAAACCTCAAGAGCAGTCCCAAATCTATCGGGCACTGGCTCCGCAGCTTGCCCGCTCGCCCGTCGTACTCGAAAAGGATGTCTGGGTCTGCTGGGTGCTGCAGAGGCCCTGTTCACCATGCCCGACCGACTGCCAATGGCCTTCAAGGGCGGCACATCGCTCTCCAAGGTGTTCGGAGCCATTGCGCGTTTCTCCGAGGATGTGGACATCACGCTCGACTACCGAGGCTTGGACGGCTCCTTCGATCCGTTTTCTGAAGGCGTCTCACGCAATCGGCTGAAGAAATTCAGCGAGGATCTCAAGTCTTTCGTGCGCGATCATGCTCATGGTGTTGTGGCACCGCACTTTGGATAAGTGTAGCGTCCTGGGGCGTTTCCCTCCTTTCTTTTTTCGGTTTTCGGTGCGGTGCGTACCGGCGGTACGCACCGCACCGCCGGGGACTACGGCGTTTCCGGCGCCCCCCGACTGCTGCGTTCGTCTTCCCGGGCGCGGATCCGTTTGCGGGAACTGGCGGTGTGAACCGCCACGTTGGATGTGAATGGGTGTCAATTTGGAATTGAGAGCAGCTTTTTATTTCCCGATCGGGAAACAAAGGGCCGAATCATGCCTAACCACACCAAAACCTCCCGAACGGGAAATATCGCTTGCACTTAGTCCGGATGTGGCTGATAATTTCCCGAACGGGAAATTTAGTAAGCCATGACATCCATTCGATCACCGCAACAACTCGGCGATGCACTACGTGCCGCTCGCAAGCAAATCGGGCTGACCCAGCCCCAGTTGGCGCTGGCAGCTGGGGTGGGTGTGCGCTTCATTGTCGACCTTGAAGCAGGCAAGCCCACCTTGCGGCTGGAAAACGTACTGCGGGTCATTGATGCCCTGGGTGGAGAGGTCCAGTTGAGCGGGTTGCCATCATCTGCGGCCAATGATCAACGCGAGGGTGGCAACCATGGCGCATGAGCTCGAAGTCTGGCTATTCGCAGATCGTGTCGGCACGTTGGCGCTGGTCGATGGGCGGCTAAACTTTTGCTACGCACCCGGTTGGCTGTCACACAAAGACGCCGTTGCCTTGTCCGCCTCACTGCCCCTGCAAGCAGAGCCATTTGACGATCGCAAAACGCGGCCCTTTTTTGCTGGTCTTCTACCCGAAGGACAGATGCGCCGACTGATTGCGCAGCAGTTTCATGTGTCTGGCCAGAACGACTTTGCGCTGCTGGACCACATCGGCGGCGAATGCGCCGGAGCCGTGACGTTCCTTGAACCGGGGCAGGCCTTGCCTGCGCCGAGCTGCAGCGATGACGTTCAATGGCTGAGCAACGAGGAAGTCGTTGCCATCCTGGACGAATTGCCGCGTCGCCCCATGTTGGCAGGCAAAGACGGCTTGCGGCTTTCCTTGGCGGGCGCCCATGACAAGTTACCAGTGGTTTTCGATGGTGCGCGCATCGGGCTGCCCCTCAACGGCACGCCTAGCTCGCACATCCTGAAACCGGCCATCCGCGCCGTTGAAGACAGCGTGATCAACGAAGGATTCTGCATGGCACTGGCAGGGGCCATGCAGCTCAAACCGGCAAAGTCAAAGGTTCACCAGGTATTGGATCGCTCCTTTCTACTGGTTGAGCGCTACGACCGACCGATCGATGCCCAGGGGCACCGGCAACGGCTGCATCAAGAGGACTTTTGCCAGGCACTGGGCGTGGTGCCGGAAATGAAATACCAGAATGAAGGTGGTCCGGATCTGGCGCAGTGTTTTGATCTGGTGCGCAGTGCAACCCGCCCCAGTGCGCCGCAAGTCCTGCGACTGCTCGACTATGTAATCTTCAATGCGCTGATTGGCAATCATGATGCGCACGCCAAGAATTTCTCTCTGCTGTACTCAGGTAAGGCCCCCGTTCTGGCACCGTTTTACGACACGCTCTCGACGGCGGTTTATCCGACACTGACGCAGAAGATGGCGATGAAAATCGGCAGCAAGTACAAGTTCAGTGAAGTCCAGGCACGGCACTGGGAGCAGTTCGCCGAAGGCGTAGGCTTGACTAAGGCGCAGGCCAAACGTCGCATTCTGGAGTTGGCAAAGTTACTGCCAGTGACGGCGCGCAAGCTCCAGTCCGACCCCGGACACAGCTTTGCTGGCAACGCCGTGGTTGAGCAAATCAATACCTTGATTGAGCAACGCTGTGCCCTGACGATTCGGCGGCTTACCGATCCCGCCGCCGACAATGACGCAGCCGCCGAGCCCTCCGTTTGAACCACCAGTAAGGCGACCGTGCACGCCGCGCACTCACTCGCCAGCCCGCCACACTGCCATTCAATTGAACGAATGCGGAATAACACCGGCGTCCGTACGCCACCAACAATCAAGCCCCGACCGTTCGCGGTCAGGGCTTTTTCCTGCCTGCCGCGTCGTCCTGACATTGCTTGAGCAACGCGGCCCATCCCGATGCACCGACCCGCTCCATGGTGGCGATATTGTTGTCGAATATCGCAGCAGGGTCCGGAAACGCATCGATCGCGCGGTCGATGCTCTCTTCGCGGATCAGGTGCAGCGTCGGGTAGGGTGAACGGTTGGTGGCATTGCCCAAGTCCCCGGGCGCACTGCCGGAAAACCGGTACTGCGGATGAAAGCTGGCGACCTGGATAACTCCCTCGAGGTCCAGTTCCCGCACCGCGGCCTCGGCCACATCGAGAAAGTCGTTGTAGTCGGAAAAGTCGTTGAGAACGTATGGATGAATGAGCAGGGTCGTTTCCACGCTGTCGGATGGGACACCGACCAGCAAGCGCAACTCATCGAGCAGCGCCGCAAGCAGACCCTCTACCTCGGTCGCGAGGCAGACGACGTAACGAACCTGTCCCTTGCTCTGCGGACCCTTTGCAAACGGGCACAGGTTGAGCCCGATAACGGCGCGGTCGACCCAGGCGCGCGTCCTTTCCATCACGAATTCCTCGCTTTCCATCATATCTCCCAGTGTCACCGCTGCCACAGGATGTGCGTGTCCTCCAGGGGGACCGAAACCCCGGGGTGATTCGGCACGATTCGCGCCGTATAGTCGCTGGCCGGTCTGGTCGCAGGCACCGAGGCGCGATAGACAAAACCGTTTTCGCCCTCGATCCGGGACACGCGTTCCATCGCCCGCCCCTCGGGCGTGTTTTCGGTGTGCCCATCCGCGTAGAGTTCGACTCGCACTGCGTCCGGGTCGAGGCCACCGAGATGCACCGAAACCTCGAACACGTTCTGCGCACCCTTCGTTTCGGCCCTGGTTTCCCCGAAGCGCAACCTGTCCCACTTTTGCTGCAGCGCGTTCTGCCAATTCACGACCTGCACGCCAATCCTGCCCTTGTCGGCACTGCGCTCGCGGTATGCCGCGGCAGCCGGGAGGTAGCATTGCTCGGTGTATTCCCGCACCGCGCGGTTGCTGGAAAACCGCGGTGTCAAAGTAGCCATGCTTTCGCGCACCCGCGCAATCCAGGCGACGGGAATATCCCGCTCGTCGCGCGCATAGAACTCGGGGATCACCTCGCGTTCGAGAAGATCATATAGGGCTTCCGCTTCGACATCGTCCCGGGCCGGGTCGTCACCGTGCTCCTGGCCGTCCCCCAAAGCCCACCCGACCTCGCGCGTGTACGCCTCCGCCCACCAGCCGTCCAGTTCCGAAAGGTTGATTCCGCCATTGACCAACACCTTCATACCGCTGGTGCCGCACGCCTCCCAGGGACGCCGCGGCGTGTTGAGCCATACATCCACCCCTTGGACCAGCTTTTCCATCAACAACATGTCGTAGTCACTGAGGAAGATCACATGCCGGCGCGCCGGAGATTGCCGGATAAAGGTCGTCCACTGCTGAATGATGTCCTGTCCGGGACGATCCGCAGGGTGCGCCTTGCCGGCAAGAATGAGTTGCACCGGACGTTCGGGGTCGGTCAGCAGGCGCATCAGGCGCGCCGTATCGTGGAGCAACAAATTCGGTCGTTTGTATGTCGCGAATCGTCGCGCAAACCCCAGCGTCAGCACGGCGGGATCGAGCACATGCTTCGCGACCTCGATCGCTTCGCTACTGGCGCCCGATGCGGTCAATAGCTGCGACAGCCGTTCGCGTGCGTAATCGACCAGACGCTCCCGAGCGCGATTGCGAAAACTCCACAACTGGGAATCCGGTACGCGGCGAATGGACAACTCCAGAGACTGCGTGGTGCCCAGCCAGCGACCTTTGCCGCAAGCCTCGGTCCAAAGCGCGTCGGCTGCGGCCGAGTCCCAGCTTGGCGTGTGCACGCCGTTGGTCACATGGCCCACCGGCACCTCGTGCTGTGGCCAGCCGGGGAACAATGGCGCGAACACCTTCCGGCTCACCTCGCCATGCAGGCGACTCACGCCATTGGCGGCGCTACTGCCGCGCAGCGCCAGATGGGCCATGTTGAAACTTTCCGATGGGTCGTCCGCGTTCATCCGGCCGAGCGCCAGCAGCCGCTGCGGGGAAATGCCGAGCGTGTCCTTGGCATAGGTGCCGAGATACTGTTCGATGAGCGCGGGATCGAATCGATCGAATCCGGCCGCCACTGCGGTGTGGGTCGTGAAGACATTGCCGGCGCGCGTGACGGCCAGTG
This sequence comes from Pseudomonadota bacterium, assembly GCA_021838715.1. Classification (GTDB taxonomy): domain Bacteria; phylum Pseudomonadota; class Gammaproteobacteria; order Burkholderiales; family Burkholderiaceae_F; genus GJ-E10. The sequence continues at coordinate 32,157 of JAKCCX010000019.1, read as the reverse complement.
CAACCTCAAAAGGCACTTCGGCCTCCTTCATGAAGTGGCGCGCGCGTTCCAGTACCGCGAAGGCAGCATGTCCTTCGTTCAGATGACACACTTCGGGCCGCAATCCAAGCGCGGCCAGCAGGCGCCAGCCACCAATACCCAGCAACAATTCCTGTTGCAGGCGCAGTTCCGGTCCACCCCCGTAAAGCTCACTGGTGATCCCCCGATAGGGCGGGAAGTTCGCAACATCGTTGCTATCCAGGAGGTAGAGCTTCGCTCTTCCGACCTGGGCCTGCCAGGCGCGCAGCCAGATCGGGTTTCCCGGCAGATCGAGCTGCAGACGCAGCCATTCCCCGTTCGCATGACGCAACGGGGTAATCGGCAGTTGTCCGGGATCGTTGTAGGGGAAGAGCGCCTGCTGCGCTCCGTTCTTGTCGATCACCTGGCGAAAATAGCCTTGCTGGTAGAGCAATCCCACGCCGACGACGGGAACCCCCAGATCGCTGGCAGCCTTGAGCTGATCACCGGCGACATTACCCAGCCCGCCCGAGTAAATGGGCAGTGCTTCACTCAGCATGAACTCCATGCTGAAGTACGCGACACAAGTCAGCGGAGATTTTGGGTGGGTTTGCTGAAACCACGCCGGCGCCGCCGCAGCATCGCGCCGGGCTTGCACCAGATCGTCGACACCTTTGCGGAAGTCGGGATCCGCCAAGAGACCTTGAAGCTTCTCTCGCGACACGGTCTGCAGGATGGCCCAGGGATTCCGGGTCAGTTCCCACAGTGCAAGATCGAGATTCCGCCAGACACCGTCGGCGCCATGGTCCCACAACGATCGCATGTCCAGGGCCAACTCGACCAGGGAGTCAAATCCTGCGATGTCCCTTGCAAGCAAATGGCCGTAGGTCAGCCGGCTGCCGGGTGCCTGGTCGCTCATGCCTTCCTCTGCAGGCTGGTTCGGCGGGGGGTGCACCAGATCCCTCGGCCCTGGCGGCTACGGGCGCCGCTCCGCGCCCCCGGGATGCCCACCTTCCCGCTCCGGCGGCCGCGCCACCGGCCGCGGCGCGGCGTTGCGCGGCGCAGTACGCGGCGGCGCAAAACGCGGTTGCTCGCGCATGCGCGCCGGAGCCGGCGGGACCGCCCGGGGTTGCATGCGCGGCGCCGGCGCGCCCTCCGACCGGAACCGCTGCGGCGGGAACCCCCGCGACGGCGGCGCGTTCCCCGCCCCGCCCGGACCCCGCATCGGTTGCTGCGGCGCGCGCTGCAACCATGCCGGGCGACTTGCCTGCGGGCGCACGATCCGCGCCGGCGGCAGCCGCGGCGCCCCTTCGCGCAAGGAAAATCCGCGCATCGGGGTGCGTACCGCGGGCGGCGGCGCCAGCATGCGCACCACCGGACGCTGGGCTGCCGCGAGACGGGCCGCGGCGGGCGCCAGCAGCGACACCGGGCGTCCGCTTTCCGCAACGCCCGCCGGCGCCGTGATGCGCACGCGCCCGCCGCCCGCGAACCCGACGCGCATGCCGGCCCGGATGACAGGCGGCGCACCGACGACCACGGCCGGGGCCGTGCCGATCGGCGCCGAAACGATCAGGCCGAGACGCGATCCGGGCGGCGCGGGCACGAAGCAACCGTTGGGACCGATGGGCCGAGGCCCGACGATCACGCCCGGCGCGATCCGGACGACCGGAACCACCGCGACGAGCGGAGGCCGCATGAACATCACCCCCGGACCGCGCCAGAAACCGGGGATGAAGATCACCATGCCGTTGCGGTTTTCATAGTAGGGCTGCGTCCAGAGGTACCCCGCCATCGGCGGGGCCATCCACTGTCCCGCCGCCCAGACCCACTGCCCCTGCCACGCCCAGTAACCGCCCGTCCAGACCGCGCCGAAGAACGGCATGGGCGGCGGCACCTCGACCAGCATCGGCGGCGGCGCCCACGGGATGGCGATCGGCGGTGGTTCCACCAGCGCCGGTTGCAGGTACACGCTCACGACCGGCATGGGCGGGGGGGCGTAGTCATACGCGCCGTCCCCGAATTCCGGCACCGGATCGCCGGGAATCGCCGGAACCTGGTCCAGGGATGTGACCGGTGGATAGTAGGACTGGTCATACCCCGCGTCCGGCAGCCCGGGCGGCGGAGGGTAACCGTCCTCGGCGGGAGGAGGAGGCGGCAAGGTCTGGTAGGTGTAGCCGTTGTCGTATGCCGGCTCCGCCTGCGCCGCGGAGCCGGAAAAGACGATCATCATCAGGGCCACCAGGCCCGCAAGTCGAAAACCCGCATCCCGTTTCACGCGCTGGTTCCTCCGTCACGGTTCCGGACGGGATCATCCGCTCCGCCCGCCACCGGCGCAAGTTCGCAGCCCGTCGGCACCCCGCTCGTCCGCACCGGGTCCGCATCCCGATCAACGGACGGCGTCGAGCCCGATCTCGTCGAGCCACACCTGCGTGAATCCGTCGATGATGCCGACACGGGCCGTCGCCCGCGCCGCGGCGCCCGACGCAAAGTGCTCGTCGATCAGCCGGGCAAGGTCCGAGCGCTGCAGGCCGCGATGGGCAAGGAATGCCTTCACGCTCCGCCTTCGATCGACCACGCCGCCATCGCCGTCCGCGAGCCGGGTGTCGACCTCGAGATCCCAGAGCATGTAGGTCGCCATGGCTCCCAGGGTCGTTTCCGGAAAGTCGGGTTTGACGTCGTGACGAAACTGCCGGATCCAGCCCGGGATCTCGGCCATCGGCATCGGCTTCGCAATGCCGTAGCCCTGCCCCTGATCGGCGCCAAGAATGCTTGCGGCTTCGATCAGGCCGCGGTGTTCCAGTCCCTCGACGGTGAGACGCATCCCGAAGGAATGGGTCAGGCGGGCGAGGTACAGCATGAACTCCAGCGCGCGCTGCGGGCGGCTCACCGAACCGCGCACCAGTTCCTGGTCCATCTTGACCTCATCGAACGCGTATCGATCGAGCCGCAGCAGGGAACTATGCCCGGAACCCAGATCGTCCTCGGCGATGGCGACCCCGACATCGCGGAGCCGCTGCAAAAACGCCTGCTGGCGCCCGATCGGATCGCTGCCTTCCCGGCTTTCCAGGATCTCGAGCGTCAGCCGGCCATCGCCGAAACGGAAACGCTCGATCGCCTCGAACACGGCGCGCTCATAGCGCGGATCCCCGACGCCTTCGGCGGGAAAGTTCAACGCGACCGACAGGTCGACTCCGGCTTCCGTCCAGATCGCGCGATCCTCCCCTGCGCGCCGCAAACCGGCCTGCAGCAAGGTGAACAACTCCTCCGACCCGCATGCCGGCAGGAACCGGTCCGGCGTCACCATCCGTCCCTCATCGTCGACCAGCCGCGCCAGCGCCTCGACCTTGGTCACCGTGCCGGTGCGCAGATCGACGATCGGTTGGTACAACAGCGCAATGCGACCCTCCGCGATCCATCCGCGATAGGACTGCCGCAGGGAAAGCGCGACGACCGGCGCCGCATTGAGCCGGCTGACCGCATGGCTGAGGGCGGTCTGCACGTAGTTGAAAAAATTGCTCATCCGCGGGGTCGAGAAATACCCGGGCCATGGGCTGTACCAACTCAGCAAGGCGATCGACTCTCCGTCGCCGCCGAGCAAGGGGATCGCCGCGCTGGCGCGGAATCCCAATTCGATTCCCAGTTTCTTCCACGGCTCGTTGCGGGGCTCCAAGGCCCATGCATCCGAAACCACCACCTTGCCGCTGCGCCAGGCCATGCCGCCCGGGCCTCGACCGGAATCCCGGTTGACATCGATGCTGATCCGCGGGATCTCGCCGCTCATCATCGCCTGATGGTATCGGTGTCCCGCCGCTCCCTGCGATGCCTCGATCCGCAACTCGCCGGACTGATCGACCCGCGCGAAGAAACCGGACGAATTTCCTTCGAGGTTGCCGATGACGGCCATCGCGCCCCGGATCAGATCCGAGAAATTGGCGGTGGCATGGATCAATTGATCGATTTCCGCGATCGCGCGCGACACTTCGGCATCGATCCGGCGATAACTGAGCGCCTGGCCCCGGAGATCCGCCATGATCCTCCGTATGATCGCGCGCATGAGCTCATCCCGGCAGGACGGCTCGATCTTCGGCAGCAGTTCGTCCTGCAGGTACTGCTGATAGAGCGTGTACGCCTCCGAAACCATCAGCAGGTCGACGCCGATCAGCGCGTGGACGCGCCCGGCCTGCTGGGCGGCGGTCAGATGGCGCGGCGGCGTCAGATGGGGATCGAAGAGCATCGTGAAATGCTCGGTCTGCCGGGCCTGAAGATGCGCGAACTCCTCGGGCAACAGACGCCCCAGGATGGGGCCGCCCTCCGGCGTCCCGGCGAAAATGGCGTAGAAATACGGCACGAACTCCCGCGCCGCCTGCTGCAGGAGGGCGTCCGGGGCGGCGCCCAGCGCCGCTGCCGTGCCCGGGCCGTATACGGATTCGACGTCGAGGTTCAGCACGGCGTCGATCCCCTACGATCCGGAACCGGCGTTCCGATGCAATCCGAAGACCGCATGACGATCAGATCGCCTTCTGGAAAACCGCGACGGCTTCGTTCCGAACAATGGTTGCATGCATGAGATGGGTTTCGAATTCCTGGATCGCAACCGGCCTTCCAAACCGGTAGCCCTGGTACACGTCGCAACCGAACCCGGAGAGGATCCGCTGCTGCGCCTCGGTCTCCACGCCCTCGGCGATCACGCACAGGCGCAGATTCTGCGCCATCTGAATGATCGTTCGCACGATGGTCTTGCTGCTGTCGTTCGCGCCGAGATCCAGGACGAAGCTGCGGTCGATTTTCACGACGTCCAGCGGGAGTTTCCGCAAGTACGAAAGCGACGAGTATCCGGTACCGAAGTCGTCCAATGCAAACGTAATACCCAATTTCCGCAATGCCATCATCTTTTCGATGGCGTCATCGACGTTCTCGAGCAACACGCTCTCCGTAAGCTCGAGTTCGAGCAGCGCGGGGTTCACTTCGCTTGCCCGCACCTGCTCGACCAGTTCGGACACAAACGAATCGCTGCCGAACTGCTTGGCGCTGATGTTGACCGAGAGTCGCAGAGTCCGCATTGCCGGAATTTCCTGCCATCGACGGAGTTGTTCGCAGGCGCTCTGCAACACCCACCGGCCGATGGAGACGATCACCCCGGTCTCCTCGGCGACCGGGATGAACTCCGCCGGAGAAACCGGACCGCGTTCCGGGTCATTCCAGCGCAAGAGCGCCTCTGCGCCCCGCACCGCGCCTTCTTCCTGCACCTGCGGTTGGAAATACAGCTGGAACTGCTTGCGTTGCAGGGCGGTACGCAAACGACTCTCCAGCCTCGCCTGATTCTCGATCGCGATCTGGATCGCGGGATCGAAGAATCGCACGGTATTGCGGCCGGCCCGCTTCGCCTGGTACATCGCGACGTCGGCCTGCTTCAGCAATTCGTTCGCGCCGCCGCGGAACTCTCCATGCCAGAGGGTCACACCGATGCTCGCCGGGCAGGAGAACTCCTGGTTTGCAAGCCAGTACGCCTCCGACATCCTGGCGACCAGCTTCTCGCACACCGTCCGCGCCATGAACGCGGCATCGTCGTACATCGCCCCCAGGTTCTCCAGCACGATCACGAACTCGTCGCCGCCGAGGCGTGCAACCGTATCCCCTTCGCGCACCGATTCCTGCAGGCGCCGGCCGGCTTCGCCCAGGAGCCGGTCCCCTTCCTCGTGGCCGACCGTATCGTTGACGATCTTGAACTTGTCCAGATCGATGTAGAGCAGCGCGCCATATTGTTGATTGCGCGCATTGGCCGACAAGGCGTGCCGCAGGCGGTCCATGAAGAGATGCCGATTGGGAAGCCCCGTCAACGCATCGTAGTAGGCAAGCTGCGCGATTTTGGCCGCCGCCTCCTTGCGCTCGGAAAGATCGGTGAAGCCGCCCACGTAGTGGGTGACACGCCCGTCCGCTCCGAATACGCCGGCGATCGACAGCCATTTCGGATAGATCGTTCCATCCTTGCGCTTGTCCCAGATCTCCCCTTGCCATTGGCCGGAATTGCGGATGCTTTCCCACATCTGGAGATAGAACTCCCCGGAATGGCGCCCTGACTGCATGACGCGGGGATTCCTTCCGACCACATCGTCGACACGGTATCCGGTCTCGCGCGTGAATGCCTCATTGATCCGCAGAATGGTGCCGTTCGCGTCGGTGACGAGCATCGGTTCCTGCGACTGGAACACGATTTCCGAGATCCGCAGTTCGCGGACGATTTTTCGCCGTTGCAGATTGAGATCCAGCAGCCAAGCGGAAAGAATGATCATGAGCAGATAAATGCCCACGATGCTGACGACCAGCTGGGATGGCGTGATGCCCTCGAAGCCGCGCTGGAGCAGACGCAGGATGATCGCGGTCGAGGCGACCACGAATGCCGCATACACGCTCCACGCGACGGTCGCGGTAAACACGGTGTGACGCCAGTTCCGCTTCATTCTCGGCTTCGGTGAATCGGATAGACTGCACGTAGGGACGCATTGCCAGAACGAGAATCAAGATCCATTTTTGCTTGACGTCAGGCAATCGGATTCCCCGATAAGCACCCCAATACCACGCTACCTTCATGGTGGGCGGTCAACGACAAATGCGCGATACGGCACCAGATCGGCATATCCGGGGACGCAGCGCCCCGCCACGGCGATGTCGGCAGGCTGCGACGACCGTCGCGGCCCTGGTCACGGCGGCGGCACTGGGTGCACTGGGTGGATGCGCGACCACTCCGCAACAACGCTACCAATCCGATCTTGCGGCCATGAATGCCGCCTGCGACTTCCATTCCCGTCCGGCATTGCAGCCGATCGTGGGGAAGATCCCCCTCAGCCCGGCGGAACTCGACGACATCCCGCTCTCGATGCTGGCCGACGACACCACGCCCACGCCGCCGGAACGCGCGGCGATCGACGCGTACTGGCACGCCTGGCGCAGCACCTGCAAGCCGATCAAGGACCGCTTCCTCGCCACGTATTTCGCCGGCGAACCGAGCGTGATTTCCATTGCCCGGCTGGCGACCGCGGGACGCAGGCACACGCTCATCGACCTGGCCGCTGGACGGCAGACCTACGCCCAGGCGAACCGGACCTTGCAGCAGATCGGCGCCGCCGAAACCGCCGCGGTCGCCCTGCTGCGATCGTCGGGCGAAACGCCGCAGCAGGCGGCGGCAATCCAGGCGCTCGGTGTCATCGCAAGCATGGAGGCGGATTCCCCACCATCGCCGGATCCGCAGCCGTTCCCGTAAACCCGGTCCGCCGCCCAGCCTACGGGGCGGCGAAGCGACCATGATGGACCTGGAGGCTGAAATCATGAACGATCCCGCGGATTACATTCCCCCCCGCATCTGGACATGGGACAAGCCCAACGGCGGCAAGTTCGCCGGCACCAATCGTCCCATCGCAGGCCCGACGCACGATCGCGAACTGCCGGTTGGTCGCCATCCGCTGCAGCTCTACTCGATGGCCACGCCCAACGGCGTGAAAGTCACCATCCTGCTCGAAGAGCTCCTCGCACTCGGGCACGCCGGCGCGGAGTACGACGCCTGGCTGATCCGCATCGGCGAGGGCGACCAGTTCGGCAGCGGCTTCGTCGCCGTCAATCCGAATTCGAAGATCCCGGCGCTGCTCGACCGCAGCGCGGCCGAACCGGTGCGCGTCTTCGAGTCGGGCGCCATCCTGCTCCATCTCGCGGAAAAATTCGGCGCATTCCTGCCCACGGGACCGGGTCGGGCCGAATGCCTGTCATGGCTCTTCTGGCAGGTCGGCGCGGCGCCCTATCTGGGCGGCGGATTCGGGCACTTCTATTCCTATGCGCCGACGAAGATCGAATATGCGATTGATCGTTTCGCGATGGAGGCCAAGCGGCAACTCGACGTGCTCGACCGCCGCCTGCGTGAAAGCCGCTACCTCGCGGGAGACGACTACACCATTGCCGACATCGCCACGTGGCCGTGGTACGGCGCACTGGTGCAAGGACAACTCTACGAAGCCGCGGAATTCCTGTCGGTGCAGGAATATCCGCACGTGATCCGATGGGCCGAGGAAATCGCCCGGCGTCCCGCCGTACGGCGCGGCCGGATGGTCAACCGGACCTGGGGACCGGCAACGGATCAGTTGCCGGAACGCCACGATGCCGGCGATTTCGCTGCCGTCACGCAGCGCTAGCGCCCGAACCTACTCGTCCCACGCCCGGCCGGCGGTCACCCAGTTCTCGCGCTTGACCTCGGTGATGATGATGTCGACCGCCGTCGGCGGGACGTCGAGCACCTTGCACGCCGTCTCGGTGATCGCCTTGGCGAGGCGCTGGCGTTCGTCGCGGCTGCGGCCTTCCAGCATCTGGATCTGGATATTGGGCATGGCGGGCTTCCTGCTCCGTTGGAGAAAGAGCGAAGCGTACCGCGCCCAGGGTCGTGCGAAAAAAGCGGCCGCGGATGCAAAAACGCCCCCGGGGTTCCCCGGAGGCGTCTTCGCTGCGGAACGGCGGAACCTTACTGTTCCTGCCCCTTCTTGCCGCGCACCCATGCACCGTCGTCGCCGAGAATGCACAGTGCCGGAACGACGAAGGTAAAGAGAATGAAGATGCCCATCATCCAATGCGTGTCCATTTGTCAGTCTCCTGTCGATAAAATGACCGTTTTCGAATTGGAACGTCGCGAATCGTTCTCCCCAATCGCGTACGCATTCATTCTGAGGTGAACACCTCTGAGCAGTTTGACAATGGTCAATAACTCCCGTTCCCAGATCGAAATCAGGCGTATTGGCAACAGCATTCCGGTTTGCGAATACGAATGAAGTACATTTCTAAGCCATTCCTGTTCGGCACTGGACATCACCAATCCGCACAGTGATTCGGAAAACGATTCTCAACACGATGCACAACCCCAACGACAAGGAGTTCCCCATGGATCGCCGCATGTGGTTGACCACGGTTTCGACGCTCGCGATGCTCGCGGCGGCCGGCCTCCCGCCCGGATTCCAATCTGCCGCCCGCGCAGCGGATTTCGCCGTCGCGGTGCGCGACGCCTGGGTCCGGGCGCCCGTGGCGGGACAGACCGATGCCGGCGTATTCCTCCGCATCGTCAGCCGCGACAACGCCGCGCTCGTCGGCGCCGCCTCGCCGGTTGCCGCCATGGCCAAAATTCATGCCATGCACATGGCGAACGGGGAGATGACGATGCGCGCCATTTCGCGCCTCCCCCTGCCCGCCGGGGTGGAGGTTTCGCTCGAGCACCGCTACCACCTGATGCTGATGGGGCTGAAGAAGCCGCTCCACGTCGGCGACACGGTACCGCTCACCCTGCTTGTCGTCGACGCATCCGGTAGGCGGCATCGCATTCCCGTCGCCGCAACGGTTCGCCCCCTCGATGCGACGGAGCCGCCGGCCATGATGACGATGCCGATGCGGTAGGCGGGAACCCGCAACGGCAAGACAGTAGAATCGCCGTCTATGCAACCGCCTGCATCCCAGCGCGTTCTCCGATCCGAATATCGGGCACCCCCCTTTCTTCTCGACCGGGTCGAGCTCGAATTCGATCTGGACCCCGACAACACCGAAGTGCTGTCGACCATGCACCTGCGCCGGAATCCGGACGCGGCGGGCATCAGTGAACTCCGCCTGGACGGCGAGCAGTTGCAGCTGCTTGGGATCGAACTCGACGGGCGCGCGCTGGCACCGGGCGAATACCGCGTGGACGCGACGGCGCTGTCGCTGCCGGCGCCCGACGCGCCCGCCTTCACGCTACGAATCCGCAACCGCATCCGGCCGCGGGAGAACACGACCCTGATGGGCCTGTACGTGTCCAACGAAGCGCTGTTCACGCAGTGCGAAGCGGAGGGCATGCGGCGCATCACCTGGATTCCGGACCGGCCTGACGTTCTCGCGCGGTATCGGGTCCTGCTGCGCGCCGACCGCGCCCGTTTCCCGGTGCTTCTGTCCAATGGCAATCGGATCGCCGCGGGCGAACTCGAAGGGGGACGGCACTTCGCGTTGTGGGAAGATCCCCACCCCAAGCCCTGTTATCTCTTCGCCATCGTCGCCGGAACGCTGTCGAGTCGCGACGAAACGTTCCGCACCCGGAGCGGCCGCGAGGCGTTGCTGCAGGTCTGGGCCGACCCGGCGAACCTTCCCCGCCTGGACCACGCCATGGCCAGCCTGCGCCGCGCCATCGCATGGGACGAACGACGCTTCGGCTGCGAACTCGACCTCGACCGCTACATGGTGGTCGCCGCCGCCGACTTCAACATGGGGGCGATGGAGAACAAGGGCCTCAACATCTTCAACACGAAGTACGTTCTGGCCAGCCCCGATGTCGCCACCGACGCGGACTACGCCGCGATCGAATCGATCATCGGTCACGAGTACTTTCACAACTGGTCCGGCAACCGGGTGACCTGCCGGGACTGGTTCCAGTTGAGCCTCAAGGAAGGGCTCACCGTATTCCGGGATCAGGAGTTCACGCGCGACCGCCTCGCCGAGGAAGCGGCCGCCGACGGCGCGGACCCGGCGTCGGCGCGCGCGATCGTGCGCATCGACGACGTGCGCATGCTGCGCGCCACGCAGTTCCCGGAGGATGCCGGACCGATGGCGCATCCGATCCGTCCCGACTCGTACGTCGAAATCAGCAACTTCTATACGGCAACGGTCTATGAGAAGGGCGCGGAGGTCGTCCGCATGCTGCAGACCCTGCTGGGACCGGACACCTTTCGCCGCGGCCTGCGACGGTATTTCGAGCAGCATGACGGCCAGGCGGCGACCTGCGACCAGTTCGTGGCCGCGATGGCCGCAGCCTCGGGCCGCGACCTGAGCCAGTTCCTCCGCTGGTATGCCCAGGCGGGAACGCCGCGCGTGTTCGTGGAGCGTCGCCATGACGTCGGCACCGGCACGCTCGACCTCCACATCACCCAGAACACGCCGCCCACACCCGGCCAGCCGGAAAAGCACCCCTTGGTGATCCCCTTTGCCATCGGCCTGGTGGGACCCGAGGGCACCGACATTCCGGTCCGGTTCGACGGCGAAACGGCGGAGGAAGCGGCTGCCCACGGCCGCACGCGGATCGTCGCGCTGGATCAAGCATCCCAGTCCCTGCGCCTGCGCGACGTGCCGCCGGGCACGGTTCCGTCCCTGCTGCGCGACTTCTCCGCGCCGGTGATCCTCGAGCACCGGTACTCCGATGAAGAGCTTGCGGTCCTCGCCGCACACGATTCGGATGGGTTCAACCGCTGGGAGGCCGGCCAGAAGATCGCACTCGCCGCGCTGGTCGACGCGACGACTGCCGCCGAATCCGGCGGCGCGATCCCGCTCTCCCGGAACCTGCTGCGGCTGTTCGAAGCCACGCTCGCCGACAGCGCCGTATCCGCGGCATTCCGCGAGCGCAGTCTGCAGCTTCCCAGTGAAATCGTGCTGGCGGAACAGCGTCCGGTGGTCGATCCGCAGGCCATCCACGAAGCCCGCGCGGCGCTACGGCGCGGCCTTGGAACGACGCTGGCCGCATCCTGGCGATCGACGTACCGCGCCCACCATCGGCCGGAGCCCTATCGGCCGGACCCTGCCGCGGCCGGGCGGCGCGCGCTCAAAAGCCTTGCCCTCGCTTATCTGACGAGTGCCGGGGATCCGGAAGCATTCGACCTTGCGCGCACGCAACTCGATCGCGCCGACAACCTCACCGAGCGCCACGGCGCGCTGGTGGCGATCCTGCACAGCGCCGCGCCGTTCAAGGAGGCCGTGCTGGCGGAGGTCGAGCGGGCGTGGCGGGGCGAGCCCCTGCTGATGAACAAGTGGCTCGCGCTGCAGGCCACCGCCCCGGCGCAACCCGGCGAACCCCCCGTGCTGGAACGGGTGCGCAGCCTGCTCCGGCACGACGCCTATTCGGAAAAGAATCCGAACAGCGTTTATGCCCTGGTGCTCGGATTCGTCAACAGCAATCCGGCGGAATTCCATCGCGCCGACGGCTCGGGCTACGCATTCTGGACGGAGCAGGTGCTGCGCCTCGACCGCCTCAATCCGATCGTGGCCGCCCGCGTCGCGCGCGCGCTCGACCGTTGGCGCCGCTACACCCCGGAACGGCGGGACCGGATGCACGACGCGCTGCGCGAGGTCAGCCGCCACGCCGCCCTGTCGCGCGACACGCGGGAAATCGTCGACAAGGCGCTCGCCCCCTGACGAACTGCTAGCCCCCGATCTCCCACAACGCCATATCGACGTTCTCGCCCAGCAAGCGTACGGTCGGCCGGCCGGGTGCGCTGCGCGCGGCCTGCTCGACCAGGCCTTTTTCGCCGGGGTTCGTCACCAGGTACACCGCGTGCCCGTCATCCGCGCCGCGCAAGGCGAGCACCAGGCTCGGCTCCGCCGCCACCGCGCCGCGCGAGTAAAACCGCAGCGATGCCGGCGCCTTGCGCCCCCAATACCGCAGCGGACCGGGTTCGGTGCGGTCCTGGGCATGCCACTGCGCGACCAGTGCCACCGCCGTATGGCGCAGCACGTGACGGGGAACCCAGGTGAAGATCGCCACCACCAGCACCAGCCATGCCGCGCCGATCGTCGCCCACACCGAGGCCCGCCAGATCGCAGCACGGCCCATCGCCCGCGCGCCCCATGCCCCGAGCAGAACGGCGATCGGCCCCAGCGAATGCAGAACGTAGGTCCAGATGATGTTGGCGGCGAAGGTGAAGAACGCCACCGGGAACAGGGCGCAAAGCAGCAGGAATGCACGGGCGCCATCGATGCGCGCTTCGCCCGCCCGGTCCGGCCGCGCCCGCAACGCCGCGATCGCGGCGGCAACCGACAACAGGCTTGCGACTCCGAACGATTCCGCAAGTTGAAGCCAGATCGAACCCAGCGGTTCGGTATGCGGGTGGCCGTAGAGATCGCCCTTCCACCCCGGCTTGAGAAACCGCATGATGTGCTCGCCGATCAGGAAGTAGCGGAGATAGCCGGGGGTGCGGATCTCGGCCAGCACATACCAGGGAACACAGATCGCCAGCCCGAGGGCCATCCCCGGGATCCAGGGCATCGCCTTCCAGGTGTAGGCGATCTTGCGCTGCCAGAGCGCCCAGAGCGCGATCGGGCCGCCCACATACATCAGGATGACGGGGCCCTTGGCGAGCATGCCGAACCCCGCCGCGATGAAAAACGCGTACCCCCAGACGCGTCGGCGCCGCTCGGGCAGCGCGTCGCCGCGAACCACCGCCTGGTGGAATGCCAGCCACATCGCGGTGATCGAGAGATCCAGACTCGGATCGGTCATCACCGCGCCGGCAGACACGAAGAAGAGCACCGAGGTCGACAGCAGCGCGGTTTCCAGCCAGGGCGCGATCCGCGCTGCGGTGTCCTCCGCGGCGCCCGTCCGGCGATCGTCCTCGAACAGGGTGCGCGTCCAGACGAAGCACAGGGCGAGAATGCCCAGCGAGCAGAGGAAGGACGGCAGGCGCAGGGCGAACTCACTGACGCCCAGCAGCCGGATCGAGATCGCACTCAGCCAGACATACAGGGGCGGCTTGGCCCAGAACGGTACGCCCGGGATCTCCTGCGGCGTGACGTAATTGCCGGTGACCAGCATCACGCGGGCGATCTCGCCGTACCGCGCCTCGGTGGTGTCCATCAGCGCGTAGGTGCCAAGCGTGGCCAGCCGCACCGCGAGGATGCTGAAGACCACCAGTGCCAGGATCCACCGTACCCGCTGGCCGCGGGCCTCTACATCCGTCATGGAAACATCCGTCATCGAGGAAAACGCGAACATCGGCGTCCGGAACCACCCGCGCCGGCCGTCCGGATGCCCGGCATCATACCGGGCGGGTCATCGCCGCCGGCTGCGAACCCCCGTACGGACGGACCATCCCGACGGTGCTAGTATTTCCGCCCCGCAGATTCTTCCGCACTCGACAGGTTAGGACTTCCATGGCCGGGCATTCCAAATGGGCCAACATCCAGCATCGCAAAGGCCGGCAGGACGCCAAACGCGGCCAAGTCTGGACCAAGATCATCCGGGAAATCACCGTCGCAGCGCGCCAGGGCGGCGACCCGACGATGAACTCCCGACTGCGCCTGGCGCTGGACAAGGCGTCGGCGGCGAACGTCCCCAAGGACACCGTCAACAAGGCGATCGCGCGGGGCAGCGGCAAGCTCGACGGCGCCAACTATGAAGAAGTCCGCTACGAGGGCTACGGCATCGGCGGCGCCGCGCTCATCATCGACGCGATGACCGACAACCGCACCCGCACCGTCGCGGAAGTGCGGCATGCCCTCGCCAAGCACGGCGGCAACCTCGGCACGGAGGGGTCGGTCGAGTTCCAGTTCCGGCACTGCGGACACTTCCTGTTCGCGCCCGGAACCAGCGAAGACAAGGTGATGGAAGCCGCGCTCGAAGCGGGCGCGGAAGACGTCGTCGCCAATGACGACGGATCGATCGAGGTCATCAGCGCGCCCGCCGACTTCGAAGCGGTCAAGCATGCCCTGGAAGGCGCCGGCCTCCACGCCGAGATCGCCGACATCACCATGAAGGCGCTCAACGAAATCGCCCTGCATGGCGAGGACGCGGAAAAGATGCGCCGCCTGATCGAGGTGCTCGAGGACCTGGACGACGTGCAGCACGTCTATGCGTCGGCGGCGCTCGACGAATGAAGACTCTGGTCATCGGTTCGGGCGGCCGCGAGCACGCCCTGGCGTGGAAGCTTGCGCAGTCCCCCGGCATGCGGCGGGTCCATGTCGCGCCCGGCAACGGCGGCACGGGGCGCGACCGGCAGCTACAGAACGCTCCGCTCGCGGAACACCAAGAGCTCATCGCCTTTGCCAAGGCCGAGCAGGTCGACTTCACGGTGGTCGGCCCCGAAGCGCCCCTGGCAGCCGGCATCGTCGACGCCTTCCGCGCCGCAGGGCTGCGGATCTTCGGTCCCACCCGGGCCGCCGCGCAACTCGAATCCTCGAAGGATTTCGCCAAGGCGTTCATGGCGCGGCACGGCATTCCCACCGCCGCCTACCGCACGTTCGAAGACGCGCGCGCCGCGCACGACTACGTGCGCGAGCGGGGCGCGCCCATCGTCGTCAAGGCCGACGGACTTGCGGCGGGCAAGGGCGTCGTGGTCGCCCAGACGGCCGACGAAGCGCACGCGGCGATCGACGCCATGCTGGGCGGCGAGATGGTCGGCGCCGCCGGCGCGCGGGTCGTGATCGAGGAGTTCCTGCCCGGCGAAGAAGCGAGTTTCATCGTGCTCTGCGATGGCACCCATGTCGCTGCGCTGGCCAGTTCCCAGGACCACAAGCGCCTGCTCGACGGCGACCAGGGCCCCAACACCGGCGGCATGGGAGCGTATTCCCCCGCGCCCGTGGTCACGCCGGAGGTGCATGCCCGCGTGATGCGCGAAATCATCGACCCGACCATCGCCGGCCTTGCCGCCGAAGGGATCCGGTACACCGGATTCCTCTACGCCGGACTGATGATCGGAGCGGACGGGCAGCCGCGCGTGCTGGAATTCAACTGCCGCCTGGGCGATCCCGAGACCCAGCCGATCCTGATGCGCATGAAATCCGATCTGGCCGCAGTGCTGGACGCCGCGATCGATGGCCGGCTCGACCAGATCGAGATCGCCTGGGACCGGCGCGCGGCGCTCGGCGTCGTCGTCGCCGCGCAGGACTACCCGGACCGCCCCCGGCGTGGGGATGCGATCGAAGCCCTGCCGGCCAACACGGACGATTGCATGGTGTTCCACGCCGGCACCCAGCAGGTCGGCGACCAACTCGTGACCAGCGGCGGCAGGGTGCTCTGCGTCACCGCCCTCGGCGAAACCCTGCGCCTTGCCCGCCGCCGGGCGTACGAGGCGGTGTCGGCGGTACGTTTTGCGGGCATGCAGTATCGCAGCGATATCGGGAACCGCGCGCTGAAAGACTACTGATCGAAAAATCGCCGCCCCCTCCGGGGGAGACGGCAGGTTCGGCGCGCCTCCGCCGGGAGGGCCGGCCGGATTCGGGGGAGACGAAGACACCATGCAAGAAACCATTGCCATCGAACCGGTGCGGGAATACCTGCTGGATCTCCAGCGGCGCATCGTCGAAGAACTCGAACGCCTCGACGGCGGCCGCTTCGCCCGCAGCGAATGGAAAAAGGCGCCGGGCGAACCGCTGCGCGGCGACGGCCTGACCTGCATCCTGGAAGGCGGCGGGGTGTTCGAGCGGGCGGGAATCGGGTTTTCCCACGTATCGGGCGACCGCCTTCCGCCCTCGGCGAGCGCCGCGCACCCGGAGGTCGCCGGCTGCGGCTTCGATGCCGCGGGCGTCTCGATGGTGCTGCACCCGCGCAATCCCTATGTGCCGACCGTGCACATGAACGTCCGCCTGTTCCGCGCGCAGCCGGGGCCGGGCGCGCAAGGGCCCGGAAGCTGGTGGTTCGGCGGCGGCATGGACCTCACCCCCTACTATGGGTTCGAAGAGGACGCGCGGCATTTCCACGCCTGCTGCCGCGACGCGCTCGCCCCCTTCGGCCCGGACTATCACCCACGCTTCAAGCGCTGGTGCGATGAATACTTTTTCCTCAAGCACCGCGGCGAAGCGCGCGGCGTGGGCGGGATCTTCTTCGACGACTTCCGCGAACTCGGCGCGGAACGCAGTTTCGCCCTGCTGCGTTCGGTGGGCGATCATTTTCTCCCGGCCTACGTTCCCATCGTCGAACGCCGCAAGGATCACCCCTATGGCGAGCGCCAGCGCGAATTCCAGGCCCTGCGCCGGGGGCGCTACGTCGAATTCAACCTGGTCTACGACCGCGGCACGCTGTTCGGGCTGCAGTCGGGCGGCCGCGCCGAATCGATCCTGATGTCGATGCCGCCCCAGGTGCAATGGCGGTACGAGTGGGCACCGGAAGCGGGAAGCGCGGAAGCCCGGCTCTACACCGACTTCCTGCCGGCGCGCGATTGGCTTGCATGAGCCGCCTGCCCCCGATCGGGCTGCTGGGCGGATCGTTCGATCCGGTCCACGCCGGGCACCTGCAACTGGCGCAGGACGCCCAGGCCGCGCTCGGTCTGGCGGAAGTGGTGTTCGTGCCGGCCGGCCGGCCCTGGCAGAAGGACCGCATCACCCCCGCCGCCGACCGGATGCGCATGGTCGAGCGCGCCCTCTCCGGTCACGCCGGCTGGCGCGTCGACGCTTGCGAAATCGCGCGACCCGGCCCGAGCTACACCATCGAAACCTTGCAGGAATGGCGCGCGCAGATCGGGCCGGATCGCCCCCTCGTCTGGATTCTCGGCTTCGACCAGTTGCGGCAGCTCGACACCTGGCACCGCTGGGAAGCACTCACCCAGTGCGCGCATCTCGCCTTCGCGCGGCGGGCGGGCATCGCCGCGGCAGCCCTCCCGCCGACGGTGCGGGACTGGATCGCCGCACGGCGTGGCACGCCCGCCGACCTGCGCGACGCCCCGAACGGAACCGTCATCGAATTCGCCATGCGCCCGATCGATTGTTCGGCGACGCAGCTCCGACAAGCCATCGCGGAAGACCAGCCGGCCGCAACCCTCGCGCGCTGCCTGCCGCCCGACGTACTGGCGTACATTCGCGCACATGGCCTGTATTCCACGCAGGCGTTGCCGCGCTGAAATACCAACCATCCGACCACTGACCGGCGTCCGCCTCGCCCCCTGCCCCTTTCCCATCGAGTTTCCCTGCCATGGACATCAAAAAACTGCAGCGCGTGATCGTCGACGCCCTTGAAGACGTCAAAGCGCAGGACATCGCCGTCTTCAACACCACCACGCTCTCCGACCTGTTCGACCGCGTCATTCTCGCCAGCGGGACCTCCAACCGGCAGACCCGTGCCCTGGCCGCGCGGGTCGTGGAGAAGGTCAAGGAGGCCGGCGGCGAGGTCATCAGCGTCGAAGGCGAAGACACCGGCGAATGGGTGCTCGTCGATCTGGGCGATGCCGTGGTGCACGTCATGCAACCGGCGGTACGGGCGTACTACGGCCTGGAAGAGATCTGGGGCGGAAAGCCGGTGCGGATGAAGCGCGCCGAGGAGGCACCGGCCGCCGCGGAAAAGGCCGCACCGCCCCCCCGCAAGGCCGCCTCCCGGAAATCGTCGACGGCAAGTTCGGCCGCGGAAACGACCGCAAGCGCGGCCAAGCGCGCCGCCGCCGGGAAGACGGCAGCGAAGAAGGCAGCAGCGAAGACCGTGAAGAAGACCGTGAAGAAGACCGCGGCCAAGACCGCTACGGCCAGACCGCCGGCGAAGCGCGCCGCGAAGAAGGCGGCACCGCGCGCGTGAAGATCCTGGTCGCCGCCGTCGGCCAGAAACTGCCGGGGTGGGCCGAAGCCGCCGTACGCGATTATCTGGATCGCTTTCCCCGCGACTTCCGCGTCGAGATGCGGGCCATCAAACCCGAAGCGCGCACCGGATGGGATGCGGCGCGCGTCCAGTCCCTGGAAGCCACCCGCCTGCGCGCCTGCATTCCACCCGGCGCCCACCTCGTCGCGATGGATGAAACCGGAGTCGATTGGACAACGGCCCAATTCGCATCCGCGCTGGGAACCTGGCGCGACGCGGCGCGCGATCCGGTTTTCGTGATCGGCGGCGCCGATGGCCTGGATGCGGAATTCAAGCGCCAGGCCGCGCTGCGCCTGCGCCTCTCCAGCCTGACCTTGCCGCACGCGCTGGCGCGGGTACTGCTGGTCGAACAGCTCTATCGGGCATGGTCCATCCTTGCTTCGCATCCCTATCACCGCGCATAATCGACCATCCCATTTTCGCGGTAGCAACATGATCTCTCCGCGCTTCTATCTGGCCTCCATGAGTCCGCGGCGCAAGGAATTGCTCGACCAGATCGGCGCGCCGTTCACCGTCTTGCCGCTGCGCTCCCACCCGCCGCGCGGCCCCGAAGTCGACGAAACGCAGCGGGAGGGGGAAGCTCCCGCCGACTACGTCCTGCGGATCGCCCGGGACAAGGCCGAACTCGGCGCGAAGGTCCTGAGTCTGCGCGGCCTGCCGCTATGGCCGGTGCTGGGCGCGGACACGACGGTGATCCTGGACGGCGACGTGCTCGGCAAGCCGGACGACCCGCAGGACGCCGCGCGCACGCTCGCGCGCCTGTCCGGGCGCACCCATGAGGTCCGCACCGCGGTCGCGCTGTCGCGCATCCGCAGCGGATTCGTGATGACCGAAACCCGCGTCAGCGTGACCCAGGTGACGATGCGCGCGATCGACCCGCAGGAAATCGAACGCTATTGCGCAACCCGGGAACCCTATGACAAAGCCGGCGGCTATGCCATCCAGGGGGTCGCCGCGATCTTCATCGAACGGATCGAGGGCAGTTATTCGGGGGTGATGGGGCTGCCGCTCGCGGAAACGTCGGCGCTGCTGGCGGAAGCGGGGATTCCGGTGCTTTGATGAACAACGCCCACTCCCGCAAGGGGGAGTGGGCGTTGCGTGATGGGTGGGCGGCGGGCATTACCCGTAGCCCACCCTCATCCCGGTCCATTCGCCCGCGAGCGGGAGAATGGAGAACTCATCAGAAGTCCACCGACCCGCCCAGCATGTACGAACGGCCCGGCAAGGTCATGAACATGTCCGTGCCGCCCAGCGTTGCGCCGTATACATAGTAGATCGACTCGTTGTTCGACAGATCCGAGACCAGGAACCGGAGCTTGACATCCTTGACGCCCGCGGTCGGATTCGGGATCGTGTAGCCCAGCGACAGGTTGGTGATCGTGTATCCGGGAATCTGATACACGCCGCCGGGCAACGGACCATTGTTGCCGCCCTGGTAGGTCGAGCCGATGTGCTTGGCGATCACCGAGCCGTACCAACCGCGTTTGTCGTAGATCAGACCGGCGGTGTACATGTTGTTGGGCGCGAATTGCACCGGCGTGCCGTCGGCATAGTTCTGCTTGTTGTAGCTGTAGTTGCCGTAGAAGCTGAACCCGTAACCGAGCACATAGGTGCCTTCGAGTTCCACGCCCTTGAACACCGTGTTTCCGAACTGGTTGACCTTCGTTCCGGCGCCGTTCAACTGCGCGAAGTTGTTGGCCCGGATGTAGTAGACGTCGCCGGAGACCGTGAACTTGTTGGTCTTCCAGGTGCTGCCGGCCTGCAGGTTGTTCGTCGTTTCCGCGCCCGGATCGGCCACGGTCACGCCCGTTCCCTGGTTCTTGACGTCGTAGAACACGCTGGCATCCTTCGGCGCCAGGAAGCCGCGCGCCCACTGCGCATACACGCTGGCGGTCGGAGCCAGGCGATAGTTGGCGTAGACCGAGGGCTGGGCCCCGTCGTAGGTCTTGCTCATGCTGCCCGCCGCGCCCGTGCTCGGCAGAACCGCGCCACTGACGTTGCGGTTGAACGACATGTACCGCATGCCCGGGGTGATCGTCCAGGCGTCCGTCGGGTGATACTCGTACTCGATGAACGGGTCGATCGTCGTCATGTCGTCGCGCAGGTTGCGCTGCACCCCGTTGGGACCGTCCGGACCCTGCAGGTCGGGCGTGCCGCCCAGGCTCCAGTTGACGTCCTGCAGGAAGCGGTAGTTCCACTGGTAGTCGACCCACAGGCCGCCGCGCAGCGTCCCCTTGCCGACGGTTCCTTCGGCCTTGAACACGTCGCCCCAGGAACGGTAGTCCATCGCTCCGGACTGGCCGGCGACGTCGTTGTAGATCGGGCTGCTCGCAGGCAGGCCGTCGTACACCCCGAGCGACCCTTGCGCAAGGCTCGGATCGTTGGTGTTGTTCATCGAATGGTAGTAAGCGTAGGTGTAGACCTTGTTGTCGATCTGCACCCCGCCGGCCTGGGTGTGCAGGCCGAGGTATTCGAAATCGGTGTGAATATTGTCGAAGTTGTAGCCGTAGTAGCTGTCGCTCGACGGATTGGTACTCAGACTGTAGTGCGGCCCGTACGCCGCCATCTGCGCCAGCGTCGTGCCGAACTGCGACACGTTCTGATGCACCGTGTCGTACATCGCGACCGCCGTCAGGGTCGTATCCTGATTGACCGGCTGGACGTACTTGATGAACGCGTTCTTGCGCCGCTGGGCGTTGTTGGTCATCGCGCCGGCCGTATTGATGTCGGTCAGCGTGATCATCGCGCGGCCGCCGTTCTTCATCGTGCCGGTGTCGGCCTCGGCCGTCAGGTCGTTGGTGTTCCAGGTTCCGAACATCGCCGACGCGTTGAGGTTCGCATTGGCGAGCGGATCCTTGGACTGCACGGCCACGGTTCCGCCGAACGTCGCATAGCCGAGCTGGGACGCCGTGCCCGGGCCGCGGTCGACCAGGATGTTGCCGATGGTGTCGCTGGTGAAATAGGACGTCGAGTGGTGCGTGAAGTCGTTCGAGTCCTGGAACGGGATGCCGTCGAACGTGACGTTGAACTGACCGTCCTGGAAGCCGCGGATCGACATCTGCAGCGCTTCGGCATTGCCCGGGCCGTTCGGCGTGACTTCCGAAACGCTGGGCGCGATGTTGATGATGTCGGTGTAGTTCTCCGCCGGCGCGACGTTGTTCTCGATGTAGTGCTGGCCGATCACCGACTGCGGTTCGCCGGCATCGAGCACACCCTGCGTGGGTGCCTCGTACGACGCGGTGCCGGTCTTCTCGCCTTGCACGACGATGCCTTCCAACTGCTGTGCAGCCTGACCTTGGGTGGCCTGCTGCTGGGCTTGCTCCGGAGCCTGGGTGTCGTCGGCGTAAGCCGGTGCCGCGAAGGCAACGGTCCCGGCCAGCGCGCAGGCGCCGATGGACGTCCAGTGCCTGCCCTTGTGCTTGCGTACTTTCATTTCCCTCTTCCTCGTTATCGATGGAAGCGGCGAAGGTACGAAGCGGATGTTTCGAGAAAATTACGTTTCCCAAAGAAATGTGTCATTTCCCTTACGTGTGGTAACTTGGCAACATGTCCAGCGAAGACATCCTCGTCAACATCACGCCGCAAGAAACCCGTGTTGCGGTGCTGCTTGCCGGTGCCGTGCAGGAACTGCACATCGAGCGGACCGCCAACTGCGGCATCGTCGGCAACGTCTATGTCGGCAAAGTTGCCCGCGTGCTTCCCGGCATGCAGTCGGCGTTCGTCGACATCGGCCTGGAGCGGGCCGCGTTCCTGCACATCGCCGACATCTGGGAAACCCGGCAGTACACGAACGAACGCCCGCCGATCGAGCGCATCGTCCACGAAGGCGACCGCCTCCTCGTGCAGGTGATCAAGGATCCGATCGGAACCAAGGGCGCGCGGCTCTCCACCCAGATCAGCCTGGCCGGGCGCAATCTCGTCTATCTGCCGCAGGACCCGCACATCGGCGTGTCGCAGCGCATCGAGGACGAAGCCGAGCGCGCGCAATTGCGCGAGCGGCTGGCGCGCCTCATCCCGATCGAGGAAACGGGCGGGTTCATCATCCGCACGAGCGCGGAGGACGCCAGCGAAGACGACCTGCGCAACGACATCGAGTACCTGCGCAAGCGCTGGGGGCAGATCCACGCCGACAGCGGGACCGTCGCGCCGCCCGCGCTGCTGTACCGCGAGCTTTCCCTGGCGCAGCGCGTGTTGCGCGACCTCGTCTGGGAGCAGACGACGAGCGTGCAGATCGACTCGCGCGAAAATTTCGTCGCGCTGCGGACGTTTGCCGAGCAGTTCGTCCCGGGCGTCGCGTGCCGGCTCTTCCATTACACCGGGGAGCGGCCGCTCTTCGACCTGCACTCGATCGACGAGGAGATCGAAAAGGCGCTGGCGCGGCGCGTCGACCTAAAAAGCGGCGGCTATCTGGTGCTCGACCAGACCGAGGCGATGACGACGATCGACGTCAACACCGGCGGTTTCGTCGGCACCCGCAACTTCGACGACACGATCTTCAAGACCAATCTCGAAGCGGCGCACGCGATCGCCCGCCAGCTGCGGCTGCGCAACCTCGGCGGCATCATCGTGGTGGATTTCATCGACATGTCCTCGGGAGAGCACCGCGATGCCGTGCTCTCCGAATTCCGGCGCGCCCTCGGGCGCGACCGCACGCGCATGACGGTGAGCGAGTTCACCGAACTGGGACTGGTCGAGATGACGCGCAAACGCACGCGCGAATCGCTCGCCCATGTGCTGTGCGAGCCCTGCCCGGTCTGCGGCGGCCGCGGCGAGTTGAAGACCGCGCGCACGGTCTGCTACGACATCCTGCGGGAGATCCTGCGCGAGGCGCGCCAGTTCGGCGATGCCAAGGAATTCCGGATCCTCGCGGCGCAGAAGGTGATCGACCTGTTCCTCGAGGAGGAGTCGCAGTCGCTGGCGATGCTGTCCGATTTCATCGGCAAGCCGATCTCGATGCAGGTCGAGACGATGTACCACCAGGAGCAATACGACGTGGTACTGATCTGACAGCCCGTTACGGCGAGCGCGCGGCAATCCGCGTATCCAGCGCCTCGGCCACCGCCGCAACGACCTCCTCGTACTCCGGCCACCCCGCCGAGCCGCCCACCAATCGCACCCGCGCCCCGATCGGCCGGGTCTTGGCCGGATCGGTGACGCCGAACACGCCGACGAGGCGGGCGCCGACCGCCCCCGCCAGATGCCCCGGACCGCTGTCGTTGGCGACGACCAGACGGCTCCCCGCCAGCAGCGCGGCAAAGGCGCCGAGATCCAGCGGTTCGACGAACACCGCATCCGGGCAGGCGGCGCGTGCGCCCGCCTCTTCGCCCGGCCCTGGACACACCACGGGCGTCTCGCCGGCGGCGCGCAATGCGCGCGCCAGCCGTCCGAAATCGTCCCATGCCTTGACCTTCCCGTGATGCTGTCCCCGCACCGTCGGGCACAGCACGACGTAGCCATCCGCCACCCCTGCGCGATCGAGGGCCGCGCGCGCGCGGGCCGACGCCGCATCGGGAATGCGCAACACCGGCGCCGCCGTCTCCGGCACGTCGCCGGACAGCCCCAGCCGCGCCCGCGCCAGATGCAGGTAATACGCGCTGGTGTGCAGATCCCCGTGCCATTGCGCCGGCACGGCGACGGGCGCGGCCAGCAGCCAGCCGCGGCCGTCGGTGCGGTACCCCGCCGCGCGCATGCCGGCGCGGCGGAACTCCCAGGCCGAGGAAAACGAATTCGGGAACAGCAGCGCCTCTCCCCGCCCCGCCTCGGCAAGACGCCAGGCCCGCAAGGCCGCGATCCGCGCCCCGCGCTGCGCCGCCCAGGGCAGCACCGGCCAGGCATGGCCGGCGAACAGTTCGGCGGCCCAGGGTCGCCCGAAAAGGGTCAAGGATGCGCCGCGCTCCGCCAGCAGATCGAGCGCGGGCAGCGTCATGCAGGCGTCGCCGAGGTGGTTCGGCAGGCGAACGAGTAGGGAACGCAACGCGTCATTCCTCCCAATTCCGGTGATGGCAGCCGGCAACCGCGGCACAGGTTTCCCTGGCATGCCGCCGGTCCGTGCAATCTGCCAGAATACCGCCATGTCCGCCCCGCCATTCGACCCGAACACGCTGGGAGCGCGGGGCGACGCCCCGGAAAGGCGGTTCAACGCACTGAACGGAACGTCCATTCCCTGATGCCCCCCGCAACCGCCGTACCGCGCTCCGGCCCCTTCCGCCGTTTCGCCGACCCCAACCTGCGCCGTATGGTCGCCCTGGTGTGGGGGCATCGCCCCATCCTCGGACTGGCGACCGTCACGATGGCCATCGACGCATCCTGCCAGGGGCTGATCGCCAAACTCACCGCGATGCTGCTCGGGCACGGCATCATCCGCAACGATCCGCGGTTCGGCTACTGGATGCCCCTCGCCTTCATCGGCGTGTTCGTCGTGCGCGGCCTGGCGAACTTCTCGAGTTCGTACCTCGTGAACGTGGCGTCGCAGAACGTGCTGGTCGGTCTGCGCGGCGAAATGTTCCAACGCCTGCTCCACTGGCCGCAGGCCACCATCGAGAACACGCCCTCCGGGATCGTCATCTCCAAGTTCCTCAACGAAGCGAGCAACGCCCTCTCACTCACCGCCGAGGTGCTGCTCACCGCCGTGCGCGAGTCGTTCACGACCATCGCACTGCTGGGGCTGCTGCTCTTCGACAATTGGCGGCTCACGCTGCTCACCGTGGTCGTCGGCCCGACCATCGCCACGGTGCTGCGCTCGATCGGCAAGCGGCTGCATCGACTCAACCGCGAAAGCCAAGCCATGCTGGGCGAAATGACGCGCGCCGTGCAGGAGGCGCACGACGCCGGGCGCATCGTCAAGGTCTACGGCGGCCAGGCCTATGAAACGCGCCGGTTCGAGGCCATCAACCAACGGCTGCGCCGGTTCGCGATCAAGATGCAGACCGCCGTCGGTGCATCGACTCCGGCAACGCAGATCGTCGCCGCGACCGGCATTGCCATCGTCATCACCATCGCGATGTGGCAGGCCCGCCACGGGCAGCTCACCGGCAACCAGTTCATCGAATTCCTGACGGCCGCGCTGATGGTGCTGCAGCCGCTGCGGCGCCTGTCGTCGATCAACAGCGCCACCGCGCGCATGGCGGCGGCGGCGGAAAGCGTGTTCGGGATGATCGACTCGGCTCCGGAAACGGAAACCGGCACGCGCGAACTGGCGCGCGCCGCCGGCGCGATCACGTTCCGCGACGTCTCGTTCGAATATCCCGGTGCAACGGCCGCGGCGCTGCATCGCGTCAATCTTGCCGTCCGCGCCGGCGAGACGATCGCGCTGGTCGGCCACTCGGGCGCCGGCAAGACGACGCTCCTCAACCTGCTGCCGCGCTTCCTGCGCCCCACGGCGGGGGAGATCCTGCTCGACGGCATCCCGATCGCGGACCTGACGCTCGCGAGCCTGCGCCGCCAGATCGCCCTGGTTTCCCAGGACGTGGTGCTCTTCGACGATACGATCCGCGCCAACATCGCCTATGGCGCAGGCATCCCCGAAGGCGAGATCGACCTGGATCGGATCCGCGCCGCCGCGGAAGCCGCCTATCTGCTGCCGCTGATCGAATCCCTGCCCAACGGCTTCGACACCCGCATCGGCGAAAACGCCGTCAAGCTCTCGGGCGGGCAGCGCCAGCGTCTGTCGATCGCGCGCGCCCTGCTCAAGGATGCGCCCATCCTGCTGCTCGACGAAGCGACCTCGGCACTGGACTCGGAGTCCGAGCGGACGATCCAGATGTCGCTCGAACGCCTGATGCGCGACCGCACCACCTTCGTCGTCGCCCACCGGCTGTCGACCATCGAACATGCCGACCGTATCGTGGCGATGGAGCACGGCCGGATCGCCGAGCTCGGCACCCATGCCGAGCTGCTGGCCCATGGCGGGCTCTACGCCAATCTGCACCGGATCCAGTTCTCCGCTGCCCGGGCGCCCGAGGCGGCATGACACGCGTCGGTGCAATCGAACCGCCGTTTTGCATCGTTTTTCTGATGAAGCGCTAATCGCCGCAGCACCGCCCGCGCGGCGGATTGCCTAAACTATCGTACTTTCGTACGGGTTCAACGACACGCTCCGCAATGACGTTCCTCATCGAAGCGCTTCTCTCCTGCCTGCTGACCGCCGGGCTGATCGTCTGGCTGCGCCGGCCCGCGCTCCGCTTCGGGTTGGTCGATCACACCGGCGGGCGCAAGCGGCATGGGGGAGCGGTACCGCGGATCGGCGGACTGTCCCTGACCCTCGGATTCTCGGTGGTGCTGCTGTTCTCCGCCTCCGTCCTGTCCCATTACGCGATTGCGCTCGTCGCCGTCGCCGCCCTTGCCGCGGTCGGACTCCTCGACGACATGGGCGAGGTGTCGGCGCGGACCAAACTCGCCGTGCAGGCGCTCGCCGCCCTGCTGATGACCTCCTGGGCCAACCTGTTCCTGACCAATCTCGGCAACCTGTTCGGGCACGGCCCGGTCGAACTGCGCAACTGGGGCATTCCGCTCACCCTCTTCGCGACGGTGGCGGTGATCAACGGCCTCAACATGCTCGACGGGCTCGACGGCCTGGCGGGCGGGGTGGCGTTCTCCAATCTCAGCTTCTTCGCATTCCTCGCCGCATTCCTCGGGGATCTCGACGCCGTCAAGCTGCTCACGGTGCTGCTGGGCGCCATCGCCGGATTCCTGGCGTTCAACCTGCCGCACCCGTGGCGCAGCGCCCAGCGCCGCACCTTTCTCGGCGACACCGGCAGTCTGGTTCTCGGTTTCTTCGTCGCCTGGTTCTCCGTGGCCCTGACGCAGCAGCCCGCGGCCCACGTTCCGCCCATCGTCATGCCCTGGGTGCTCGGCGTCATCCTGCTGGACACATTCACCGTCACCATCCGCCGCACGCTGCGCCGGCGCGACCCGACCGTGCCCGACCGCGGCCACATCCACCACCTGCTGCTGCGGCGCGGATTCACCGAACGGCAAACGCTGGCGATCCTGCTGGGCGGCAATGCGCTGCTGGGTCTGATCGGAATCGTGCTCTGGCGGTCCGGAGTTCCGGACCGGGTCAGTTTCCTGCTGTTTCTCGGCGTCATCGCCGCCTACGTGGCGGCGTTTCTGTTTCCCAACCGGCTGTTCCGGCGGCGCGGCCGGGCCATGGCGCAGCCGGAAGCGCCCATTCCCGGTAGCGCGCGCGGCGGCGGAACGTCCTAGGATCTCCGGACATTCCCCGCCCCCGAGCGATCTGCCAAAATGTCCGTCATGATTGCCCCCCTTTTCGACACGCTCAAGTACGTGGAACGCCTCCAGGATGCCGGCGTTCCGGAAAGGCAGGCCAAGGCCGAGGCCGAAGTCCTGCGCGATGCGCTGTCGGAGTCGCTCGTCACCGTGTTGGCGGGCAAGGAGGACATCCGGATCGCCAAGGACGAACTGCAAGGAGAAATCCGTGCATTCCGGGAGGATCTGCAGGGCCAGATCCGGGCCGTCAAGGAGGAACTCCAGGGGGAAATCCGGGCATTCCGGGAGGATCTGCAAGGCCAGATCCGAGCCGTCAAGGAGGAACTCCAGGGGGAAATCCGGGCCGTCCGGGAGGATCTGCAAGGCCAGATCCGAGCGGTCAAGGAGGAACTCCAGGGGGAAATCCGGGCGATCAAGGAAGATATCCGGACGCTTCAGGAAGAAACCCGTGCGATCCGGGCGGACATGAAGGCCATGGAAATGAAACTGACCATTCGCACCGGCGGCATGATGACCGTCATGACCGGCGTCCTCTACACGCTGCTCCGGTTGCACTGATCCCACCACGCCGGCAACCGGCGGCGGACTCGACACTCCCCCATGTTCAGCATCCTCATCCCCACCTGGAACAACCTGCCGTTTCTGAAACTGTGCGTCGACAGCATCCGCCGGCACTCGGCCTTCGACCACGAGATCCTCGTCCACGTCAACGACGGTTCGGACGGAACGCTGGAGTGGGTGCGCAGCCAGGGGCTGCGCCATACCCGCAGCACCGGCAACATCGGCATCTGCTTCGCGCTCAACCAGTTGAGCCGTCTGGCCAACCGCGACTGGCTTCTCTACCTGAACGACGACATGGTCTGCACGCCGGGCTGGGACACCGCGCTGCAGGCCGCGACCTCACGGCTCGCGACACCGCTCTGCTTTCTTTCGTCGCTCGTCATCGAGCCCAACCAAGGCACGAACGCCAACGTCCTGTGCCGCAACTTCGGGACGGGGCCGGAATCCTTCGACGAGGCGGGATTGCTGGCCTACGCCGCATCCCTGCGCGAAGCCGACCGCGGCGGCGTCGCCAGCCAACCGACACTCGTGCGGCGGGAGGTCTGGCATCTGGTTGGCGGGTACAGCATCGAGTTCGGCCCCGGCATGAGCAGCGATGACGACTTTCTGATGAAACTCTGGATCGCCGGGTGCCGCGACTTCCACCTCGTCGGCGGCAGCCTCGTCTATCACTTCGCCTGCCGCAGCACCGGCCGCGTGCGCCGCAACCGCGGACATCGGGAGTTCCTGATGAAATGGGGCATCACCTGGCGCGAGTTCCAGCGGGACTATGTTCAGCGATCCGCCACCGTCCCACCCGGCGAACTGCCGGCCGTGCCCGCACCCAGCACGCAAGGCAGGATGAAGCGGATGTTCCACGGCGCCAAGGGGTTCCCGCTCGAAGATCTCCGCGCCTGGGACGAAAACCCCAGCCGGCACCTCGTGCTCTCCGAAGCGCCCTGATGAACCGCTACGTCATGATTCCGGCCACGCTGCCAAGGAAACTGAAGATCGAACACCTCGCGCCCGCGCAACTTCCGGGCGACTGGCGCGGCCTTTCCGCACGGGAATCGCTGCAGGCGACGCGGTGAGCCGCGACAGTCCCATGCCGCCGATATCCGCCGTCCTCATCACCCGCAACGCCGCCTCCCAACTGGAAGCATGCCTCGACGCGGTTTCGTTCTGCGACGAAATCCTCGTCGTCGATAGCGGCAGCACCGACGAGACCGTGGCGATCGCGCAGCGCCACGGCGCCCGCGTGATCGCAACCCACTGGCGGGGATTCGGGCCGCAGAAGCAATTCGCGGTGGAACAGGCGGGGAACGACTGGGTGCTCTGCATCGATGCCGACGAGCGGGTGAGCGAGCCGCTGCGCGACGCCATCCGCGCAGCGCTCGCCGCCCCGGCCTTCACCGCCTATGCATTTCCCCGCTGCAACCGCTTCCTCGGGCGCTACCTGCGCCATGGCGAAGGCTATCCGGACTGGAGTCTACGGCTCTTCGACCGCCGCCATGCGCGGTGGTCGGACGACGCGGTCCACGAGAAGGTGATCGCCGACGGCGCGGCGGGACGCCTGCACGGCGACCTGGTCCATGACTCGGCGGAAACCCTGGAACACTATCTGGAAAAGCAGAACCGCTACACGACCCTGGCGGCGCAAGCCGCCCATGCACGTGGCAAGCAAGCCGGCGCGGCGCAGCTGCTGCTGTCGCCGACGTTGCGGTTTTTCAAGTTCTATGTGCTGCGGCTGGGTTTCCTCGACGGCGTCCCGGGTCTGATCCACATCCTGATCGGCTGCGGCAGCAGTTTCCTGAAGTATGCGAAGCTGCGGGCGATGCAGACCCGGCCTCCCCTCCCCCGATGATGCAGTTCCGGCAACGCCTCAAGAACTCGCCGATCTATCATCTGGAATGCCTGCGGCGCACGCTGCGCATCCTGGCGATGAACGCTGCGCTGCCCCGCCCCGCGCGCCATGCGCATCGCCGCGGCATCAAGATCGGACTGGTCAAGCGGGGCGGCATCGGCGACTGGATCCTTTTCACCCCCGCCTTCGAAGCCCTGCGAAACGGATTTGCCGGACAGGACACCGAGATCGTCGTCTACACGGAGGCCCGCACCGCCGAAATCGCGCGGATGACCGCGCTCGCCGACCGCATCGCCGTGTTCGACCGCCACGCCGTACGCAAGCGCGCGGGCGTCCGCCATGATCTGCTCTCCGGCGTGCGGCGGGAAGCGTTCGACGTCTGGATCGACGCCGACATCTCGCGCACCAACATCGGCGATGCGTTCGCCCTGGCCAGCGCCGCCCCGATCCGCATCGGCTACGCGGCCAGTGCTCTCGAGCGCTGCCACGCGCGGATCGAGCGGCGGGCCTACACCGACCTGCTCCCGGACGAAACCGGGAAAGTCCACATGTCGGTGCGCTTCGACCGCCTGATCCGACACGCGATTGCGCGCGCCGCCCCCTCGCCGCGCAGCGGTGCCGCGCCGGTCCAGCGGCAATCGGGCCTGCGGGCATACGCCTGGCAAGGCGGGGAGAGCCGCACGCTGGTGATCGCCCCGGCGGCCAGTTCCACCAGCCGCATCTGGCCGGCGGAACGCTTCGCCGAACTGGCGGCACGCCTGGCACGCGATCACGGCCTGCGGCCCGTCGTCGTCGGTGCGGCCGCGGATGCGGAACTCTGCAACCGGATCGCATCGCAGTTGACCGACTTCGATGTGCTGTGCCGGACCGGACAACACACCCTGGCCGGACTGTTCGACCTGATCCGCGATGCGCGGCTGCTCCTCACCAGCGACAGCGCGCCGATGCACATCGGCCGCCTGACCGGCACGCCGACCGTGGCGATGGTGTCGGGCGCGGACTTCACCAGCTACGCCGACTATCCGCCCTCACCACATTTCGCCGTGGCCAGCCATCCCGACCGCAGCTGTTTCGATTGCCGGTGGTATTGCATCCACCCGGTGCCCGATCCGGGAGCGAACCGGCGGTGCCTTGCCGAGGTCGGGGTCGAGCAGGCTGGGGCTTTGGCAAACCGGCTCCTGCAGATGCACCACGACACCTGCGCAGTTCCCCAATCACGTTGACGGGATTTTCGGCAAGCCACCATGAACGTATACACCCCCATCGGTTACCTTGCCGTATCCGTGGTTCTGCTCGCCATTGCCGCAAGTCCGGCTTTCCGTGCTGCCGATGCATCTTGGCATACCCAGACCAACCGCACCTCGACGATCGACGGCCTCCGGGGATTTCTGGCACTCGCCGTATTCTTTCACCACGCCACGATCTACCACCGCTACCTCACGAATGGCGTCTGGGAGATTCCGCCGTCGGCGTTCTACACCCAACTGGGGCAGTCCGCCGTGATCCTGTTTTTCATGATCACCGGATACCTTTTTTGGGGAAAGGCGACCGATGCGCAAGGACGTCTCGATTGGCGGACCCTGTACCTCGGGCGGATATTCCGGATCGGTCCGATGTATTACCTGGTGACGATCGCGATGCTGGCGATCGCCATCGGAACGACCGGCTTCCGGCTGCAGGAACCCGCACCCGCGCTCGCGCACGAGTTGGCACGCTTGTCCCTGTTGGGATACTTCGGCCCCGGGTCGATCAACGGCTACCCAAATGCGTGGGTCATTCTCGCCGGCGTCACCTGGACGCTTCATTACGAGTGGCTTTTCTATCTTCTGGTCCTGCCGATCTCGACGATCCTCTTTGCCAAGCCAAGGGTTCATCTCCCCTATGCTGCAACGGGGTTCATCGTGGCGGTTGCGATGCTCTTCCACCATCCCACCATCAACGCCGCCGGATACGCAGCGTTCTTCACCGGCATGCTCTGTTCGTCCTTGCGCGCCACCGGCTTCGCCATTGACCCGCGGCAGCCCGCGAACTGGATCGCATCCGGAATTTGCCTGCTGGTGCTCGGCATTCTCGTCAATCTGTCCAGCGCATATGCCCCGATTCCGATCCTCCTGCTCGCAGCCCTCTTTCTGCTCATCAGTTCCGGCTGCACGATGTTTGGCATCCTGGATTGGCGTGCGTCGAAGCGGCTGGGCGAGATCAGTTACGGCATTTACCT
>JAKCCX010000074.1 GCA_021838715.1 Pseudomonadota bacterium | reverse complement strand
GACGCAGTTCGAACTTGAAGGCTTGGAGGCGTTGCATGGCCTTGACTGTACTCTTGGTCCATGAGCGATGACAACGACATTCGGCATGGCAGGCACTGCGTCTTCAAGATGCACGTCCAAACACTACTGGAACGGCGTCCTGTGGTCTCCGTCCCACTTCGCGTCGTCTTGCGGCGGCGCTCCGATCTCCGTCGTGCGCCAGTACATCGAACAGCAGCAATCGCCGCACTGAAACCCAAGGGCGGCTACGCCGCCCGCGCTATCCTTCCCCGCCCTGAACGGCGGGGCTTGTCGCGCACCGGGTCGGACCACGGCCCCAGATCGCCGCCGGAGAACTACACGGTTGCTAGTGTAGTGCTTCGTTCTGTTTGGAGCAGAAATACGGATTGGTGCGGATCATTTTCTGCAGGATCTGTGGCGCAGCGTGTGTCAATCGATGCGGCGCAGGAACGTCAGTTCTTGGCGTTCTCTTGGGGCGTGTCATCCATGCGCAGTGGACGGGAGAAGAGTGTCGCGCACGGGGTCATGAACGAGATCCGGCCGCCCTGCACCGGATCTCGGCAAACGCCGTGGCATTGCAAGAGGGAACGCGCCCCGATCGGGCCGTTGAAACGCAATCGAGGCGGTGGTCGAGATGCTGGCTGCGGGCCATGCTTTACGCGGCGGCTGCACTCCGCCGGGGCCGCCATAAGACGCGGTGGCGAGCAGCACAAGGCCGCGGGCGGCGCGCGACCGCGCGCCTCCTCTTCTGACTTACGGCCGCATGTTTGAGCGCAGCGTCCGCAGGACGCGCAGCGAGTTCGGCCGTGCGCCCGCGGACTGCGCAGCGCAGCGCAGTCGCCCCACAGGGGCGACCACCGCGTAGGCGGCCCTGGCGGAGTGCAGTCGCCGCTCGCCTGCGCGGTGCAGGCGTCATCGCCGCAATCGCACGCCCATTCCCTGCGCCGGGCAATCCACTCAGCCCACCAATGGGTCCATTTTTCCTTCGCGCCAGTATTAGCGAAGCACTACACTAGGGATCTCTCCGCGCGCTTGCCAACCGCATTTGTTGCCCTGACGATCCGGGTAGCATGCAACCATGCAGATCCTCTCGAAATCCGCCCAGATCCGCGGCCTTCTCGGCTGGCTCGCCCTGTCGCTCGTCGCCACGATCATCGGCGCGCTGGCATCGGTCCGCGCCGCTGCGTTCTACTCCAGCCTCGTGCAACCCGGCTGGGCGCCGCCGCCGTGGGTGTTCGGCCCAGTGTGGACGGCGCTGTACGCGATGATGGGCTTTGCCGCATGGCTGGTCTGGCGCCGGGGCGGCCTGCGCGCGCAGGCCGGGCCGCTGACCTGGTACCTGCTCCAGCTGGCGGTCAACGCGCTATGGAGCTGGCTGTTCTTCGCCTGGCATCTTGGCGGCGGCGCCTTCGCCGACATCGTGCTGCTGTGGGTGCTGCTGCTGGCGACGGTACGCGGCTTCCTGCGGGTGCAGCGCAGCGCGGGCCTGCTGCTGCTCCCGTATCTGGCATGGGTGAGTTTCGCTGCCGCGCTCAATCACGCCATCTGGCGCCTGAACCCGGCAATCCTGGGCGCATGAAGCCGCGCCCGCGCGCGGGACCTGCCGAACCACCCTGGACGATATCGAACCCGCCGGTGTGCGCCGCAAGCCGCCGGATCAGCCGCCGGTGCGCACCATACGTCGATAGCGCTGCGCCATCGACGCGTCGTGTTCAGCCACGACGTCATCCTTGTGGGCCAGCGCATCGAGATCGGCGGCACGCGCTTCCTTCGCCGGCTTGCCGCTTTCCTCGTCGACCTGTGCCTGTTCCCGGTCGAGCGCCGCCCAGGCGTCTTCATCGCTGGCTTCCCGCGTGTAATAGGAAGCCAGGGTCCGATCGTGGGCGCAGGCCGTTGCACCCGGGCCCTGCTGCGCGGACGCAAGCCGCAACGGGCTTGCCGCCTGCGCCGGCGCGGCCAACCCCAGTGCCGCGGTCACCGCTGCCGCGCCCACGAAACCCGCCACGCCGGCGGACGGCAACCGCCGACCGACCTTTGCGCTGCGCGTGCCGTCCATCATGCCAAACACCCCGAACCGCAAAACCGAATCAAAAAATCCTGCCTTCATCCATTCCTCCTGCAACCACCGATCCGACCCCGTCCCGAATCAACCATGCCGGACATGAGGTCGGACCCACAAAACCACCTTGCCGCGCGACTTCCATCGCAACAGTCCCCTGTCAGACCGGATTGCGGGCGCCGGGTTCCATTCCGGCAATGCGGGTACGGCGCTCCTGGGTAAAATCCGCCGCGGAGTACAACCTTCCCGTCCCGCAACCGATGGGGCGCACTCCCCCGGCGCGCCCCGTCGATCCCATCCGGAGGAATCATTCGTCATGAAGGTATCCGAGGCGATCCAGACGCGCCGTTCCGTCAAGCAGTATGACCCGACGCATGAGATGAGCGATGCAGACGTCGATCGTCTGCTCTCGCACGCCATGCTGGCGCCGACCGCGTTCAACATCCAGCACTGGCGCTTCGTGCACGTGCGGGACAAGGCGCTGCGCCAGGAGATCCGCAAGGTCGCCTGGGATCAGGCGCAGGTCACGGACGCCTCCCTGCTGCTGGTGCTGTGCGCGGACCGCAACGCGTGGGACAAGCAGCCGGAGCGCTACTGGCGCAATGCCGCGCAGCCGATCCGGGATTTCATGGTGCCGGCCATTCGCCAGTATTACGCCGGCCGCGACCCGGTGCAACGCGACGAAACCATGCGCTCCTGCGGAATTGCCGCCATGGCCCTGATGCTGATGGCGCGCGAAATGGGCTACGACTCGTGCCCGATGGACGGCTTCGACTTCGATGCGGTCGGAAAGCTGATCCGCCTGCCCGAAGACCATGTGGTCACGATGATGTTGGCGGTGGGCAAGGCCCTGCAACCCGCCTGGCCCCGCGGCGGACAGCTAGAAATCAGCGAGGTCGTGATCCGCGACCGCTTCCCGGCCTGACCGCCGTCCCGGCCGGACTACGCGGCTATCGGGCAAACGGGCTGGGGCGGCGAAACCGCTTGGGCGCGGCACGGCGCAAGGGATCGAAGCTGCGGCGCTGCTCGCCGAGTGTGCCTTCGTCAATGCGCGCCGCCAGAAGCTCGATGTCCGCGGCACATACGCCGTGTTCGGCAAAATGCTCCTTCCAGCGTTCGACGACGCGAATGACCTCACCGATCATTTCAGCAGCCTGGGTCGGCGTAAGCCCGAAGAGTTCGCACTGCGACATGGCGTTGTCCAAGGTCGAATCGCGCTGCTGCGCTCCGACAATAAATTCCTGGCAGCCCTGACCCGAGTTGGATGGCAACACATCGTACGCAGGGGCAAGCCGGTACTGCCCATATCGCGACGGCTCGAAGACCTGCAAAGCATGATTTTTTTCGTGATCATCCGTGTTGTCGATCAGGATGTTGAACACCATGCGCCGGAAAAGCTCCCGCATGTCCTGCAAATGCCGGTCCTGCGCCGTCACGCCGACCCGGCGCAACAACTGGGCGAGTTGCGGATAGCCGAACACCGGCTCCTCCCCCGCAATGGTCTGCGCGCGCAGGGCCGTTCCTGCGCTGATGCAATGGATGCGCTGGGAACCCTCGCGGTCGAACCGCAGCACCGCGACTGCGCTCTCTCCGGACAACGGTACCGCCCTGGTCGCAGCGACCCGGATGCCGGCCCTCCCGGCAAGCGTCATGGACGCATGCTCGATGAGCGGCGCATCGATGGGTTCATTGTTGAAGAACTTGATCACCCACTGCTTCCCGTCGATTTCGATGAGCGCCTTGGGCTTCGCGCCACCAAAGCTTCCGCCTGCGGCCAACATGCGGCGCTCGGCATCCGTGATCGGTTCCTTGGCGATGATTTTGTGCGCGATTTCACTCAGAACCTGAGCATTCTCCAACCGTGGCAGCGGGCCGCCGCGCCGAGGCAAATATTCGGTCGCAGAAGTGGAGACGCCCAGCGCACCGAAGCGGTCGTCGCCGGCGTAATACAGGTATTCCATCAGGGAAAGGCGAGGCGGCCTGTCCAGATATTCAATGACCCGCTCGCCCCAGCGATCCGGCCTGGCATCGTCCACAGCACCCGCGGCGAGCCCCCTCCACCTTGGAAGATGCTCGATGTCCACCAACGGAATGTCTTCGCTCAAGGGGAAGCCGTGTGCGAGCCATTCCGGGCCGTACTGCAGGGACACTCCCTTGCCGCCATCCACCAGGCGCAGCGGCCCGACGGGTCGCGGTCGAATGGGATCGCCGACGAACCACAGGAACAATTGGTCGTGGCGCATGACGATCAGGGTTCGGATTGGCCCGCCGCCTTGCCGGCCCGCCCACGCCGGGCGTTCGCGGTCGCGCGAGCCCGGGCGCGCCCAAGCTCTTCGGCCGCCCGGACATCGAGTTCGAGCGCACCCCGGTCTTCTCTTGGAGTGGCCAACGTCGATAGTGCGCCGTCCCGGCCGATCAACCACAGTGCCGTAGCCAACACCCCCAGGCTGACCGATGCCTCGCCCGCCTCGAGTCGCAGCAACGTGGGAACACTCACGCCAAGACGTTTCGCCCAACTCTTGAGGGACTCCTTGCGGCGCATACGCGCAACCGCCAGGTCGGCACCTAGCTGAACCAAGGCAGCAGTGACCGATGGCGGCAGATGTTGAAGGGCGCCTGAGATCTTGGCCATAATATATACTTTAATATTATAAGCCAATACAGTCAAGTATATATTGTCATTACAAACCGGCCATTCGGCGGCCCGCCTTCACGCTCGCGCGCCGGCTCTTCGCGTCCAGACGCCGCGCGATCGACGCCGAGGTCGGCTTCGTGGGACGCCGCCGCTTCGGAACCGTGGCCGCCGCATCCACCAGATCCTGCAGGCGGACCAGCGCCTCCATCCGATTCTTCTCGAGGCTGCGGTGCTCCTGCGCCTTGATGACGATCACGCCATCCTTGCTGATGCGATGGTCGCCAAGCCGCAATAGCCGCCCTTTGACCGGCTCCGGCAACGACGACGCGCGGATGTCGAACCGCAGATGCACTGCGCTGGAGACCTTGTTGACGTTCTGGCCCCCGGCGCCCTGCGCCCGGATCGCGGTGACCTCGACCTCCTCCGGAGGAATGGGGTGGCGGTGGCGCATGGCGGGTTCCCGGATTTGCAGTCGCCGTCATTTATACCCGCCCGGCACCAGCCCGCACCGACTCCCCGGCCCGGATCGTCGATATTTCTTACAAATCACCCACGTCGCAGGTCGATGCGATTTCTTATCCTTTTAATTCTTATTTAACTTTTTCTACATGGCCCGAAAATTGCTTACAAGCCGATCCGCCTACTTTTCCCGGCTTTTTCTTCCAGACTCTTGAAACACCGACAGGGGATTTACATGAAACTCCGATTTACGATGGCCTCCATGGTACTGGCGGCAGGCGCCACGATCGCAATTCCGGCCATCGCTGCGCCGATCACCTGGAATGCCAACGGCACGTTTTCCGTGTCGGCGGGATCTCCCGGCACAAGCCTTGGCAGCACCAGCTATACGCTGACCAATCCCGCCAACCAAAGCATCGTCGCCGAATCGGTGGTTGGAATCGACTTCTGCACGGTCAACTGTGGCAATCTCGCAGCGGCGCCGGACCTCTACGCCAAGAACGGCGGCAGCCCCAGCGAAACCGGCCTGGGTCTGGCCGGATTGTCCAACTCCGAAATCCAGGCGCCGTATGGGATCGAACTCGATCTCGGCAGCCTCCGCCTTTCCAGCGTCTCCATCGGGTCGATTCAGAGCGGCGAAACGTGGGGGGTCTGGGGCGGCAACAACGATGCCGGCTGGACCCTGCTCGGCGGCGGATCGGGCGGAAACACGGTCACGTTCAGCGGCACCGGCGCGAACCGCGTGTCGAATTTCGGCGACCTCGTGATTAGCAGCTACAACAGCGGCACGGTCCAGAGCAGTGGCTGGGTCGCGAATGGCAACGCCAATGGGAACATCGTCATCACGGGAGCCAACGCGGCAACCTCCGTGCCCGAGCCGGGAACGCTGGGCCTGATGGGCTTCGCCCTGATCGGCACAGCTCTGGCGAAGCGCAAGCGCAAAGCCTGAGCAAGCGCGCGCATGCAGATCCAACGCCCGCCTCGTGCGGGCGTTGTCGTTTGGCAGGCCGGTCTCGTGGCGGACGGCGGGTGGCGCGCTCGACGGGCGCCGACCATCACAGCCCTCACGGCGGTTCCCCAATCGTCCGGCCCGCGCTATCCTGCGCTACTCGAGACTCGTGGAACCGAACCTGGCACCCAGCCATGGCCGCCCCGTCCGACCCCGGCGCCGACATCGCATCAAATGCGGCCCAGCCTCCGCGGAAGAACCCGGGTTCCGGGTTCACCGCCCATATGCTGCCCTACCCGGACCTGCCGCCGGAGCAGCGCATCGCCCGCCTGCGCGAGCGCATCTTCCACGCCGGATCGAGCGGCGCAGCGCTCGAAAAGATCCTGCGATCCCTGGTACAGAGCGAAGAGCGCGTCGTGCGCCTCACCAACCTGTGCCAGGCGCGCAGCGAAATCAACCAGACCATCGTCCGCCTGCAGACGCCGGCGGAACTATTCTCCGTGGCGTGCCGCATCGCGGTCGAATACGGCGGCATGCGGATGGCATGGATCGGAATGCGCAACGCCAAGACCGACCGCATCGAACCGGTCGCCCGCTACGGCGAGGCGCTCGAATACCTGGACGGGATCGCGGTTTCGGCCGCCGCCGAAACGCCGGAGGGCTGCGGCCCCACCGGCTGGGCCTACCGCACCGACCGATACGGCACCGTGCAGGACTACGCCACCGATCCGATGGTCGCCCCGTGGCGCGAGCGCGCGCTGCAGCACGGGCTGCGCGCCACCGGCGCCTTCCCCATCCGGCACAACGACGCGCCGTATGCCGTGCTCACCGTCTACAGCGCGCAGCCCGACTCCTTCGACGACGAAGTCATCGACCTGCTGCGCGAGATCTCCAAGGATCTGAGCTTCGCCCTCGACGCGATCGAAAACGCCCGCGTGCGGCGGGAAATGGTCGACGCGCTCCGGCGCAGCGAGCGCGACCTGCGCGAAAAGAGCGAGTTTCTCGACTCGATCCTGCAAAGCGAACCGGAATGCGTCATCGTGCTCGACGCGCACCGCAGACTGTTGCGCATCAACCAGGCGGGCCTGCGCAT
>JAKCCX010000073.1 GCA_021838715.1 Pseudomonadota bacterium | reverse complement strand
GAGATCGAATAAATTGGAAAGGACCAAAATGGAAGTTGGTCCTTTAAGTAACTCGCCGTCTTCCATAGTAGAAATTGCCGGCGGGGTGTGTGAATGCGCCAGCGCGCCTTGGTACCACTGTCGGCTTGTACGTGCGAATCCATTCCCCGCGACACGCTGACGTCGGCGTAGGATGCGAAGGCATAGCGTGCGCGCCTACGCTGAAACGGCGCTGAATTTTCTTTTGCGGCAAGGGTCGTTGGGCTTCGGCTGGGCGCATGGCCTTATTTTACGTGGGGCGGGGCTCGGTGCGGCCAAATTCGACTTTCGGCTCGGCCCGCAGAAATGGATGGCGCGCGAGGCTGGTCGCCCTGCCGAGCAGCGATCCTGCGCGGATCGGGGGGTAATCCTCCCGCAGCCGGGCGGTGCGCTCTCGCAGATGCCGACCTACCCAATCCCCGCCACATGTTCCGCAATCGCCAGGCACGATGTCAATCCCGGCGACTCGATTCCCAGCAGATGGATGAGCCCCGGCACGCCATGGGCGTCCGGCCCGACGATGTGGAAATCGGCATCGGCCTGGTCGGGGCCGCCGATCTTCGGGCGGATTCCGGTGAAGCCCGGTGCAAGACGGTGTTCGTCGAGTCCGGGGTAGTAGCGCCGGATCGCCGTGACGAATTCCTGGCGGCGGGAGTCGTCGAAGTCATAGTCGCGACGGGAAACCCAGCGCACGTCGGGCCCGAAGCGCGCGGCACCGGAGAGGTCCAGGGTCAGATGCACGCCCAGGCCGCCGGCAACCGGGACCGGGTAGACGAGATGCCGGAACGGGGCCTTCCCCCGCAGTTCGTAATAGTGGCCTTTGCAAAACCGCGGGCTTGCGCCGGCGTCGGCTGCCGGTGGGGCGAGGGCCAGGCCGGCCAGCGCCGGGGCATCGAGCCCGGCGGCGTTGACGATGTGGCGGGCGCTGAGTTCGTATCCGTCGGCCATGCGCAGGCGCAGGCCCTCGGGTTGCTTGGACTCGATGCGGTCGACGCGGCTGCGGTAGGCGATCTGCCCGCCGACCGCTTCGAAGTCGGCCAGCAGCGCCAGCATCAGGGCGGGGACGTCGACGATGCCGGTGCTGGGCGACAGGAGCGCGCCGACGCAGCGCAGGTCGGGCTCGAGTCGGCGCGCTTCGGCGGCGGTGAGCCGCGAGAGGTCGTCGACGCCGTTGTCGTGCGCGCGCCGGCGGATGCGCTCCAGGGTTTCCAGTTCGGCGTCGTCGACCGCGACGAGCAGCTTGCCGATCCGGCGGTGCGGAACCGCGCGCGCCTGGCAGTATTCGTAGAGCAGCATGCGCCCGCGGACGCACAGGCGGGCTTTGTGGGAGCCGGTCTGGTAGTAGAGGCCGGCGTGGATCACGCCCGAATTGCGCGCGCTCGTCTCCTCCCCAAAACGATCGCCGCGTTCCACGATCAGGGTCTCGCGGCCGCGCAACTGCAGCGCCCGGCCGACCGCCAGCCCGACGACCCCGGCACCGATCACGACGCAGTCTGTCTGGTCCATTCCCGGCGATCCTTTCCTATGGGAACTCGCTGCGCAGGGTCAAGAAAGATCAACATCCCGCCTGGGCCGACGACAACATGCGAACCATCGCCTGCAGGCATTTGCAATGCGTTCGGCCATCGTTCCTTGTACCAATCCGGCGCGGATTATTGGCGCGGCCCGCACCCGGTCGATCATTTCTTGAACGACCAGAGCATCGATACCGGAACGGCGATCCGGCCGGGACCGAAGGACAGCAGCTGGCTGCCAAGGTAGATGACGAAGCCGGCACTGCGATAGTCGTGCCCCGGCCCCTCGCTCCGGAACCAGTCGATGTGGCGGAAGTCCTGCACATCGACGGTAGAGGCAGCCTTCATCTCGAAGAGCGCGAGCAGCTTTCCAGGCGCTTCGGCAACGATGTCGACTTTCCGGGAATCCAGCCGCCAGTGATGGAGACGCCAGCGCTTCGACAGGAACGCCAGGGATTTCTCGAGTTCGGTATAGACAAAGCTTTC
The DNA here is from genome assembly GCA_021838715.1 of Pseudomonadota bacterium. Classification (GTDB taxonomy): domain Bacteria; phylum Pseudomonadota; class Gammaproteobacteria; order Burkholderiales; family Burkholderiaceae_F; genus GJ-E10. The sequence goes on along the minus strand of JAKCCX010000073.1, from coordinate 5,211 downwards.
CAGCAGATGGCCCAGTGCGGTGGGGTCGGCGCCCAAACCGAAGCTGCCGGAATCTTCGCCGCGCAGGGCCGTGGCGCAGCCCGTATCCAGGAAATGCAGTTTCGGCGCTTTGATCTCGCGCTTCGCGCCCGATGACGTCCATGCGCCCAGGCGATGCACGATACCGAGGCGGGTCAGGATATCGATATAGTCGTTCACGGTTTCCTTGCGTGCGCCGAGCGCTTGGCACAGTGCGGCGACGTTGATCTCCTCCGCGGTACGTGCCGCCATCTGGTCGATCAGGCGCCGCAGCATTTCCGGCTTGCGAACATGAGCGACGGGCGCCACATCCCGTTATGGCATCGTCGTCTAGCGTCGCGTAAAACGCCGTTTCGATCAGATCCCTGACCAGCGTCGTCTTGCCTACTTGACGGGCTCCCAGCAGGGCAACCGCCGGGAAGTGGGCCAGATGTTCCTGGATGGACTGGGCATGGCGGCGCTCGCTCATCTGCAGATTGTGGATCATGTTCCGTAATTTGCAATATATCCGCCTTTCCCGGCGGCCTAGGTGGGATGCTCGCCTGCGGGCGGGGAAAACCCGGGCACGCAGTCGAGCATTCCGGCATCGGCGAGCACTTCCCGGATCGAGCGGTCCTCGATCGCATAAATGCCGCGAGCTTCTTTCCACACGAGGTTTTTGGACTGAAGTCCTTCCAGCGCGGACTGCACGCTCGCGGCGTCGACGTTGACCGTTTCGCCAGGCGCCGTGGCGCGCAGCACGGCGCGGTATTTCTCGAGGGTCTGAGTCTCGAATGGTGCGTAATCGCGCTCGGCCACGGCCATTACCCGGAACACCGATGATTGCAGAGGCGTGAGGCTATGAACGATGCGCAACTGTTCCTGGATGCCGTCGCGAAGTACCTGCATTGCCTGGCGCTCGATTTTGTCGGCGAGCGGTGTCGACGGCTCCACGTCGGAAAAATCGTTCCGGATGTTCTCCATTGCTGCCATCAGGATCTCCGGCCGGAACGCGCATTTCTCGAAGATTGCGCCGATTCGCGCGGGGTCGACCGTTTCGTCGAGGTGGAATACGTTGCAGAACCACGCGACGAAGCGCTGGTCGAGGTGCGGCAGCGTCGCCATGGGCGCGAGGAAGAACGCCTGATCCTTCGAGTTGCGAAGCATTGCAAGCTTCTCCTGGTTGGATCCGGTCGCAACGATCCGCAGGCCGTGGTGTGCGGACGAGTTGATCTCGTCGCGGGCCGCCTTGAGCGCGAAAAGCGCCGCACGGCCGTTCTCGGTTGTCATGGCATGTTGCGCTTCATCGACGATCAGGACGATCGTGCGCTTTGCTTCGTCGGAGAGCGCTGCGAGCGCGTCGGCGAGCGAAATGTCTGCGCCGAGGCCGATCGCGCCAAGCAGTTTGTCGGGGGAAAGTTTGAGCGCCCCGAGATTGATGGCCTCCTCGATTCCCAGGCGCCTTGCAAGTTTCGCCAGCACCGGCGCGCGATCGGAGAGCGCTTCGCGGACGACGTTCGTGATCACCACGCCCGGGTCGGCCTTTTGGTCTTTCCAGAGATCGGCATACAGCACGATCGCGCCCCGTGCACGTAATTCCGGAATCAGGTCTTCGCGAAGGAAGGTGGATTTCCCGGTGCGCCGGGGAGCGGACAGAAACAGCCCCGATGCCGCGGCCGACACGGGATCCTCGCTCATGACGCGGGAGGCAATCCTGCCGGCAAGTTCCGGCCGGTGGAAAAAGCGGGCATCGGACATGGCGCTATCCAGAAAAAATATACCGAATTATTGTTCTTTATACCATTCCGGCGCGATGATTGGCGCGGCCCGCACCCGGTCGATTCTTGCGGTCACGCGCTCTGGCGCGGCGTTACTCGGGCGCAGCGGCGCGACGCCACGGATGTCTTCCTTGCTCGCGAGGCTCGTGACGAGCGACTCGGCGAAAATGTCGCGCAGGATCTCGACCTCGGCTCTGGCCTGGGGTTCCGGTACGCCGGCGCTTTGGAGGCGTTCGGCGAAACGGAGGGTGTCGAAGAACGGGGTGGGCATGGCGGACATTGTTCCAGATCGCGCGGCCCGAAAAGCAAGGCGCGCGCCCGCGCCGAAGTCATGGCCGGGCCTGGTCGGACGCAGGGTCTTGCTGCAAGATCGCCCAAAGCGGTACCGCCTCGACGCCGGCTTCCAACGGGAAGCGATGCGCTCCGGGATATACGACGTAGAGCGCATCGAGCTTCAAGTCCTGCATGGCGATCCGCATCGATCGCGTCACGGCGGGCGCGTCCGCGCGCTTGAACTCCACTCCCACGCGCTGCGACCCTTTGATCATCGGCAGGTCGAGTTCGGCGCCTTGGTGGGTGGCCCAGAAATACGCTTCATCGGGGTGCGCCAGGCGCAACACCTGTTCCAGCGCGAAGCCTTCCCAGCTCGCGCCGCAGCGCGGGTGCGCGAGGAGTTCGGGAAGCGTCGACACGCCCATCAGCGCATGCAGCAGGCCGGAATCGCGGAAGTAGATCTTCGGTGTCTTGACCTGTCGTTTGCCGAGATTCTCGTGCCAGGGCTGCAATTGCCGCACCATCAACGTCCGGGTGAGCGTATCGAGGTAGCGCCGCACGGTCGGTTCCGATACGCCGAGCGAGCGCGCGGGGTCGGCCGCCGACCAGATCTGGCCGTGAACGTGCGCAAGCATGCGCCAGAAGCGCAGCATGGCCGGTGCGGCAATGTCGACGCCGAATTGCGGCAGGTCGACTTCGACGTGGCTGGCGATGGCGTTCCGGCGCCATGCCATGCTGTCGTCGTCCGTCGCGGCGAGGTAGGAGCGCGGAAATCCGAGCACGAAGACCTGCTCGGCGTGCGGAGCGCACAACCCGGAGGTTGTGCTGGGCGTGTCCGAATGGATGTGCCCATCCTGCGGAACGAAACACCAGCGCGACGAGAATGCCGCGCGCAACCTTTATGCGTACCCCGAGGAACGGGGAAACGCGGGCGAATCAACGCCCAAAACGTGCGGGGAGACGGGAGAGCAGGGGCGGGCGGAAACGCCCGCTCCGGTGCCCGTCGTCGAACCGCGAATATCGAAACGGGCTACGAGAAATGTGGTTGTGGCCCAAAGTAAATAATTCCGAGTGTCAAGTAACGCCGATTCTCGGACAGTTACTATTCACGGGCCCGCCCAGAAGGCGCCGATCGGCACTGCCCACATACGGTCGCCAAAGGGAAGGAGTTGGTCGCCCGTGTAAACGAGAACGCCGCGCACAAACGGGGCGCCCGTTGATGCGGCCAGGTCCTGAAGCCCGGAGAAATCACCGCGTGCGATGGTGGCGCTGGCCTTGATTTCCACGCCGACGATCCCTCTCCCGGGTGATTCGAGGACGAGGTCCACTTCCCGTCCGCTCACGGTACGGTAGTGCCAGGCCGTTGCGGCCGTCTTGGCCCACGACAGGTGGCGGCGCAGTTCCTGAATGGCGAATGTTTCGAGCAGTGCCCCGAGGTGGGGGGACAGGAGCAGGGCATCCGGGTCCGTTTGGCCTTGCAGGTTCGCGGCCAAGCCGGAATCCAGGAGGTGAACCTTGGGCGCTTTGACCAGCCGTTTGCCCAGATTCGCCGACCAGGCGGGAAGCGGTTGCAGGATGAAAAGCGCTTCCAGCAGCGCCAGATAGCGGCGCAGGGTCGAATGCGGGATGCCCGCGGAGCGGGAGACTTCCGCCATGTTCATCAGCGTGCCGGAGCGCGCTGCGAGCAGGGAAAGCAGCCGCGGAACGTCGCTCAGGCCCTCGATGTTCGTGTAGTCGCGTACGTCGCGTTGGAGCAGGCTTGCAAGGTAGGCATGGAACCATGCCGCCCGGCGCTGCGGGTCCGTGCGGCTCAGCGCTTCGGGGAAGCCGCCTGCAGACAGGCGGCGCACCAGGTCCGCGCGGTCGGTGAGGACAGTACGAGCCGTCCAGGGGGCGGCGCTGAAGACGGCATCGATAAGGTTGTGTGCTGAGCCCTGCACTTCCGCTTGCGACAGCGGATGCAGCGTGAGCACTTCCATGCGGCCGGCCAGCGATTCCGAGACCTTGGGTAGCAGGAAGACGTTCGCAGAACCGGTCAGCAGAAAGCGGCCTGGCACAGGGTTGCGGTCGACCTCCCTCTTGAGTGCGGGGAAGATCTCCGGCGCGCGCTGGACTTCGTCGATGACGGTGAAGTCGCCCGCAGCCTGCACCAGCGCCGATGGATCCGCATGCGCGAGGCCTGCAACGGCGGGGTCGTCCAGCGTCAGGTACCGGCCGCCGCGCTCCTGAGCAAGCTGCTGTGCCAGCGTGCTTTTGCCCACTTGGCGCGCGCCGTTAAGCAACACGACACGCGTGTCTGCCAGCGCGGCCCGCACACGGCCGATGATGTTTCGCGAATACATGGCGTAATTTTCGCCATTCAATGGCGAAAAATCAACATCCAAAATCCAAGCCCCCTGCGGTGTTGATGGTTGCGTAAAACCGCGGGTCTTTGCCGCGGCTTGCTGTTGCTGTTGATAGGAAAAAGGGGCCAGGCTCGATTTTCCCTACTCCGCACCGGCAACGAGCGACATCAGTTCGCGCAGGCCGATCGCTTCGATTCCTTCCGCCTTCGGATAGCGCTCTTCTCCGGAGTACACGATGAAACAGCGCTCCGGGGCGAGGTCTTCGCGCGCATGGTGGAATCCCTTGTCGAGGGTCGGTGCCAGTCCGCGCTTGATTTCCACGGCCCACAATTTTCCGCCGGGCATCTCGAGCACCAGGTCGATTTCCGCGCCGGCGGCGGTGCGATAGAAGCTTGCGTTGACGCGCTCCGGCGCGGCGTTCAGCAGGTTTTCCAGAACGAAGCCTTCCCAGCTTCCGCCCACGACCGGATGGCCCAGCACCGCCTCGCGGTCATCGAGGCCCAGCAGGGCATGGACGATGCCGCTGTCGCGCACATAGACCTTCGGCGACCGGACGAGACGCTTGCCGACGTTGGCGTGGAAGGGGGGCAGGCGGCGCACGAGCAACAGATCGACGAGCAGGTCGAGATAGCGGGAGATGGTCTTGCCGTCGACGCCGAGGCCGCGTGCGAGTTGCGCAGCGTTCAGCATTCCGCCCTGGAGGTGCGCAAGCATGGTCCAGAACCGGCGCAAGGTTTCCGCGGGCACGCGCGGCCCGAGTTGCGGGATGTCGCGTTCCAGGTAGGTGCGGATGAAGTTTCTGCGCCAGATCGCGCTCG
>JAKCCX010000018.1 GCA_021838715.1 Pseudomonadota bacterium | reverse complement strand
GCCTGCGAGGCGGCCCGGCTTTTCAGCAGGATCTGGCTATACCCCAGGATGCTGTTGAGGGGGGAACGCAATTCGTGGGTGATGCCCGCGACATAGCGGGTCTTGGCCTGATTCGCGGCCTCCGCCGATTCCTTCGCCTTCTGCAAGGCCATGTCCGTGCGCTGGTGCGCATCGATTTCCATCGTGAGCAGCCGGTTCTGGCGATTTGCCTCATCCAGGGCCACGCGGCGGCTTTGGCCGGCAAGCACGATCCACCAGCTTGAAACGCCGACGATCAGGGTCAGAATGCCGAACACCTTGAACAGCGCCGCCTGCAGAAACGCGACTGCCGTCCCCGGTGGGGCCGTCTGCGACTCCTGGACGTAGACGATCGCGACGACCGCGGCGACTAGTGACGCGAGCGCCAGAAAAACCCCCAGGTATTGCAGGGTGCGCACGTCGATGCGCTGCGCGACGTTCCGCGGTAACACCGCGAAGAGCAGCTTCCGCATCTGGTCGGCAATGCGGGAATCCTTTTTGCAGCGGTCGTCGCAGCGCGATTCGAGCGTGCAGCAAAGCGAGCAGATCGGTGCGTCGTAGGCCGGGCACCGCAGGATGTCCTCCGATTCGAATTCGTTGTCGCACACGCTGCAGCGCACCCGCCGGCCGGGAGTCGGCGTTTCGTCGTGCGGGCGGGCGACGTAGTAGCGGCCGCGCGTCACCCAGGCGATGACCGGAGACATCACGATCGCCACCAGCAGCGCGAGCAGGGGCGCGGCGTATCGCCAGCGCTCGCCCAATGCGCCCGACCACGCCATGATGGACGCCGCCGCCGCCAGCCCCATCGCGCCGACGCCGACGGGATTCACGTCGTACAGATGGCCGCGCTTGAACTCGATTCCGGCGGGGCTCAGGCCGAGCGGCTTGTTGACGAGGAGATCACCGACCAGGGCCCCCACCCACGCGATCGCAATATTGCTGTAGAAGCCGAGCACGCGATCGATGGCATGGAAGACGTCCATGGCCATGAGCACCAGCGCGATCACCACATTGAAGATCAGCCAGACGACCCGACCCGGGTGGTTGTGGGTCAGGCGGGCGAAGAAGTTGGACCAGGCGAGCGAACCGGCATAGGCATTCGTCACGTTGATCTTGGTCTGCGACACGATGACGAACAGCACGGTCGCCGCCAGAATGAGCGTCGGCGACCGGAACACGCCGGCATACCCCGTCAAGTACATCTGGGTCGGTTCGACGGCGTGCGCCGGCGGCGTGCCGTGGCGGATCGCCAGAAAGGTGAGGAACGCGCCGCCCAGCATTTTGAGGACGCCGGGGCCGATCCATCCGGGACCGGCGAGCAGAACGGCAGACCACCACCGGAGGCGGTTCTCCGGCGTGCGTTCCGGAAGGAACCGCAGGAAGTCCACCTGCTCGCCGATCTGCACGATCAACGAGAAGGGGATGACCGCGGCGGCGCCGAACATCGCGAGATCGAATCCGGCGGTTCGGGACACCTGCCCGGAAAATCGCGAAAAATCGCGAAACTCCCCGGGGCTGTGCCACGCGATGGCAAGATAGGGCAGGACCAGCAGCAGGAGCCAGACCGGCTGCGTCCATGCCTGCAATCGGGATATCAAGGTGATGCCGCGGATCGCCAACGGAATGATGACGATGGAGCTCAGGAGATAGCACCAGAGCATCCCGATCTTCAGCCACATCTGCAGCGCCATCGCCATGATGGATGCTTCGAGCGCGAAAAATATGAACGTGAAGCTCGCGTAGATGAGCGAGGTGACCGTCGAACCGAGGTAGCCGAAGCCGGCGCCGCGCGTCAGCAGGTCCATGTCCAACCCATACCGGGCGGCGTAGTAGCTGATCGGCAGTCCGGTTACGAAAATCACCACTCCAACGAGCAGAATCGCCGCCACCGCGTTGGCAAATCCGTATTTCATCGCGATGGTGCCGCCGATGGTCTCCATGGCAAGAAACGAGGCGGCACCGGATGCCGTGTTGGCGACGCGCAGTTCCGACCACTTCCGAAACTGACGCGGCGTGTAGCGCAACGCGTAGTCCTCCATGGTCTGATCGGCGACCCAGGAGTTGTATCGGCGCCGAATCGGAGAAATCTTTTGTGTCGCAGTGCCCATGACGGAAGCGCCGTGCCCCGCACGAAGCGGGGGAGATCCTCTTTGCAGGAAACCCGATCAATCAGCCCGATCAATCAGCCCGACTACTCGCCGCAAAAAACGTACCAGTGCCAACGCCTCGCAAGAGCCCGGGCGCACGCACAATCGCGGTGCGCCGACGCCCCGCGGGCCGGGCGCGGCGCTCCGCGGACGTTCGTACCGGGGGTTGTTCGGCGGTCAGTGGCTGATCATCCACGGACGCTTGGTGGGAAACCCCTTGGCGCCGTCGGCACTGCGCACGGTGGCGCGGGATTTTTTCGAACCGCAGCAGCCGCATCCCGGCGGATGCCGGGACGCCTGATATTCCGCGCTCGTGCGCGGCGCATGCGCCGCGCGCTCGTTGGTGGCATGGGCCGCGCGGGCATGCGCGGGCATCGACGACAGCGCCGGCGCCGACAGGATGGCGCGCCGCGCGACGCCCTCGCACGTCGGGCAGCGGCAACCGGCATCCCGCTGGTCGATCGGGCGCAGCACGGAAAAGCTGCCGCAATGGTCACAGAGATAGTCGTAGATCGGCATGCTCGAACCTCTTGGGAAGGTGGGTGCGGCTCGCGCCATGCCCGCGAGCCGCCGCGTTTCCGTCAGTCTTCCGACAGGGGAAGGTCGACGCCGCCGGCGATGTGCCGGATCGGTCCCGCCGCCGTGGGATTGATGTCGAACTCGAAGATCTCCGTCGGCAGCCAGAGCGTCGCGCAGGCGTTCGGGATGTCGACGACGCCGCTGATGTGTCCCTGCACCGGCGCCGTGCCCAGAATCGAATACGCCTGGGCGCCCGAGTAGCCGAATTTCTTCAGGTATTCGATGGCGTTGAGGCAGGCCTGGCGGTATGCGACGTGCACGTCCAGGTAGTGCTGTTTCCCTGCCTCATCGACCGAGATGCCTTCGAAGATCACGTAGTCGCGATAGGTCGGCGTGATCGGGCTCGGCTTGAAGATGGGGTTCTTGATGCCGTACTTGGCCATGCCGCCCTTGATGAGGCTCACCCGCATGTGCACCCATCCGGCCATTTCGATCGCGCCGCAGAAGGTGATCTCGCCATCGCCCTGGCTGAAGTGCAGGTCACCCACCGACAATCCGGCACCGTCGACGTACACCGGGAAAAAGACTTTCGACCCCCGGGAAAGATCCTTGATGTCGCAGTTGCCGCCGTGCTCCCGCGGCGGCACCGTGCGCGCGCCTTCCGCAGCGGCCTGGTCCCGCGCCGCTCCCTGGAGTTTCCCCATGTGCGCCGTCTTCGCGGACGGCGGATTGGCGAGCGGCGGCACGCGGCCCGGGTCGGTGGCGATGAAGTCCTGTTCCCGCGTATTCCACATCTCGAGCATCTGGCGGTCGGGCAGGCAGCCGATCAACCCCGGATGAATCAGTCCGGCGAACCGGACGCCGGGGACATGCCGCGAACTCGTGAACATGCCATGGAAATCCCAGATCGACTTTTGCGCCTTGGGAAAGTGCTCGGTAAGGAACCCGCCGCCGTTCTTCTTGCTGAAGACGCCGTTGAATCCCCACAGACTTTCCGGCTTGGCGCCGATGTCGAGCAGATCGACGACCAGCAGGTCGCCGGGCTCGGCCCCCTTCACGCCGATCGGCCCGCTCAGGAAGTGGACCGTGCTGAGATCGATATCGCGGACGTCGTCCGCACTGTCGTTGTTCTGGATGTAGCCGCCGGTCCAGTCGTAGGTCTCGAGAACGAAATCGTCCCCCGGATTGACCCACGCAGCCATCGGGATGTCCGGATGCCACCGGTTGTGGACCGATTCGTTTTCATACGGCGACTGTGCGAGATCGACTTTGATTAGCGTATTCGTCATGGCAAACTCTCCCGATTGAACGGCGATGTGCGCGGCGCAACGTCCGCCGGTGGACGCGCAGCAGCGGGGATTGGTCAAATGGACAAGTACCGGCTGATGGTTTCCGCGTTGACGTTCCGTCGCTGGTCCTCATGGACGAAGCGTCCCTTCTCGATCACAAAGAATCGGTCCGCGATCTCCAACGTGAAGCTCAGGACCTGCTCCGAAACCACGATCGCGAGATTGCGCAGCGTGCGAATCTCGCGCAGGCTCTTGGCGATATCCTTGATGATCGACGGCTGAATCCCCTCGGTCGGCTCGTCGAGCAACAGCACCTTGGGATTGGTCGCCAGCGCGCGCGCGATGGCGAGCTGCTGTTGCTGGCCACCGGACAAATTCCCGCCTTTGCGGGCGCGCATGTCGAACAGAACCGGGAACAGCGCATACAGCTCCTCGGGCACCTTCCCCTGCGCGCCGGGCGGCAGCCCGGTTCGAATGTTTTCCTCGACCGTCATGTGGGAAAAAATCATCCGGCCCTGCGGCACATAGGCGATTCCCCGCCCGACGCGCTGGTGCGACTCCAGGCGGTCGAGGGACTGCCCGTCCAGCACCACGTCGCCCCGAAACGCCGGCAGGACGCCCATGAGCGTGCGGAAGAGGGTGGATTTCCCCATCCCGTTGCGCCCCATGATCGCAACGATTTCGCTGCCCTCGATATCGAAGCTGAGATCGTGGATGACCTCGCTCTGCCCATATCCGGAGGAAAGATTCTTGATGCGGAATGTCGAACCGGTCATCGCTGGCCTCCTCAATGTCCCAAATAGACCTCGATCACCTTCGGATTGCCCTGCACGGACTCCATGCTTCCCTCCGCCAGCAGCTTTCCCTGATGCAGCACGGTGACGTTGTCGGCAATGCGCTTGACGAATTCCATGTCGTGCTCGATCACGATCACGGAACGCCCCTTCGATATCCGGTTGAGGAGTTCCGCCGTCTTTTCGCGCTCCGAAACGCTCATCCCCGCCACCGGCTCGTCGAGCAACAGAAGTTCGGGGTTCTGGATGATCAGCATCCCGATCTCCAGCCATTGCTTCTGGCCGTGGCTGAGCAGGCCGGCCTGGGTGTTCGGGTGATCGACGAGGAAGATTTCCTCGAGGACCTCGTGGATGCGATCGGTCACGTCGCTGGTCCGCTCGAACAGCAGGGATCCGATCACTCCACGCCCGCGGGGATAGGAAATCTCCAGGTTCTCGAACACCGTCAGGTTTTCGTATATGGATGGATTCTGGAATTTCCGACCGACGCCCGCCTGCACGATCTTGTGTTCCGGCATCGCGGTGAGTTCGATCCCCTTGAACTGAATGCTCCCGGCCGTCGCCTTGGTCTTGCCGCAGATCAGGTCCAACACGGTCGTCTTCCCGGCGCCGTTGGGGCCGATGACCGCCCGAAGCTCGTCCTTCTCCACATACAGGTTCAGTCCGTCGACCGCCTTGAAGCCGTCGAACGACACGGTGAGATCCTCGATGGCGAGAACGATCTCGTTGCGATGTTTCATGTCCCGGAGTCCTCTGTCGATGAGCGATCAGGCGTGCTGCCCGGCCGGCTTGCGGGCGAAGCGGATGCGGATCTTTTCGACCCGCCCCTTCAGAAGGGTGGCGTAAAGACCGGCCAATCCGTTGGGGAACAGCAGGACCACCCCGATGAACATCCCGCCCATCAGCAGCAGCCACAGCGACGGGAAGCTTTCCGAAAACGTCGATTTCCCGTAGTTGACGAGGAGCGTTCCGTAGACCGCGCCGACCAGCGACATCCGCCCCCCGATCGCGGCGAAGATCACCATTTCGATCGACGGCACGATGCCGATGAAGCTGGGCGACATGAACCCCACCTGCAGCGTGAACATGGCGCCGCCGATCGCGGATATGGCCGCGCCCAGGCAGAACACGAAGATCTTGAAGTTCGCCACGTCGTACCCGGAAAAGCGCACGCGGTCCTCGCGGTCGCGCATCGCGAGAAGCAGGCGCCCGAGCTTCGACGACAGCACGTAGCGGCACACCATGATCACGCCGAGCAGCAGGAACCCGTTGACGTAGTACAGGATGTACTTCGCGCTGTTGGTGTTGATGTCCCAGCCATGCATGGTCTTGAGGTCGGTGATGCCGTTGATGCCGCCGGTCCATCCCTGCTGTCCAACCACGAGAATGGTCAGGATCGCCGCGACGGCCTGGGTGATGATCGAGAAATACACCCCGCTGACGCGGCGCTTGAACATCGTCGCCCCGACGACGTAGGCGAACGCCGCCGGCACGACGAGTACGGCGATCAGGGAGAAGGTCAGGCTGTGGAACGGCACCCAGAAGGCGGGAAGCTTCGTGAGCTGGTTCCAGTCCATGAAGTCCGGGATCCCCGGGGTGGTCTGGTGCATGGTGCTGACGGGATCCGACGCCTCGAGCTTGAGGAACATCGCCATGCAATACCCGCCCAGACCGAAGAACACGCCCTGTCCGAGACTCAGCACGCCGCCGTATCCCCAGACCATCACCAGGCTGACGGCGGCGAATGCGTAGGTGAGGTATTTGCCGACGAGGTTGAGGCGGAATATGTCCAGCGTCGCGGGAAGGAGCAGGAATATCACCGCCGACAGGATGGCGAGCTCGATGGCGCCGCTCCTGCCGCCCACGAATTTCTTGTAGAACGCTTGCATGGCATTGCCCTCCGGTTTACTTCCGAACCTTCGCCGCGAACAGCCCTTCGGGACGAAGCATCAGGATGGCGATGACCACCACCAGGGTCGTCACCTTGCCCATCGCGTTGGTCATGAAGAACGTCAGGATGGACTGGGCCTGTGCGATCGAGAATGCCGAGGCCACGGTGCCGAGGAGGCTGGCCGCACCGCCGAACACCACCACCAGGAAGGTATCCACGATGTACAGGGAGCCCGATGTCGGTCCGGTGGACGCGATGGTGGTGAACGCGGCGCCCGCGATTCCGGCGATGCCGCATCCCATGGCGAAGGTGAGACGGTCGACCTTTTTGGTGTTGATCCCGACGGCGCCGGCCATCATCCGGTTCTGCACCGTGGCGCGCACGTGCAGCCCCCAGCTCGACCGGAACAGCAGCAGGATCACCGCGCCGGTAACCAGCAGGGAGATCAGCAGCACGAACAGGCCGTTTCGCGGGATGTCGATCGTCGGCGTCGCGTGCCACGCACCCATCAGCCAGTCCGGGAGCGTTGCGCTCACCTCGCGGGCGCCGAATGCGGATCGAAAGAACTGCTGCATGATCAGGCTCAGGCCCCACGTCGCAAGCAGCGTGTCGAGCGGGCGCTTGTACAAGTGCCGTATCAGCAGGTACTCGACCAGGTATCCGACGGCGAACGCCACCACGAAGGCGACGACGACGGCGACGATGAAGTAGTACGGCACAAAAGCCGGAAAGTACCTGGTCGCGACTTTCGATACCAGGTAGATCGTATAGGCGCCGATCGTCATGAACTCGCCGTGCGCCATGTTGATGACGCCCATCTGCCCGAAGATGATCGCAAGACCCAAGGCCATCAGGAGAAGCACGCTGAACAGGCTCAGGCCGGAAAACCCCTGCATTACGAAAATCGACCACAGATCAGAGAGGGAATAGCCGTCCATGAATAGTCTCCAGCGCAAGATCGACGACGGAACCGGCCCCCGGATGCGGTGTTGCTGCGAAGGAGGGGGATCGCAACAACACCGCGGGGGGTTCCTGACTCAATACCCCTTGGGGAACGGATTGGGCATGATGTAGTCGGAGGTGTAGACGATGTCGGCCTGCCCATCGCTTCGCCACTCGCCGATCCGCAGCCGGGTCTTCAGGTGGTGGTTGGGCTCGAGGTAGACCATGCCTTCGGGCGCGTCGAACTGGATCGTTCCGCTTTCCTCGGCCTTGACGACCTTGTCGGTGTCGAAGCTGCCGGCCTTCTCGACCGCGGCCTTCCACAGCCACGGACCCTCGTACGCCGCCTGGGTGACGTCGCCGATCGGCGCCGTCGCGCCCCACATGGCATGGAACTGCTTGACGAACTCCTTGTTGCGCGGGGTGTCGAGCGATTCGAAGTACTTCATCGCCGAATAGAAGCCGACCAGATTCTCGCCGCCGATTCCCTTGGCCTCGTCCTCGGTCACCGAAACGGTGAGCAGCGTGTGGTTGTGACCGTTGATGCCGGCCGCCTTCAACTGCTTGAACCAGGACACGTTGGAGCCGCCGACGACGGCGGCGTAGATCACGTCGGGCCGCTTGAGGCGGATCTTGTTGATGGTCGAGCCGAAATCGGTGCTGCCGAGCGCGGCGTATTCCTCGCCCACCACCCGGCCATGGAGCACGTTGGTGATGTACTTGCGCGCGAGCTTCATCACCGTGCGCGGCCAGATGTAGTCGGACCCGATCAGGTAGAAGGTCTTCGCGTGTTTCGTGTCGGCCACCCACTTCAGGCCGGCAAACACCTGCTGGGTCGCCTCCTGCCCGGTATAGACCACGTTCTTCGACTGCTCCAGTCCTTCATAGAAGGTCGGGTAGTACAGCAGGCCGTTGTCGCGCTCCAGCACCGGCAGCACCGCCTTGCGCGAGGCCGAGGTCCAGCAGCCGAAGATGGCCGCGACGTGATCGGATTCCAGCAGCTTCTTGGCCTTCTCCGCGAAGGTCGGCCAATCGGAAGCGCCGTCCTCCTGAACGACCTTGATCTTGCGGCCGAGCACGCCGCCCATGGCGTTGATCTGACTGATGGCAAGCTTTTCGGCTTCCTGCGCGCCGGTTTCGGAGATCGCCATCGTGCCGGTCAGGGAATGCAGGATGCCCACCGTCACATCGGAGTCGGACACCGCTAGGCCGGTGGTGTCGACCTTGTCGGTCGGCGGCGTCTGCGCGAGCGCGAAGCCGCTCGCAAGGAGAAGCGGCAGGGTTGCAGCGATCCGCGCAAGTCCCCGGCGCTTCGAGATTTTCGGCGCGCGTCTGGTTCGCGTACCGGAAACGGGAGTGCCCTTCGGCACCTGTGCCTCATACATGACAAGTTCTCCTGGATAGAGAGGGTTTTGTTGGTCCAGACCGGTTGCGGCCTGCGCTGCACCAACTGCGAACGAGGACAGAATATTTTTTCGGGCGGCGAAGGAAAATGCGTTGTTTGACTTAGGCGCGGCCGGACCAGCGGCCTCGCGGCCAAGTTGCTTTTTGGGGAGCGGCCGCGCGCTCGGCGGACTACAGACTATGTTTTCCGCAGCGAAGGAAGTACGATATCTTCCCTCGAAGCCGGACGGACTTCGTTTTCCGCCGGCGGTGTTTGCACTGGTGCAATGAAGTCGGTTGCGGTACGAACGGGAAGCAATGAACGGAAGCGCCGATGACCTATTGCCTTGCAATCAAGACCGACCAGGGATTGATTTTCGCGTCCGACTCGTTGACGAACGCGGGGATCGATCACGTCAGCACCTATTCCAAGATGCACACCTTTGTCGAGCCCGGCAATCGGATGTTCGTGCTGCTGGCGTCGGGAAACCTGGCGACGACCCAGAGCGTCGTCAAGCATATGCGGGATGATCGCCTCGCTGGCAAGCAACCGTGTCTGTCGACCGTGCAGACGGTGGAAGAGGCCGCGGAATATGTCGGCACCATTTCGGCCGACGCGCAGCGCAATCAGGCGAACCGCGACACCGCCAACACCAATTTCGAGGCGACCTTCATCCTCGGCGGCCAGATCGCCGGGCAGGACCCCGAGATCTACATGATCTACGCGCAGGGCAACCATATCCACGAGTCCAGCGCACACCCGTTTCTGCAGATCGGCGAGGTCAAATACGGCAAGCCCATCCTCGACCGGGTGATCCGTCATGACACCCCGCTGGAACAGGCGGCGCGCTGCGCGCTGGTATCGATCAATTCGACGATCCGCTCCAACCTGACCGTCGGCCCTCCCGTAGAGCTGGTGATCTATTCGAACCATACGCTCGATGGCGGACGCCGCCTCGTGTTCCAGGAAGACGATCCCTACTACCGCGCGCTGGGCGAAGCCTGGAGCGAAGGCCTGCGGCAGGCGCTGAACAGCCTGCCCGCCTTCGAATGGGAAAGCAACACGCAGCCGCTGCAGCGGGTGGCGGACGGCCGCAACGGACAGATGCGGGGATAGATCCCTGGCCCGACCCTTGCTTCTAGCAAGGGGAAATCCATCGGGTCTGTCGCCATGAGCATCCGCGTCGCAATTCGTCACACGACCACCTACACGTTCGACCGCCACGTATCGCTGGGCCCGCATGTGGTGCGGCTCAAGCCGGCTGCGCACAGCCGCACGCCCATCGTTTCCTACAGCCTCCAGGTCGCGCCGGAAAAGCATTTCATCAACTGGCAGCAGGACCCCTTCGGGAATTTCCTCGCCCGGCTGGTGTTCCCGGAAAAAGCCCGGCAGCTCGCGATCGATGTGGAGGTGATCGCCGACCTGACGGTGATCAACCCCTTCGACTTCTTTTTGGAGGAATACGCGGAACGCTGGCCCTTCGAGTATCCCGAACTGCTCCGCAAGGATCTGGCCCCGCACCTAGAAGCCGAACCGGCCTCCCCGCTGCTGCAGCGCCACCTGGACGGGATCCGCCGCGACCCGACACCCACGGTCGATTTCCTGGTGGGCCTCAACCAGGATCTGCAAAAACGCGTCGGCTACACGATCCGCCTCGAGGCGGGCGTACAGACCTGCGAGGAAACCCTCGACAAGGGCATGGGTTCGTGCCGCGATACGGGCTGGCTGCTGGTCCAGATTCTCCGGCACCTGGGCCTGGCGGCGCGTTTTGTGTCGGGCTACCTGGTGCAGCTGACGCCCGACGAGAAATCGCTCGACGGCCCACCGGGCACGGATCACGATTTCACCGATCTTCACGCCTGGGCCGAGGTCTACATTCCCGGCGCGGGCTGGGTAGGGCTTGACCCGACTTCCGGCCTGTTCGCCGGCGAAGGCCACATCCCGCTGGCCTGCACCCCCACGCCATCGTCCGCCGCCCCCATCGAAGGCCATACGGAGCCGTGCCGGGTCGAGTTCGCCTTTCGCAATACGGTCTCGCGCTTCCAGGAGGATCCCCGCGTCACCAAGCCGTATACCGAAGAGCAGTGGGCACACATGCTCGCGCTCGGCCGCCTGGTGGACGAGCGCCTGGCGCAGGGCGATGTCCGGCTGACCATGGGCGGCGAACCGACGTTCGTCTCCATCGACAGCGCGGATGCACCGGAATGGAACACCGCCGCACTGGGATCGCACAAGCGCGAGCGGGCCGAGGTCCTGGCGCGGCGCCTTGGAGCGCGTTTCGGGCAGGGCGTTCTCCTGCACACGGCGCAGGGAAAGTGGTATCCGGGCGAGCCCCTGCCGCGCTGGGCACTGGGCCTGTTTTGGCGCAAGGATGGCGTGCCGATCTGGCGCAATCCGAAGTGGCTCGCGCAGGCGCATCACGACCGTGGTCATGGCATCGGCGAGGCGAAGCGGTTCGCGGATGCGCTCTGCCGCAGTCTGGGACTGGCGACCCGCTACGTCATGCCGGCCTACGAAGACGCGATGTTCTACCTGCAAAGCGAGGCCCGCCTGCCGATCGATCTGGACCCGGCGAAGGCCGACCTCAAGGATCCAGCGGTGCGCCGCGCACTTGCCGAAAAGCTTTCGCGCGGGCTGGATACGCCCGCAGGCTACGTGCTTCCGCTGGGTTGGAACGGATCGGTCGGTTGCTGGTATTCGGCGCCCTGGAATTTCCGCCGCGGACGCCTTTACCTCGCGGCCGGCGATTCGCCCCTGGGGCTGCGGCTCCCGCTCGATTCCCTGCCGTGGGTGGACGAGGACCAGCGCGAATGGGTCGGCCCGCCCGACCCGTTCGAGCTCCAGCCGCCGCTTGGCGATTTTCATCGGACAGCGGCGGCACGCAGTGCTGCCTGGGAGCCCGACGCCGAAGCGCGTTTCGAAATGGATGAGCCGGTGCACGTTCCCGTTGCGGTGCCGCACACCGCGGTCTGCGTGGAACCGCGCGACGGGTGCCTGCACGTGTTCATGCCGCCGCTGCAGCGGCTCGAACACGGGCTGGAATTGATCGCGGCGATCGAGCACACCGCGGCGACACTCGAAATGCCGGTCGCTGTCGAGGGCTATGGGCTCCTCAACGACGGGCGCCTGGAAAAGCTGCTGGTGACGCCGGATCCGGGCGTGATCGAAGTCAACATCCACCCGTCCCGGACTTGGGAGGAACTCGTCGAACGCACCACCATCCTTTATGAAGAAGCGCGCCAGTCGAGGTTGTCCCCGGAAAAGTTCATGCTCGACGGCCGGCATACCGGCACTGGCGGCGGAAACCACGTGACGCTCGGCGGCAGCACGCCGGCGGACAGCCCCTTCCTTCGGCGCCCCGATCTGCTGCGCAGTCTGGTCACCTATTGGCAGCACCACCCCAGCCTGTCCTATTTCTTCGCGGGGCTCTTCCTCGGCCCGACCAGCCAGGCTCCGCGCGTCGACGAAGGCAGGCCCGAGGCGCTCTATGAACTGGAGATCGCCTTCCAGCGCATGCCACGCGGCGTCGTGCCCCAACCGTGGCTGGTCGATCGATTGCTGCGCCACCTTCTGACGGACCTCACGGGCAACACGCACCGTGCGGAGTTCTGCATCGACAAGCTCTATTCCCCCGACAGTGCAGCGGGTCGCCTGGGGCTGCTCGAACTCCGCGCATTCGAAATGCCGCCCCATGCGCGCATGAGCTTGGCCCAGATGCTGCTGCTGCGAGCGCTCGTGGCGCGTCTCTGGGAAACGCCTTACGAAAAGCCGCTGGTGCGCTGGGGCACGCAGCTGCATGATCGATGGATGCTCCCGCATTATTTGTGGACGGACCTCAAGGAAGTCGTCGCGGACCTGAACGATGGCGGATTCCCGTTCCAGCAGGAGTGGTTCGAGCCGTTTCTGGAGTTCCGCTTTCCCCACTATGGCACCCGCCAGCTTGGCCAAATCGCAATCGAGCTGCGCGCCGCCATCGAGCCGTGGAACGCGCTCGGGGAGGAAGCCACCAACCTTGGCACCGCGCGCTTTGTCGACTCTTCGGTGGAGCGCCTGCAGGTCAAGCTCAGCGGCCTGACGGACAACCGCCACCTGCTGGTCTGCAACGGCCGCCGCATTCCGCTGGCCGCGACCGGCGTGGCCGGCGAATATGTCGCAGGGGTGCGATACCGGGCCTGGCAGCCGCCTTCGGCCCTGCACCCGACCATCGGCGTACACTCGCCGCTTACTTTCGATCTGGTCGATACCTGGAACGGCCGGTCGATCGGCGGCTGCGTGTATCAGGTCATGCATGCGGGCGGACGCAACTACGCGCATTTCCCGGTCAACGCCAATGAAGCCGAAGCGCGCCGCAACACGCGATTTGAAACCCAGGGTCATACGGCAGGCCCCTTGCGTCCGCCGCCCTGGGTGCCTCCGATGGCACGCTTCCTCCCCGGCGAACCACCCAGGCCCATGACGCTCCCGCCCGAAGAGCCGGCGGGCGAATTTCCTTCCACGCTCGACCTGCGAATCCTTCGGACGAAATGAACACACCCGTCGAACATCAGAACGCGACCCAGCCGGAAACCAGCCGTACCGGCATCTCCAAGGAGGCCCTGAAACGGGCGTTCCTGGACAACCTGTTTTACGTCCAGGGAAAATTCCCCAAACTGGCGTCGCAGCACGACTACTATCTTGCCCTGGCATACACGGTGCGGGACCGCTTGCTGGCGCGCTGGGTGCGCACCGCGGAAATCTATACCCACCTGGGGTCGCGAACCGTGGCCTACATGTCGGCGGAATTCCTGCTCGGCCCGCACTTGGGCAACAACATTCTCAATCTCGGCATCGAAGAGCCGGTGCGCGACGCGATGCGCGAACTCGGCCTGAACTACCAGTCGCTGCTGGCGCAGGAGGATGAACCGGGGCTCGGCAACGGCGGGCTGGGACGGCTGGCGGCCTGTTTCCTCGATTCGCTCGCCACGCTGGAAATTCCGACCCTGGGCTATGGCATTCGCTACGAGCATGGCATTTTCACCCAGGACATCGTCAACGGCTGGCAGGTGGAAAAGACCGATGTCTGGCTGCGCAAGGGAAATCCATGGGAAATCGCCCGCCCGGAGTGGGCGGTCGAGGTCAAGCTGGGCGGCCACACGGAGCACTTCACCGACGACAAGGGGCGTCCTCAGGTGCGCTGGATCCCTGCCCGGAGCGTGCTGGGCGTTCCCTACGACACACCGACTCTCGGATTCCGCAACAACACCGCCAACACCTTGCGCCTTTGGCGGGCGGAAGCGGTGGAAACGTTCGATCTCTCGACGTTCAACCGCGGCGATTACTGGGGGGCGGTGCAGCGCAAGATCGAATCGGAAAACCTGACCAAGGTCCTGTACCCCAACGACGAGCAGATTCAGGGCAAGGAACTGCGCCTCACCCAGCAGTATTTCTTCGTCGCCTGTTCGCTGCAGGACATGCTGCGCATCATGCGGATCCAGGAGATTCCGCTGGAGCGGTTCCACGAGAAATTCACGGTACAGCTCAACGACACGCATCCGGCCATCGCCGTGGCCGAACTGATGCGCCTGCTGGTCGACACCCAGAACATGCACTGGGAACCGGCCTGGGAGGTGACGCGCCAGACGTTTGCCTATACGAATCACACGCTGCTGCCGGAAGCCCTCGAGCAATGGCCGGTTTCCCTGTTCGAGCGGCTGCTTCCCCGCCACCTCGAAATCATCTACGAAATCAATGCGCGCTTTCTCGACCAGGTTCGGTTGCAAGACCCCACGGACATCGATCGCGCGATACGCCTGTCGCTGATCAACGAAGCCGGCGGGCGCCATGTGCGCATGGCCCATCTGGCGTGCGTCGGCAGCCATGCGATCAACGGCGTGGCCGCGCTGCACACCGAACTCCTCAAGCAGGAAGTATTGAGCGACTTTTATCAGATCAGCCCGCAGAAATTCTCCAACAAGACCAATGGGGTGACCCCGCGCCGCTGGGTGGCCTTGTCGAACCCGCGCCTGACGTCGCTCATCGACCGCAAGCTGGGGTCGGGATGGCTGACCGACATGAGCCGGCTCCGCGAACTGGAGCCGCTGGCGGAAGACGCGGACTTCCGCGCGCAATGGCGCGAGATCAAGCGCGCCAACAAGGAGGCCTACGCCGCATATGTGCGCAGCGTCACGGGCGTGGCGGTCGATCCCGATTCGATGTTCGACGTGCAGGTGAAGCGCATCCATGAGTACAAACGCCAGCACCTGAACATTCTCCATGTCATTGCGCGGTATCACCGCCTGCGGGAAAACCCGAACCTCGAGTTTCCGTCGCGGACCTTCATCTTCGGCGGCAAGGCCGCTCCCGGCTATTTCATGGCGAAGCTGATCATCAAGCTGATCAACTCGGTCGCCTCCGTCGTCAATCACGATCCGATCGTGCGCGGCCGGATGAAGGTCGTCTTCGTCCCGAATTTCAATGTGCGCACCGGTCAGGCGCTGTATGCCGCGGCGGATCTGTCCGAGCAGGTTTCCACGGCCGGCAAGGAAGCGTCGGGCACGGGCAACATGAAGTTCATGATGAACGGCGCGGTCACGATCGGCACGCTCGACGGGGCCAACATTGAAATTCGGGAACAGGCCGGCGCCAAGAATTTTTTCCTGTTCGGTCACACGGCCGAGGAAGTGGCGCGGATCAAGCACGAGGGATACGACCCCATGCAGCATTACCATGCCAATCCGGATATCCGGGTTGCCATCGATCTGATCCGGCATGGCTTCTTCTCGCGCGGAAACGGCGATCTGTTTCGTCCGCTCGTGGACAACCTGCTCCATCACGATCCCTACCTGCTGCTCGCGGATTTCCAGAGCTATCTGGATGCGCAGATCGAAGCGGACACGGCCTATGCGGACCGCGACCGCTGGAGCCGGATGAGCATTCTCAACACGGCGCGCAGCGGATGGTTTTCGTCCGACCGCACCATCCGCGAGTATTGCGACGACATCTGGGCCGTGAAGGCGGTGCCGATCGCGCCGTCGCAGGCAGCCGGCCGGCCGTAGCCGGTCCTATTCCTGCGCGGCGGGGGCGGTCTGCGTCGGCGCGGCCGGACTCGAATGGAGATGGAAATACTGCCTTGACAGGGCGTCGTGGATGGCGCCCAGATCGGCTTCCACCCGGTCCAGCCGCTCGTGCAGGGCACCGAGATCGAGCGCGCCAAACGACGTGCGCAGCAGGCGGCGGCGGGCATGCTGGACCGCAGCCAGCGGTCCGGCATGGTTGGGCAGCCTCTTCAGGCAACTGACTATTTCGTTGAGGCAGTGATGCACGGTGCGGGGAAAGCCGGCATCTTTCATGACGAAGTCCAGCACCTGGCGGCCGCGAACATGGACCGACACGCGGCGGCGATATGTCTGATAGGCGGACAGGGCATTCAGTGTTCCCATCCACAACCGCTCGACCTCCGCCTCGGTGTTGCCCTCCTTGGGCAGCAGAACGGCGGAATTCACGTCGAGGATGCGGGTGCTCATGTCGGCGCGCTCGATGTTGCGGCCGAGCTTGATGAACTGATAGGCGACGTCCAGGCTCATCGATCCCACCAACAGGCCGATGATGGACTGACGGCGCTCGATGATTTCATTGAGCACCTCGAAGCGCGGCAGCCGCCCCTGGGTGGTACGCGCCCCGCTGCGCTGCAGGAAGAGATGCAGCGCATTGATGCGCTCCCAGGTCTCGCCGGGCAGCACCTCGCGGAAGGTTCTGGTGTTCTCGCGGGCATTGCGGATGCACGACACGATGGAGCTGGGATTGCGTTCATCGAGAATCAGGAAGCGCATGACCGATTCTTCGTCCGCTTCCGCGTAGAACTCCTGGAACCGGTTGTCCAGCCCCACCACGCTGACCAGGTTGTCCCAGCGGAACGACGCACCCTTGGGCAGGTCCATCACGACCTGCGCCGTACCGTTGATGAGGCGCGCGGTGTTTTCCGCGCGCTCCATGTGGCGGGTCATCCAGTACAGGTTTTCGGCGACACGGGAGAGCATCAGGCCCCCGTCCCGACGTCCACGATCCAGGTGTCCTTGCTGCCGCCGCCTTGCGATGAGTTGACCACCAGCGATCCTTCGACCATGGCTACGCGGGTCAGGCCGCCCGTCGTGGCATACAGCTTGTCGGATTGCAGGACGAAGGGGCGGAGGTCCAGGTGGCGCGGGGCGAGGTGATGTCCGGCCAACGTGGGCGCAGTCGAAATATCGATCGTGGGCTGCGCCATGTAGTTGCGCGGATTCGCCTTGATCCGTTCGGCGAACTGATCGCGTTCCTTGCTGCTTGCGCGCGGCCCGATCAACATGCCGTAGCCGCCCGATTCGTTTGCGGGCTTGACCACCAGCTTGTCGAGGTTGGCCAGAATGAAGTCGCGCTGGTCGTCGTACATGCACAGATAGCTCGGCACATTGGGAATGATGGGATCCTGGTCGAGGTAATACTTGATGATCTTGGGGACGAACGTGTAGACGACCTTGTCGTCGGCGACCCCGGCGCCCGGCGCATTGGCAATGCCCACCGTACCGGCGCGCCAGGCGCGCATGAGGCCGGGGATCCCGAGCACCGAGTCCGGACGGAACGCCTCCGGATCGAGAAAATCGTCGTCGATGCGCCGGTAGATCACATCCACCGCCGTGAGGCCTGATACGGTCTTCAGGTAGACGACGTCATCCTTGCCCACGATCAGGTCCGAGCCCTCGGCCAGATATGCGCCCATCTGCTGGGCAAGGTAGCTATGCTCGAAGTAGGCCGAATTGAATATGCCGGGCGTCAGTACCGCCACCACCGGCCGCTCCCCCTGCCGGGGAGCCAGTGCGGCCAGCGTGTCGTAGAGGCGGGCCGGATAGTCGTCCACCGGCAGGATGGAACAGGTCTCGAACATTTCCGGAAAGAGCCGCTTCATGACATGGCGGTTCTCCAGCATGTAGGAAACCCCGGACGGCACGCGCAAGTTGTCTTCCAGCACATAGATCGTGCCGTCCTTGTCGCGCACCAAGTCGGTGCCGCAGATGTGGGCCCACACCCCAAAACGGGGCGTAATGCCGCGGCATTGGGGCCGGAAATTCTTGGAACCGGCCAACACCTCGATCGGGAAGACCTTGTCGTTGACGATCCGCTGCTCGTTATAGAGGTCATCGATGAAGAGATTGAGCGCGGTCAGACGCTGCTTCAGCCCCGCGTCGATGCGCGACCATTCCGATTTGGCCATGATGCGCGGAATGATGTCGAACGGCCACGCGCGGTCGATGTTCGCGCCGTCGCTGTAGACCGTGAAGGTGATTCCCATGGTCATGATCGCGGCGTCCACCGCCGCGCGCCGCGTATCCAGGTCATCCGGCTTGAGGCGGGCCAGGTAGTCGAACAACGGTTGGGCCGCCGGCCGCGGCTTTCCGCCAGGACCGATCAGTTCATCGTATGGTCCGATTCCTTGATAGGCCGAATCCAGGGCGATGGGTAGGGGAGCGGAGTCCATGCCATGGATATAGCAGGATGCGTGCCTGCTGAAGGGGTGCGGGTATCGGACCCCCATCGAGTCCGCGAACGCGGCGGCGCCGGGCGATCGCCGTGCGGGAAGGTCATCGTCACGGCATGCGACATCACATCGAGGGAGAACCACAAATACAGCAGGAAGAAGAACCAGAAGAGCAGCGGTTGCTGCGATCGATATACCGTCCGGCGTGCCGGCAGCGCGCCGCGGCCGACTCCCTGCAGCGCGACGAGCAGCATGCCGAACCCGAGCACGAAGAGGAATGCGGCCTTGACGTGTTCCATGGACGTGGCGTTGTACCGAAACCGCTATTCACGCACCATGCGCCGATCCGGGATCAGCCAGATCGCAGCGACGGCGACGTATAGTAATTGCGCAACCCACTGGGCAGCGAACGACAAGGGAATTGCCACCAGGTACATAACAATCGACAGGTTTCCCTTGAAATCGCGGCCGAGCGCGCGTGCCAGACGCGAATCAGGACCGTCGGCAGCGACGAGCGTGTGGGCGAGGATGGAATACGCCACCGCCGCGCACAGCAGCACTCCGCCATAGAGCACGGTCGGAGCGGGGGCGAAGTGGTTCTCCCCCATCCACGCGGTGGCGAACGGCAGCAGGGAAAGCCAGAACAGGAGATGCAGGTTGGCCCACAGCACCGCGCCGTCGACGGAAGATGCCGCGTGCATCATGTGGTGATGGTTGTTCCAGTAGATGCCGACGTAGAGAAAGCTCAGAACATAGCTTAGGAACAGCGGCAGGACCGGACGCAGTGCGCCCAGGTCGGATCCCAGCGGCACCTTCATCTCCAGCAGCATCACCGTGATCACGATGGCCAGGACTCCATCGCTGAACGCCTCGAGTCGATTCTTTTGCATGTCCGTCCGCTCCGAAAGATCCGGATCCGCACAGAATCGGCAAAGCTGGTCACGCTTAAATCGGCAGCCAAGTCCCTATGTTTTTCCAGCTCGCCTGCGCGGGCACCCAGAACAAGTTGGCCAAACGGGGATCGCCGATGCGTCCAGCGTTACCTATGCCGCCCGAGCGAAGTGAATCACCGCCGATTCGTCGTTCGCTGCGGCAAGAAGGGCGCCCACATTCTCCAGGTCGCGCCGAATCTCTTCGTAGGCGGCATGCCCGTCGGTATCCGGCGGCGGTTGCGTCACCGCCAGCAGCAAGGCATCCGGCATGGCGTCGATCCGTTTCAGGTGTCGCAGTCTCCCAACCCACTGGCTGCCGTGATCGAGGATCCGCAGCGGACTCTCATAAGCCAAGTGCATCGGCTTGATCACCTTATGCACATGGCCCATGACATCCCTTTCTGCAAAAGGAACTCCGAAGCGCAACTCGCCCGTACCGAGATCTGCACGTCGATACCGTTCGCCCAACCCTTCGCGCCGCAGCGCGGCGCGAAGGCTGCGCTCGATCAACTTCTCATGCGGGTCCGTGGTGACGAAGTCGTGCTCCACGTATCGGTCGAAGAGCGCAGTCAGCGTGTCGTCCAGAACCTCCGCCATGACAGCCCGAATTTCGGAAAAACGGAAAAGCGCTTCCCGCGGCCGCACCAGATCGTCAAATAAGTTCTGCGCGGAGACCAAACCTACGGGACCTTGTTGGAGCAACTCGCTGGCCATCTGTCGGGTCCGAACAAGCTCCTCCTCGAACGCCCGCACCCCTTCCGCGAATACGCGACGATCGAGCGCCTCGAAAAATCCGCCGATCCGCCGCCACTTGCTGGAAATACGAAAATTGAAATACCGCGCCGTCGGCGCCCACACGACCACGCCGATATTGGCGAACTCCTCCGTCTCCGCGTACGGCAAAAAACGCACGATCGCGTACCGAGCGGCGAATTTCATACGGGGCAACCTCTCGTGAGTTCTGCTCGCTGTACAAGCCGGTTTCTGACTGCAGACCAGTCTACCTGAACCGGGATTGTGCACTCGGCGTCGACCCATTTCCATGGCTCCGGAATCGCCGCAAGGGCAGTATCGAAACACGCAGACGCGGAATGCAATCGAGTGGAGAGTTCGATGCGGTTGACCAAATCGTAAAATGCCGCGTCCGCGTCGGCGCGAAACACGTGGGTCGAGAAAAACTTTCCTTTGTCGAAATCCGCGCCTGCGTTGAACGCGAGGTTATGGTCGATCACCAACAGGCGCCGGTCCGAAGCCCGCCAAAGCAGGTTGGGGTTTCCACCGTGCGGTGAAAGCGAGCGGTCGCCATTTTCGATCCACCAATCGAATGTCAGAAGCAATCGGCGCTGGTCGGAAGGAACTCGCTCTAGCTGCGTGATCGCGAATTCCTGAACGCTCACTTCCTGCCGTGAGCCAAACGCGATTCCCGCGCCTAACGAGGTCGCACCGGTTGCGAGTGCGTCCAGCAGTTCTTGGGGAACCTCGAGAAACGTAAAGTCCGGTATCGAGAGCCCGATCCGGCGAGCCAGGTGAGCACATATCCATTCGACCATCAGGCCGCGTTTCGTTGCTCCCTTGCCCTTCGCTACGTATAGCTCGCCATCCTCCGCGCGGACAAGGTATGGCCCGGTCATTCCCTGATCGAGACGGCGGACAATTTCTGTGACCTGAAGCGCTGCCAAGGAATTCCTCCGTCCTTCGGTCGGCTGTCGAGTCATCGTCCCCCGAGGGAACCGCCGTCAAATATCGATATTCCCCGCCGACAGCGCATTGGCTTCGATGAACACGCGGCGCGGTTCGACTTCGTCGCCCATCAGCGTCGAGAAGATCGCGTCGGCGCCGATGGCGTCTTCGATCTGCACCTTGAGCAGGCGGCGCACGGTGGGATCCATGGTGGTTTCCCAAAGTTGCTCGGGGTTCATTTCGCCGAGACCTTTGTAGCGCTGCTTGCTGACGCCGTTCTCGGCCTGATCGAGGAGCCATTGCATGGCGCCGCGGAAGTCGGCAACGGTCGATTCCTTGGTGCGCTCGCCCTCGCCGCGCGCGATCCGGGCGCCGTCGCGCAGCAGGCCGCGGAAGATGTTGGCGGCGGTGCTCAGGGTGGCGTAGTCGGATCCGGCGACGAAATCGGCGTCGATCGTGCTGGCCTTCCAGTTGCCGTGCTGGCGCCGTTCGATGCGCAGGCGGGGCTTCTCGGTGCGGGCATCCCATTCGACGCGCACGGCGATGGCCGCGCTGTCGCCGAGGCCGTCGGCCTGAATGAGGGCGCGCCGTAGTGCGTCGGCGGACGCTTCGGCGGACGCCGGTTCGTGCAGGTCGATTTCGACGCCGTTGAGGATCGCGTCGAGCGCGCCGCGGTCGATGACGCGGGCGAGGCGGTCGGCGACGGCGGCGGCGGTGAGATATTGCCGCGCGAGTTCGTCGAGGGCGTCGCCGGTGATCGGCTGGTTGTCGGCGTGCGCCTGCGCGTCGGGGTAGAGGCGGGCGCCGTCGAGGGCGATCTTGAGCATGTATTGCGTCATCTCGTAATCGTCCTTGAGGTAGCGCTCGGCCTTGTTGTGCTTGACCTTGTAGAGCGGCGGCTGGGCGATGTAGATGTGGCCGCGCTCGACGAGCTGGGGCATCTGGCGATAGAACAGCGTCAGCAGCAGGGTGCGGATGTGGGCGCCGTCGACGTCGGCGTCGGTCATGATGATGATGCGGTGGTAGCGCAGCTTGTCGGCGTTGAAGTCGGGGCCGATGCCGCTGCCGAGCGCGGTGATCAGGGTGACGATCTGTTCGGAGGAGATCAGCTTGTCGAAGCGCGCGCGTTCGACGTTGAGCACCTTGCCGCGCAGCGGCAGGATGGCCTGGAACTTGCGATCGCGGCCTTGCTTGGCCGAGCCGCCGGCCGAGTCGCCCTCCACGATGTAGAGCTCGCACTTGGCGGGGTCGCGCTCCTGGCAGTCGGCGAGCTTGCCGGGCAGGCCGGCGCCGTCGAGCACGCCTTTGCGGCGGGTCATCTCGCGGGCCTTGCGGGCGGCTTCGCGCGCGCGGGCGGCTTCGACGATCTTGCCGCAGATGATCTTGGCGTCAGCGGGGCGTTCGAGCAGGAACGTCTCGAGCGCCTTGGCCACCACTTCCTCGACCGCGGGGCGCACTTCCGAGGACACGAGCTTGTCCTTGGTCTGCGACGAGAACTTGGGCTCGGGCACCTTGACGCTCAGCACGCAGGTGAGGCCTTCGCGCATGTCGTCGCCGGTGGTCTCGACCTTGGCCTTCTTGGCGAACTCGTGTTGTTCGATGTACTTGTTGATGACGCGCGTCATCGCGGCGCGCAGGCCGGTGATGTGGGTGCCGCCGTCGCGCTGCGGGATGTTGTTGGTGTAGGCGAGCAGCGTTTCGTTGTAGCCGTCGTTCCACTGCATCGCCACTTCGACGCCGACCTGCATGCCCGCGCCGTTGGGCGTGGAGTCGCCCTGGGCATAGAAGATGTTGCCGTGCAGAACGGTCTTGGTCTTGTTGATGTATTCGACGAAGCCGCGCACGCCGCCGGAAAACGCGAAGTCCTCTTCCTTGCCGTTGCGCTGGTCGACCAGGCGGATGCGGACGCCGTTGTTGAGGAACGAGAGTTCGCGCAGCCGCTTGCTGAGGATCTCGTAGTGGAATTCGACGTGGCCGAAGATCCCCTCGTCGGGCAGGAAATGCACTTCGGTGCCGCGCCCTTCGGTCGTACCGAGTACGCGCAGCGGGGAGACGGCGTCGCCGTTGACGGTCTCGATGATCCGGTCCTGCAGCACGCCGGTGCGGAATTCCGCTTGATGGATCTTGCCGTCGCGGCGGACGGTGAGGCGCAGCCACTTGGAGAGCGCGTTCACGCACGACACGCCCACGCCGTGCAGGCCGCCCGAGACCTTGTAGCTGTTCTGGTTGAACTTGCCGCCGGCATGCAGTTCGGTGAGCGCGATCTCGGCCGCCGAGCGCTTGGGTTCGTGCTTGTCGTCGAACTTGACGCCGGTCGGGATGCCGCGGCCGTTGTCGGTGACGGAGATCGAGTTGTCGGTGTGGATGGTGACGACGATGTCGTCGCAGAAGCCGGCCAGCGCTTCGTCGATCGAGTTGTCGACGACTTCGAACACCATGTGATGCAGGCCGGTGCCGTCCTGGGTGTCCCCGATGTACATGCCGGGGCGCTTGCGGACCGCTTCCAGGCCTTCGAGGATCTGGATGCTCGATGCGCCGTAATCGTCGGGCGTTCCGGCGGCCTGGGGTGCCGCCTCGGGTACCGCCTCGCTTGCCGCTGCGGTGGCCGATCCCGCGACCGGTTCGGAATCCTGCATGGCGTTGGGTTCTTGCGCTTGCTCGTTGGGAACTGCGGACATCGTGCGCTGGGCCTCGTGAATTTCCGTCGAATGGGCGATCGGGTCTGCGATCAGATCCGCATCGGCATGACGACGTACTGGAACCGGTCGGAGTCGGGAACCGTGATCAGGGCGCTTCCCAGGGAATCGCCGAGCGATACGCGAACCTGGTCGCACTTGAGGTTGCCAAGCACGTCCAGCAGATAGGTGACGTTGAATCCGATGTCGAGCGATTCGCCGGAATAGTCGATTTCGATCTCTTCCTGCGCCTCTTCCTGATCGGTGTTGCTGGCGCTCACCTTGAGCGATCCGTGCGCCAGCACCAGGCGCACCCCCTTGAATTTCTCGGTGGTGAGGATCGCGGCGCGCGACAGCGACTGCATGAACTCTTCGCGGCCGATGAGAAAGCTCTTGGAATTGTTCGCCGGGATGACCTTGGCGTAATCCGGAAACTTGCCTTCTACGAGTTTGGAGACGAGTTCGATCGAGCCGAACTCGAAGCGCACCTGGTTGGACGCCACCTGGATGCGTACGGGTTCATCGCCGTCCGGCAGCAGGCGGCCAAGTTCCTGCACGGTCTTGCGCGGGACGATGACGTCGATGGCGCCGCTGGTCTCGGTGCGCTCGAACTCGCACATGGCGAGGCGGTGGCCATCGGTGGCGACGGCGCGGACCTTGGGTCCGTCGATCACCAGCAGCATGCCGTTGAGGTAGTAACGGATGTCCTGCGTCGCCATGGCGTAGTGGACCATCGACAGCAGGTACTTCAACGACGACGCGGGAACGGTGAAATCGACGTTGACCGGCGCCTGGGCGACGGTGGGGTATTCGTCCGCCGACATCGTCTGTAGCGAGAACTTGCTACGGCCGGCCTGGATCGTGAGCTTGCGATTGACGTACGAAAGCTGCACTTCGACGTCCGGCAGGGCGCGCAGGATGTCGATCAGCTTGCGGGCGGAAACCGTTGCCGATCCCGATTCGGTCGAAGCCGCCACGTCCATGCCGGTCTGGATCTGGATCTCCAGGTCGGTGGTCGTGAAGGACAGGCGTGCCGGGTCGCGGCGGAGCAGGACGTTGGCGAGAATCGGCAGGGTCTGTCGCCGCTCGACGATTCCGCCGACCACTTGCAACGGCCGGAGCACCGAATCGCGTGGCGCTTTGACTAGTTGCATGTTTTATTTCCTTTTCAT
Source organism: Pseudomonadota bacterium (assembly GCA_021838715.1). Taxonomy (GTDB): domain Bacteria; phylum Pseudomonadota; class Gammaproteobacteria; order Burkholderiales; family Burkholderiaceae_F; genus GJ-E10. The sequence goes on along the minus strand of JAKCCX010000018.1, from coordinate 14,721 downwards.
AGCAGGTAATGGATAAAGGACCGTCGCGACTGGGGATAAGCCGACAATTCTATTATTTATCAAAACGTTATCCGTGTGGAATCGACGTGGACAAGTGTGTACGGCAGCCTTGGATTGTGCGGGATAACCCGGGATAACTTTTGGGGCGCCGGGGTTTTGTCGAAAGTTATCCCGGTCTGTCCCCGGAAATTCCTGGGTTATCCACAGACTTGTCCCGATCCTTCATCCCTTCAGCGTTTGTTCGAGAACGTGCAGGGCATGGTTCAGAACCGCGTCCTTGGACCGGGCATCGCCGATCTTGCGCACGGCGTGCAGCACGGTGGTGTGGTCGCGGCCGCCGAAGAGATCGCCGATCTCGGGCAGGCTTTTCTGCGTCATTTCCTTGGCGAGGTACATCGCGACCTGGCGCGGCATGGCGATGTTGTTCGGCCGCCGCTTGCTGTACATGTCCGAGACCTTGATCTTGTAGTACTCGGCGACGGTCTTCTGGATCAGTTCGACCGTGACCTGGCCGGTGCTGGCGGTCAGGATGTCCTTGAGCGCTTCGCGGGCGAGGTCGACGGTGATTGGACGGTCGTGGAAGCGGGAGAACGCCAGCACCTTGCGCAGGGCGCCTTCGAGTTCGCGGACGTTGCTGCGCAGGTTCTTGGCGATGAAGAACGCGACGTCCTCGGCAAGCTCGGATCGTTCCGCCTCGGCCTTCTTGAGCAGAATGGCGACGCGCATCTCGAGTTCCGGCGGCTCGATCGACACCGTGAGGCCGGAGGCGAAGCGGGAGACGAGGCGGTCCTCGACGTCCTTGAGTTCCTTGGGGTAGGTGTCGCTGGTGATGATGATCTGCTTGCGGCCGGCGACCAGCGCCTCGAAGGCGTAGAAGAATTCTTCCTGGGTGCGCGACTTGCCGGCGAAGAACTGGATGTCGTCGATGAGCAGCAGGTCGAGCGAGTGGTAATAGCGCTTGAACTCGTCGAAGGCCTTGCGCTGGTAGGCGCGGACGACGTCGGTGACGTATTGTTCGGCGTGGATGTAGCGGACCTTGGCGTTGGCGCGGCGGGTGAGGAGACTGTTGCCGACGGCATGGATCAGGTGCGTCTTGCCCAGGCCGACGCCGCCGTAGAGGAACAGCGGGTTGTACGAGCCGCCGGGGTTTTCGGAAACCTGCAGGGCGGCGGCGCGCGCCAGCTGGTTCGCCTTTCCCATGACGAAGGTTTCGAACGTGAGCGAGGAGTTGAGCTTCGCGCGCTCCACCGATTCGGGATTGGCCGAAACGACGATCGCCGGGGCGGCGCGCGCGACGATCGGGCTGCCGTCGTCGTCATTTTCCGCCGGCATGCCGTCGAGTTCGTCGTCCGGAGCGGGAGCGTCGGCGGATTCTTCCACCGGGGTGTCGGCCACGGCGGCGTCGATCTCGAACGAGACCGTGACCGGCCGCTGGAGGATCGCAGCGACGACGGACTGGATGCGTTCCGCGAACTGGGTGCGTACCGCATCGAGCTTGAGGCGGTTCGGCGCGGCGAGACGGACGTCGCCGGTGGCCTCGTCGAAGTCGAGAGGACGCAGCGGCTTGATCCAGGCCGAGTATTGTTGCGGGCTCAGTTCGCTCTCCAGTTGGCGCGAACAGGTTTGCCAGAATGTGCTCATCGGGTCGTTGTTTCTCGCCGTTGGATTGACCGCGCCATCCCCGTCCCCTCCGAGTTCCGGTGTGGATCGCGCGACGCCGGCGTGCTTGCCCGCGTTTTTATGATCGGCATGAACCTGGGATTGTAGCCGGGAAGGGGCAAGTTATCCACAGGCCGGTGAATCGCCATTTGACGAAATCATGCGATTCGCTTCTAATAGAGGGCTTTTCGTTTCGCAGTCTCGCGACGTGCGAAGCACCCATTCGGCAGCGCCCGGGCGAGTTGAATCGATTCGCGGCGCCTGCGCAGGTTCGAGGAATCGCCATGGCTACCAAACGCACTTATCAGCCTTCCGTCGTGAAGCGCAAACGCACGCATGGTTTTCGGGAACGGATGAGCACCCGTAATGGGCGCGCCGTCCTCAATGCTCGCCGTGCCAAAGGCCGCAAGCGGCTCGCGGTCTGAGTCTGCGCGGCGAAACCGGCTTTCCTGGGGCAAGGATCGACGCCTGCTCCGGAACGCCGAGTTCGACGCGTTTTTCCCTCCACAAGGGTCCTGGCGGGCGTCGGGTACGTGGATTGCCATGAGCGCACGGTTTCACCCGGTTGAAACGTCCGAAGGGGCGGAGACCGGTGCGTCCGATGCCGGATCCGTACGGAAAACCGAGGTCGCTTCCGCCGGGGCGCCCCCGAGCCGTTCCCGGACGCGCTTCGGGATCCTGGTTGCAAAGCGGCACGCGCAGCGTGCGGTGGTGCGCAACACCATCCGCCGTATCCTGCGGGAATCGGCGCGGCGGCGTGCCGCCAGTCTGGACCGCGCCGCGTCCGGCGTTCCCCTCGATGTCTTGATGCGTTTGAAGGCGCCGTTTCCCGCCAAGGGGGATGATCGCGCCTGGCAGGTGCTGAAGCGCGAACTGCGGGCGGAATCCGATGGCCTGCTTGCGCGTCTCGAGCGGGTGGTCCGGGGCGGGCGCGGCCCGGATCGCGGTTCCCGGCCACCAGTGCCGGCGGAGCCGGCGAGGGGAGGGGCATGAAGACCCTGCTGCTCTGGGCGATCCGCGGTTATCAATTCTTTCTCTCTCCCTGGGTCGGCAACCAGTGCCGGTTCGCGCCGACGTGTTCGCATTACGCAGCGGAAGCGATCGGACGCTTCGGTGCGTTGCGCGGCGGGGCCTTGGCGGTGCGGCGGATTCTGCGCTGCCATCCGTGGAATCCCGGCGGGATCGATCCCGTGCCGGGCGGGAATTTCATTCAGGAATCGCGACGGAACGGTTGCGAGCGGGTCGAGGTGGCGCCGGGCGGCGGTGGCGTACGAGTGGGACAGGGAGCACCGCAGGCGCAAGACGAGCCTGCGCGATAGCGTAGCCGCGGTTCTTGTACGCGGCGGATCGATAAAACAGGTTTTCAGGGCAGCCATCATGGATTTTCAACGGATACTGGTGTGGGTCGTTTTCTGTTTTTCCCTGGTTTTGCTCTGGGATCGCTGGGAAGTCGCACACGGCCATAAGCCGATGTTCTTCCCGGTTCCGACCCAGGCGGCCGCGGGTCCGGGTGCCGCGGGCGGCGCAGCCGGCGGTGCGGTGCCTGCTGTCGGAGCGGCGGCGAGCGCCCAGCCGGGTACGGTTCCGGGAGCCGATGCCGGCGCACCCGGGGCGGCGGCGGTCAAGCCGGTGGAAATCGTGACCGACGTGCTGCGGATCGACATCGATCCCCAGGGCGGAACGATCGTCCGCGCGGTGTTGCGCAAGCAGCATCGGGCGACGAACTGGAAGGCGCAGGGCCTGGCGGGCTTCATTTCGGGGCAGAAGCCGGGACCGAAGACCCACGAGGTGCTGTTCGACCACAGTGCGGATCGGGAGTACGAGGGGCAGACCGGCCTGATCGGCGGCGACGGCTTCCCGAACCATCGCAATACGCGGTTTACGGTCCTGCCGGGGCCGACGACGCTGGAAAACGGCCAGGACACCCTGCGCGTCGTGCTGGAGGGGCAGTCCGGCGGAGTGATGCTGCGCAAGACCTTCGTCTTCCGGCGGGGACATTACGACGTCAACGTGCAGCAAGAGGTCAAGAACGTCGGCGATAAGGCGGTAACGCCGTCCTTGTATCTGCAACTCGTTCGAGACAACGGTACTACTGGGGAAGAAGGGTCGTTCTACAAGACCTATACCGGTCCGGCGACCTATACCAACGAAGATCACTATCGCAAGATCCCGTTCAAGAAGATCGCCGAGAGCGACGTCACCCTGCCGCCGGCGGCGAAGGATGGGTGGGTGGCGATGGTGCAGCACTACTTCCTGACGGCATGGATTCCGCAAGGAAGCATGCAGCGGGAGTTCTATGTCCGCGCGCTGAGCGACCGGCTCTTTTCGGTGGGGACCATCTTTCCCTTGGGGACGATCGCCCCGGGGGCGAGCGTGACGCGGGACGCCATTCTCTATGTCGGCCCGCAGGATCATCGCGAACTCGCGGCGCTGGCGCCGGGCCTGGAGCGGGTGGAGGATTACGGCTGGCTCGATCCGATCGCCAAGCCGTTGTTCTGGTTGCTCAGCGCTCTGCATCGCGTGGTCGGGAACTGGGGCTGGGCGATCGTTGCGCTGACCATGCTGATCAAGCTGGCGTTCTATCCGCTGTCGGCAGCGGGGTACAAGTCGATGGCCAAGATGAAGGAGCTGGCCCCGCGCATGCAGCGGCTCAAGGAGCAGTGCGGCGAGGACAAGCAGAAGCTTCAGCTGGCAATGATGGAGCTCTACAAGCAGGAGAAGGTCAACCCGCTGGGCGGCTGCCTGCCGATCATGGTCCAGATTCCGGTGTTCATCGCGCTCTACTGGGTGCTCTTGGGGTCGGTCGAGATGCGCAACGCGCCCTGGATCCTGTGGATTCACGACCTGGCGACGCCGGACCCGTGGTTCGTGCTGCCGGCCATCATGATGGCGACGAGCTGGATCCAGTATCGCCTGCAGCCGACGCCGCCCGATCCGGTTCAGGCCCGGATGATGATGATCATGCCGTTCGCGTTCGGCGTGATGTTCTTTTTCTTCCCTTCCGGCCTGGTTTTGTACTACGTTCTCAATAACGGCCTGTCGATCCTGCAGCAGTGGCGGATCAACCAGGTGATTGCGCGGTCGAAGAAGGCGGCGGCCTGAGGCAGGCTGCCGATCCACCCCGGGGCCGGCCTGCCGTGGTCGGGTTCGGGGTGGATTCGATCCGGAATCCGGATGTTTCACGTGAAACATTGCGATGCATGGTTTCACGTGAAACATTCATGCCGTCCTCCTTTCCCGGGGAGGAGAAGCGCGCAACGGAAATTTGCGACGGGATTTTGCAAATAGAGCAGGCGGCGCATGGAGTACCCCACTCAGTTCGATGTTCTCGTCATCGGTGGCGGTCACGCCGGCACGGAGGCGGCCCTGGCGGCCGCCCGCATGGGCGCGCGCACGCTGCTGCTGACGCATAACATCGAGACCCTGGGTCAGATGTCCTGCAATCCGTCGATCGGCGGAATCGGCAAGGGACACCTGGTCAAGGAACTCGATGCGCTCGACGGCGCCATGGCGCGCGCCACCGACGAAGCCGGAATCCAGTTCCGCATCCTCAATCGATCCAAGGGTCCGGCGGTACAGGCGACGCGCGCGCAGGCGGACCGCGTGCTCTACAAGGCCGCGATTCGCCGCCGCCTCGAAAACCAGGCCGGCCTCCTGCTGTTCCAGCAAGCCGTCGACGACCTGCTGGTGGAGGGCGACCAGGTCGTGGGCGCGATCACCCAGGCCGGAATCCGCTATCGCGCCCGGACGGTCGTGTTGACCACCGGCACCTTTCTCAACGGCCTGATCCACATCGGCCTGGAGCGGCATTCGGGCGGGCGGGCCGGCGATCCGCCGTCGATCCGGCTGGCGGATCGGCTGCGCGAGCTCCGGCTGCCCCAGGGACGCCTGAAGACCGGAACGCCGCCGCGGATCGATGGCCGGACCATCGATTTCTCCGTGCTGGAAGAGCAGCCGGGCGACCGCGATCCCATGCCGGTGTTTTCCTTCCTCGGCGATGCCGCCGAGCACCCGGAGCAGCGCCCCTGCTGGGTCACTTATACCAACGCCCGCACGCACGAGCTCATCCGGGAGAATCTGGACCGCTCGCCGATGTACTCGGGCGTCATCGAAGGGGTGGGGCCGCGATACTGCCCGTCGATCGAGGACAAGATCCACCGCTTCGCCGCCAAGGATTCGCACCAGATCTTTCTCGAGCCCGAGGGACTGGCGACGCACGAGATCTACCCCAACGGGATCTCCACCAGCCTGCCGTTCGATGTGCAGCTCGCGATGGTCCATTCGATCCGCGGTCTGGAGCAGGCGCACCTGCTGCGCCCGGGATACGCGATCGAGTACGACTACTACGACCCCCGGGGGCTGACGGCGTCCCTGGAGAGCAAGGCCCTCGCGAACCTGTTCTTCGCCGGCCAGATCAACGGCTCCACCGGGTACGAGGAAGCGGCGGCCCAGGGCCTGCTGGCGGGCATCAACGCCGCGCTGCGCGCGAGCGGGCGGGCGCCGTGGGCGCCGCGCCGGGATCAGGCGTATCTCGGCGTGCTGGTCGACGATCTGACCACCCGCGGCGTGACCGAGCCGTACCGGATGTTCACGAGCCGGGCGGAATACCGCCTCAGCCTGCGCGAGGACAACGCCGACGCGCGCCTGACCGAAATCGGGCGCGAGCTGGGCTGCGTCGGCGACGAGCGCTGGAATGCCTTCTGCGCCAAGCGCGACCGGATCGCGCGCGAACTCGAGCGCCTGCGGTCGACCTGGGTCAATCCGCGCGTGCTGGATGCGGTGCGCTCGCAGCAGGTCTTCGGCAAGGCCCTGGAGCGCGAATACACCCTGTACGACCTGCTCAAGCGTCCCGGCGTCGACTATCCGGCGCTGGCGAGCCTGCGGCCGCGGACGGAGGAGGGGGAGGGCGACGCCTGGGTGCCGCCGCCCGAGGAATTGGGAACGGTGGTGGTGCAGCAACTCGAGACGGCGGCGAAGTACGATGGCTACATCGCCCGCCAGCAGGTGGAGATCGCGCGCCGGGAACACCACGAGACGACGCGGATCCCGCCCGACTTCGATTACGAAACGGTCCGCGGCCTGTCGATCGAGGTCCGGCAGAAGCTGCAGCAGCAGCGCCCGGAGACGGTGGGCCAGGCCAGCCGGATTTCCGGCGTCACGCCGGTGGCGATTTCCTTGCTGCTGGTCTTTCTCAAGCGCGCGAGCCGCGTGCCGGCGCGGTCCGAGGCGCCATGAACGCGGCGCAGGCGCCGCAGCCGGTGCCGACGGGCCCCGAGTCCGCCGCCGCCCTGGCGCTGGCGGACCTGGCGCGGGCGGAACTCGGGCTCGCCGTGACCGCAGCGCAGGGCGCAAGCCTGCTGCGCTACGTGGCGTTGCTGCGCCGCTGGACCCGGGTGCACAACCTCACGGCGATCCGCTCCGAAGACGAGGCGCTCAGTCATCACATCCTCGACAGCCTGGCCATCGTCGCCCCGCTGGACGAACTCGGCTACCCGGAGCCGCTGCACGTGCTCGACGTCGGCGCCGGCGGCGGCCTGCCCGGCATTCCGCTCGCCATCGTCCGGCCGGCGTGGCAGTGCACGCTGGTCGACGCCGTCGAAAAGAAATGCGCCTTCCTGCACCAGGTGCGCATGGAACTGGGACTGGCCAATGTCCAGGTGCGCCACGCGCGGCTGGGCGTGCGGGACAATGCCAACATCCCGTCGCAGGATCTGGTGGTGTCGCGGGCGTTTGCCTCGCTGCGCGACTTCGTCGATTGCTCCCGCGGTCTCCTGCGCCCCGGCGGAACCTGGGCGGCGATGAAAGGGAAGTACCCGGAACAGGAGCTTGCCGAGCTGCCTGCCGATATCCGCGTCCTGCGGACGGTTACACTCCGCGTTCCCCGGCTCGCCGAACAACGCCACCTGGTCCTGATGCGGCCCGACGGCGCGGAAAAACCATAACCTCATCCAGGAAATCGTTTGGCCAAGGTTTTTTGCATTGCAAATCAAAAGGGTGGCGTCGGCAAGACGACGACGGCCGTCAATCTGGCCGCGGGCCTGGGGGTGCACGGGCAGCGCGTGCTGCTGGTCGACCTCGATCCGCAGGGCAATGCAACGATGGGCAGCGGCGTCGACAAGCGGTCGCTCGAGTCGTCCGTCTATCAGGTCTTGATCGGCACGGCCGACATCGCCGGCGCGCGCGCGCGCTCGCAGCGCGGCGGGTATGACGTGCTGGGCGCCAATCGCGAACTGGCGGGCGCCGAGGTGGAACTCGTCGATCTGCCGCAGCGCGAAGCGCGCCTGCGCGATGCGCTGCGCGCGGTCGAGGCCGAATACGATTTCGTCCTCATCGACTGCCCGCCGTCGTTGTCGCTGCTGACCCTCAATGGCCTGTGTTCGGCCCATGGGGTCGTGATTCCGATGCAGTGCGAATATTTTGCGCTCGAGGGGCTGACCGACCTGGTCAACACCATCAAGCGCGTCCATGCCAACCTCAATCCCGCGCTCAAGATCATCGGGTTGCTGCGCGTGATGTTCGACCCGCGCATCACGCTGCAGCAGCAGGTTTCCGAGCAGCTCGAATCGCACTTCGGCGACAAGGTGTTCCGCACCGTCATTCCCCGCAACGTCCGCCTGGCGGAGGCGCCGAGCTATGGCACGCCGGGCGTGGTCTACGACCGGGCGTCGCGCGGCGCCACGGCGTACGTCGAGTTCGGGGCCGAGATGGTCGAACGCGTAAAAACACTCTGATGCCATGAAACGTACCAAAGGATTGGGCCGCGGCCTCGATGCGCTGCTCGGCGCGGAACCCATCGAAGCGCCCGCCGGGGCACCGCAGACCCTGCCGGTCGCGCGCCTGCAGCCCGGGAAGTACCAGCCCCGTACCCACATGCAGCCGGAGGCGCTGGCGGAACTCGCGGAGTCGATCCGCCGCCAGGGGGTGATCCAGCCCATCCTGGTCCGACCGGTTGACGGCGACCGCTACGAGATCATCGCCGGCGAGCGCCGCTACCGCGCGTCCCAGATCGCGGGCCTGACCGAAGTGCCGGTGCTGATCAAGCCGGTGCCCGACGAAGCGGCGCTGGCGATGGCGCTGATCGAGAACATCCAGCGGGAAGACCTCAATCCGCTGGAAGAGGCGCAGGGCGTCCAGCGCCTGGTCGCCGAATTCTCCTTCACCCACGAACAGGCGGCGGAGGCGATCGGCCGCTCGCGCAGCGCCACCACCAACCTGTTGCGCCTGCTGCAGCTCGCGCAGCCGGTGCAGGACCAGCTCATGGCGGGCATCCTCGACATGGGCCACGCGCGCGCCTTGCTCGCGGTCGACCCGGCAATGCAGATCCGCCTCGGCCATGAAATCGCCGCGCGCGGCTATTCCGTACGGCAAGCCGAGCAACTCGTCCGCCGGGCGTCGGCGCCGCCGGCGCAGCGCAAGGCCGGGCCGGCGCGCGACCGCGACCTGCTACGGCTGGAGGAAGAGCTGTCGGACATCCTCGCGACGCAGGTGCGGATCCATGCCGGTCGCGGCGGAGCGGGGCGCCTGGTCATCGACTACGGCGATCTCGATCAGCTGCAGGGCTTGATCGACGCGCTGCGCGGAGACGCCGGCGAGGACTGAGCGTCGGGATTCCCGACGTTGCCGGCGCCCGGACCGGACAAGCCGCCACAAGTTTGGATAGAACTTGACCCAATTCCGTACGGCAAAGTAGAATCCGCGGGTTTTGGAGGGGGGCGGTCGCTTTCGGCTGCGTGCAGGCAAGTTGCGCGCCGGAAGTAGCGCCGGAATATGTTCCGGGTCGTCGCAGTGCAATTCGGGGTCGCCATGTGCGCCGCGCTCGTCGCGGGTCTGCTGGGTGGGCGCCATGCGGCGTTCGGCGCGATGCTCGGCGGGGCGGCCTGCGTGGTGCCCAATGCCGTGTTCGCGGGGAACATGGCGCTTTGGGGGGTGCTGCGGAAAGCGAAGCCGGAGAGCGGCGCATCGGCGGCGTTCGGAAGCCTTCTCCTTTTATTGCTTGGCGAATTCGCCAAGATCGCGCTGACGGGCGGCATCCTGGTGCTGATCGTCTGGAGCGTGAAACACGTAAATTGGCCGGCGCTGATCGGATCGGTCTGCGCCGTTTTGTTGGCACAACCCTTTGCCATGGCCTGGCGGCGCTGAATTGCGCACCCGGCGACAGCAACGGAAAAAGACGCAATAAGACATACCGATGGCTACCGACGGCGCGGTTACCGGAACCGAATACATCTCGCACCACCTGCACTACCTGGCGACAGGGACGCAGCACGGGCTTTTCGATCCGTCCGTATACAACCTCGACACCATCAGCGTTTCGCTGATCACCGCCGCGATCACGCTCATCAGCCTGCGCGTCGTCGCGGGCCGCGTCACCTCGGGCATCCCCGGCCGCATGCAGGCCTTCGTCGAGATGCTGGTCGAAATGGTCGACGAGTCCGCCAAGGCGCTGGTGCCCGGCGACCGCCGCTACGCCGCGCCGCTGGCGCTCACCGTGTTCTGCTGGGGCACGGTAATGAACGCGCTCGACGTCTTGCCGGTTGACGCGATCCCCCGCCTGGCGGGCGCGCTCGGCGCGGGCCATTTCCGCCCGGTGCCGACGGCCGACGCCAACGTCCCGCTCGGCATGTCGGTCGGCGTACTGGTTCTTTCGTTCTATTACGGATTCAAGATCAAGGGGCCGGGCGGCTTCGTCCGCGACCTGTTCGTCGCGCCGTTCGGCCGCGTCCATCTGACGGCCAATCCGCTCACCTGGATCGGCGCGGTCGCGCTGGCGATCGCCAACTGCGGTCTCAACCTCATCGAATACTTCTCCAAGACGCTGTCGATGGGCATGCGGTTGTACGGCAACATGTATGCGGGTGAACTGCTGTTTTTCCTGCTGGCGATGCTCGGCGGCACGGCGACCGTGTGGGGAATGGGCATGCAGCTCGTCGGCGGCGCGGTCTGGGCGCTGTTCGAGTGCCTGATCATCGTTCTGCAGGCGTTCATTTTCATGATGCTGACGCTCGTCTACCTCGGCCAGGCGCAGGAATCGCACGCTTCGCATTGATTTTTTTCACGACCTCTTTGTCTCTGTCACTCTTTACACAATAGGAGATTTCGTATGACTACCATTGGCCTCGTCGCTGTTGCCTGCGGCCTGATCATCGGTCTGGGTGCCGCCGGCGCTTGTATCGGCATCGGCATCATGGCGGGCAAGTTCATCGAGTCGTCGGCGCGCCAGCCCGAACTGATGAACACGCTGCAAACCAAGGTCTTCCTGCTGCTCGGTCTGATCGACGCGTCGTTCATTATCGGCCTGGGTATCGCCCTCTGGTTCGCGACCGCCAACCCGTTCGTCGCCGCGCACTAACGGGTGCTCGCCACCCGCTGATGTCGGGCGCCGCGGCGGTCACTTCCGCCGCCCAGCCTGCCGGCATGTAGTTCGAAACGGGATTTGCCATGAATCTGAATGCAACGTTAATCGTCCAGGCGATCGTATTCATCATCCTGGGCTGGGTCACGATGAAGTTCATCTGGCCGCCGCTCATTCGCGCAATCGACGAGCGTCGCCAGAAGATCGCCGACGGCCTTGCCGCGGCCGAAGAGGGGACGCGCAGCCTGAGCGAAGCGACCCGCAAGATCACCCAGCTCGAATCCGACGCCAAGGCCCGGGCTCAGCTGATCATCATCGACACCGAGAAGCGCGCCCAGGCCATCGTCGAGGCGGCCAAGGCGCAGGCGCAGGTCGAGGCGGAGCGGCTCATCGCCGCGGCCAAGTCCGAGGCCCAGCAGCAGCTTGTGCGTGCGCGCACCGAACTGCGCGACCAGGTGGCCGTTCTGGTGGTCGCCGCCGCGGAGCAGATTCTCAAGCGGGAAGTCGACGCGCGGACGCACGCGGCGCTGCTTGAGCAACTTCAGCAGCAGCTCTAAGCCATGGCCGAACTTTCCACGATCGCACGTCCCTACGCCGAAGCGTTCTTCGAGGCGGCGCAAGCCCAGGGAAAAACCGCGGAATGGCTGCCGGCCCTCGATGCGCTGGCGGAGGTCGCTTCGCAGCCGGACGTGGCGGAGGCGCTGGGCGATCCCCGGCTCACGCCGCAGCAGCGGATCGACCTCATCGCCGGCCTGACCGGAACGCAGCTGCCCGAGACGGTCGCGGGCCTGCTCCGCATCGCCGTTGAAAACGATCGGGTGGTCGCGCTGCCGGAGATCGCCGCGCAGGTCCGCAGCCGCAAGAACGAAGCGGACGGCATCGCGGATTGCCTGATCGAAAGCGCGTACCCGATGGAGCCGGCGCAGGTCGACGGTCTCGTGGGCGCGCTGGCCAAGAAGTTTCCCTTTCAACTCAAGCCTGAAGTCCGGGTCGACTCGCGCCTCATCGGTGGCGTGCGGGTCACCGTCGGCGATCGGGTGATGGACAACTCGGTGCGCGCCCGTCTGGACGGCCTGCGCATTCAGTTGACCGCGTGATATTCCAATCCGGAGTGGTTCGATGCAACTCAATCCTTCCGAAATCAGCGAACTGCTGAAAAGCCGCATCCAAGGGATGGGCGCCTCGACCGACGTTCGTACCCAAGGTACGGTCGTTACGGTCACTGACGGGATCTGCCGCGTACACGGGCTGTCGGACGTGATGCAAGGCGAGATTCTCGAGTTCAAGGACGGCACCGTCGGCCTTGCGCTCAACCTCGAGCGCGACTCCGTCGGCGCGGTGGTGCTGGGCGAGTACGAGCACATCTCCGAGGGCGACACGGTCAAGACGACGGGTCGCATTCTGGATGTGCCCGTCGGCCCCGAACTGCTCGGCCGCGTGGTCGACGGCCTGGGCCGTCCGATCGACGGCAAGGGCCCGATCCAGGCCAAGATGCGCGACGTCATCGAGAAGGTGGCGCCGGGCGTCATCGCGCGGGAATCGGTGACCCAGCCGTTGCAGACCGGCCTGAAGTCGATCGACTCGATGGTGCCGATCGGCCGCGGCCAGCGCGAGCTGATCATCGGCGACCGCCAGACCGGCAAGACGGCCGTGGCGATCGACACGATCATCAACTCCAAGGGCAAGGGCGTTTTCTGTATCTACGTGGCGATCGGCCAGAAGGCGTCGACGATCTCCAACGTGGTGCGCAAGCTCGAAGAGTCCGGCGCGATGGAATACACCATCGTCGTCGCGGCTTCGGCCTCCGACTCGGCGGCGATGCAATATCTCGCGCCGTACGCGGGTTGCACGATGGGCGAGTACTTCCGCGATCGCGGCCAGGACGCGCTCATCATTTATGACGACCTGACCAAGCAGGCCTGGGCGTATCGCCAGATTTCGCTGCTGCTGCGCCGCCCGCCGGGCCGCGAAGCCTATCCCGGCGACGTGTTCTACCTGCACTCGCGCCTGCTCGAGCGCGCGGCGCGCGTCAACGCGGAATACGTCGAGAAGTTCACCAACGGCGAGGTCAAGGGCAAGACCGGCTCGCTCACCGCGCTGCCGATCATCGAAACCCAGGCCGGCGACGTCACGGCGTTCGTTCCGACCAACGTGATCTCGATCACCGACGGCCAGATCTTCCTGGAAACGGATCTGTTCAACTCCGGCATCCGCCCCGCCATCAACGCGGGGATCTCGGTGTCGCGGGTCGGCGGCGCCGCCCAGACCAAGGTCATCAAGAAGCTGGGCGGCGGTGTGCGTCTGGCGCTGGCCCAGTATCGCGAGCTGGCGGCGTTCGCGCAGTTCGCTTCCGATCTTGACGATGCGACGCGCAAGCAGCTCGATCGCGGCCGTCTGGTCACCGAACTGATGAAGCAGCCGCAGTATCAGCCGCTGCAGGTGTGGGAGCAGGCCGTCGTGCTGTTCGCCGCCAACAACGGCCACTTCGACGACGTGCCGGTGCCCAAGGCCCTGGCCGCCGAGCGGGCGCTGCGCGACTACCTCAAGCTGCATCACGCCGACCTCGTCGATCGCATCGAAACCACCAAGGACCTGCCGAAAGACGACGAGGCCGCGCTGACCGACGCCATCAAGGCGTTCAAGGCGTCGGCGGCGTACTGATCCACGGGACGACCTGACAGCGTAATCAAGAGAAGGCTTCCCGATGCCCAGCACCAAGGAAATCCGCGTCAAGATCAAGAGCGTGCAGAACACGCGCAAGATCACCAAGGCGATGGAAATGGTCGCCGCCTCGAAGATGCGGCGCGCGCAGGATCGCATGCGCGCGCACCGTCCGTACGGCGACAAGATCCGCAACATCGCCGCGCACATGGCGCTGGCGACCCCGGAGTATCGCCACCCGTTCCTGGTTCACCACCAGGGCAACAAGCGGGTTGGCCTGATCCTCGTCTCCACCGACAAAGGCCTGTGCGGCGGTCTCAACACCAACGTGCAGCGCCTGCTGCTCGGCCGTTTCCGGCAATGGGAGGCGGACGGCGTCCGCTTCCAGGGGGCCGCGATCGGCGCCAAGGGCCTGGGATTCCTGCAGCGCCTGGGCGCCGATGTGATTTCCCAGGTCGTCCACCTGGGCGACAAGCCCAATCTGGACAAGCTGATCGGGCCGATCAAGCCGCTGCTGGACGCGTATGCCGAAGGCAAGCTCGACGCCGTCTATCTGGCGTATTCCCGCTTCGTCAACACGATGAAGCAGGAGCCGATGTTCGAGCAGCTGCTGCCGCTTTCCGCGGAACGGCTGCAGCAGACCGAGGAAGAGCGCCGCAGCCACTCGTGGGACTACGTTTACGAGCCGGAGGCGCGCAAGGTGGTCGACGAACTGCTGACCCGCTACGTCGAAGCGCTGATCTACCAATCGGTGGCGGAAAACATGGCCTCCGAACAGAGCGCCCGGATGGTTGCGATGAAGGCCGCGTCGGACAACGCGAAGAAGCTCATCGGTGAACTGCAGCTCGTCTACAACAAGACGCGGCAGGCGGGCATCACCAAGGAGATTTCGGAGATCGTGGGCGGCAGCGCGGCGGTCGCCTGACCGAGGCGCGCCGCAGGGCTTCGGCGCGTTCGGACGGATACAAGAATTTTGAACTGAGGGACAACATGGCAAACGGACAAATCGTTCAGTGCATCGGCGCGGTGGTCGACATCGAGAGATCGGA